>CAVCAX010000035.1:11552-13353 GCA_963599995.1 Coprobacillus sp. CAG:698
TAAGAAATAATATAGGATATTAGGAAACTGTTTTAAAAAGAGGAGGAAGTCAAAACAAAAAGTCCCCTCCGAAAAGTTACAGATTGTAACTGCTAAACCTAAAAAGAGTCATATCATTACTCTAAATAGAGTCTGATACGGCTCTTTTTCTTATCTTCAGGGGATGTCCCAAGGCTCAATTGGAAGGTTTGTCTTTGATGAGATTGAGCTTTGGTACATCCCCCTTTTGGTAGTTGTGGAGTCGGAATTAATGCCCGGGCCTGCCGCCACCACCGCCACCACCTCCGCTGTTACCAAGTGTGGTTATCATTGAACTGGTGGTGAAAGTGGTTGCTTTGGTACCGGGAGTGTAAACGCCTCCTGTGTAGTAACCGTGGAAATCTTCTCCACCGGAGATGCTACCTCCCGTATAGATTGTGTAATTGGTATCGGCTTTCAGATCAGCGCTGCTGAACAAGAGAGTCATCGTCTGATAAGAACGCGGTAATTTGTAGGTGAATACATTTGTGCCGCTTGTATCTTGTATGTTGATCAGATTGCCGGATGTTGCTGATGAAGTGCTGTACAATACGGAACGTTGGGTGCAAGCCGCTGAGGTAGGAGTACTGCTCGAACCGCCCGTGCCTATCAGTACGCCTCCTGTGATAGAGAATGTATTCCTGTCGCAGTCGAATCCGTCTTCCGGAGTGTTTGTGCCGGATGCAATTACAATACCGCCGGTTACGGTCAGCGTTCCGTTGGAGTCGATACCGTCATTGCCGGATGAATAACAATAAACGTATCCGCCGTTTATCACTATTTGATTGGCTGCATTGATGGCATCGTCATAAGTCTCTATGTCGTAAACTCCATCGTTGATGGTTAGTATATCTTTACTTTCCATGCCTTCTCCTCCGTCTTGTGAGCAGCGGATTGTAAACGTGCCCGAATGGGATGTAAGGTTTCCGATACTTTTTATCGCTTTCGGGTTGGCATAATCTGCACTCTCGCCACGTCCGGAAACAAGAAATCTGGCTCCGGTTGTAGTGGCATTGATAACGGGGCCTTTAGTATTTTCAGCACCGAAGACGATTTCACCGTCAGCCGAAATGCCCTTACCTGCACTACCTGTACTTTTCACCGTAACGGTGCCGCTTGTGATGTGTATGTTGCCGTCGCTTTTCATACAAGTGGCCGAATAGGAATCGAGCACACTGTTGGCATCCGTATATGTTCCGCCATTGCCGGAAGTGGTGATTTGCACATTGCCGCCGGAAATAATCAGATCACCGTCTGTTGATATTCCTTTTCCTGCAGTTCCGGTACTTGTGATGATGACGCTTCCTCCTGCGATGTAAACCGTTTGGTCGCATTTGATACCTGTACAATAGGAAGGATCATTGTCGACGACTGCTACCGAACCGGTAGTCTGGATCTGTATTGTCCCGTCATTGATCCGGAGATCGCTTTTGGTTTTGATCCCTTTGGATTGGTTGCCGGATACTGACATGTAAATTTCACCTCCGTTCATGGTGAAAGTGCCATCGCACTTGATGCCTTTTACATCATCGGAAGTAGAAGTGATCTGAACTTTTCCTCCGTTGATTTCAATGTATCCTTCGTCTCCGTCGAGTCCGTCACTGTCTGAGGTTACTGTGACCGCTCCTCCGTCGATGCGGATGTAATCATTGGCATGAATCCCGTCGGAAGCGGCTCCGGTAACTGTAATGTTTCCGGATTTTACTAATAGATAATCATCACTGCAAATGCCGTGTTTCTTGTTGCCTTGTACATACAGAGCGACTTCTCCATTCAACATCAG
>CAVCAX010000036.1:0-619 GCA_963599995.1 Coprobacillus sp. CAG:698
CGAGGCGCCTCCTGTGACGGCAAAGGCGGACACTACAGAATATAATGCTTCTGCCTATCGGGTGGCGGAAGGCGCCATGCTGGAGGAATTGGTAAAAAAAATACACGGAGCAGAAGTAGACAAGGACGGAAAGATCACACTGAATGGCAAGGAGATAAAGAAAATCATGGTGGATGGTAAGGAGTTTTTCTCTGACGACCCCAGTGTCTCGATGAAGAATCTGCCTGCCAATATGGTTGAAAAGGTAAAAGCTTATGACAAGAAGAGTGACATGGCACGTATCACGGGAATTGATGACGGTGAGGAAGAAGCCGTGCTCGACCTTACCGTGAAGAAGGGGATGAAGAAAGGATGGATCGGAAACTTGATTGCCGGTTATGGCAGTGAAGAGCGTTATGAGGCCGGTGCGATGGTGAGCCGCTTTAAGGATGATGCCAGTATTTCGATTATCGGTTCTGCCAACAATACCAATAATAAGGGATTTTCTGAATTTGGCGATGCCGGCCAGGGGCTTGGCGGTGGCGATGCCGGTTCGGGCATCACTACGGCACGTTCTTTAGGTGTCAACTTTGCCAAAGATACGGAAAAGGTGCAAGTGGGAGGGAATGTCCAATACGGT
>CAVCAX010000036.1:629-8219 GCA_963599995.1 Coprobacillus sp. CAG:698
ACGGTTATTCGGATAATGATGCCCGCCGGAAGAGTTCGACGGAAACCTTTTTGGGAGAGCAGTCTTCGTTTGGTGCCAGTGAAAATACTTCACGCCGTAAAAGGCACGACCTGCGGGTGGATTTCCGTCTGGAATGGCGGCCGGATACACTTACTACGATTATTTTCCGTCCCGGTGGCAGCTATTCGAAAACCAACTCGGTAAATGCTTCCGAATCGGACACCTGGAACAATGCCCATGAGCCGGTGAATGCCAAGATGGCTTCTTCTTCCTCCAACAGTCATAATTATTCGTTTAATGGAAACCTGATGATGTTTCGCCGGTTGAATAACAAAGGGCGTAACATCCATGTGGGAGCGCGTTTCGGATATAGTGACGGGGAGACGGACAGCTATTCGGAATCCAGTACGGAGTTTTTTGAACTGGACAGTATTTCGGATATAGCACGCTATACGGACCGGACGAGCGACAGCCGGAATTGGAGCGTATCGGCTTCTTATACAGAGCCGGTATTCAAGAATCATTTTGTTCAGTTGCGTTATGAATTTGCACACCGGAAGCAATTGGCGCAGTCTTTGGTGTATGACAGTATAAACAAGTATCCATATCCGGAATATTTTGAGCGGGGGTATGACAATGAGTTGAGCACGAGGGTGGAGAACTTCTATGATACGCATACCGCCGATCTTTCAATCCGGGGTATCCATCCTAAAATGATGTATAGTGCGGGGGTGAGCCTGACTCCGCAGTCTTCGTTGAGCAAAACGACAATCGGTCCTAATTCCGATCGGCATCTGCCTCAGCAGAATGTCTTGAACTGGGCACCGTCTGTTATGTTCCGCTATATGTTTGATAAACAACATGTACTGATGTTTCGTTACCGCGGACGTAGCAGTACCCCGAATATTGAAGATTTGCAGGAAGTAATCGATATTACTGATCCGATGAGGCTGAGATACGGTAATCCCAATTTGAAACCTTCGTTCAATAATACATTCTCTCTGTATTACAATAAGTTCACTCCCGAAAGTATGCGTAGCTATTCATTGAATCTGTATTATTCGAGCACGTTGAATTCCGTTGCCAATAAGATGACTTATGATCCGCAGACGGGTGCACGTACTTACAGGAAGGAAAATGTGAATGGCAATTGGAATACCCGTGGATATTTCTCGTTCAATACTCCGTTTAAGAATAAGAAATTTACAATCTCTTCCAATTCCAATGTCCGCTATAGCGATGCCGTGAGTTACACGACGGTTGGTAAGGATAAGGGTAACCAGGAGTTGAGCACGACTCATAATTTTTCTGCGGGCGAACGCCTGACTGGCAATTATCGTTGCGATGCTTTCGATGTGTCTCTCAATGGGTCTGTAAATTATAATCTGGTGCGCAACAGCAAGCAGGAGAATAGCAACCGTGAAACTTTCGACTATTATGTGGGAGGGAATACGAATATTAATCTGCCTTGGCAAATGTACCTCTCTACGGATATAAATTGCCGGTTGAAAAGTGGATATACAGGTGGCTTCAATGACAACGAGCTTATTTGGAATGCACAGATATCCAAGAATTTTCTTAAGAACAATGCAGCGACTCTTCGCTTCAAGATCTATGACATCCTTAAACAGCAGACCAACCTGAGCCGTTCTATCAGTGAAACGCAGATGAGCGATACGGAATATAATACGTTGGGCAGCTATTTCATGGTGCACTTTGTCTATCGTTTCAATACGTTGGGCGGCAAAGCTCCCGGACGTCGCGGTCCGGGCATGGGCCCCGGTGGCGGTAGAGGTCCCGGTGGTCATGGAGGTCTCGGCGGTCCCGGTGGCGGAAGACCACGTTTCTAAACTTTGTGGAAAAGAAGAGGTGCTCTCAAAGCTAAAACGTTGCTTCCGAAATGTTGTAAATGAGGCCGGATGTCCTGTGCGGAAAAGACTTAAGTCTTTCAAAAAAAGATGTAACATCTTTCAAAAAAAGATATAGTGTGTTTTAAAAAAAGATGTAGTATGTTTTTCAAAAAGACTTAATATGTTTTTCCAGAAGTGCTTTATCTCATGAAAAGCGCTTTTTATGAGCGAGGCGTGATGTTTTTATACATTAACAGAAAGATGCTTTGATATGCCGTTCCTTTTATCTACATTTGCTATTATGATTGATTGGAATGTCATTTTTAGCCAAATAGCAACAGTGGCTTTCGATATCATTTATTTCGGAGCCATTATCGGTACGATTGTAGTTGTGATTCTCGATAATCGTAACCCGGTAAAGACTATGGCTTGGATTTTGGTATTGATGTTCCTCCCTATCGTAGGGCTGGTGTTTTACTTCTTTTTCGGACGCAGCCAGCGGCGTGAACGGATCATCGGGAAAAAAAGTTATGGACGGCTATTGAAGAAGCCGATGGCGGAATATCTGGCTCAAGGTTCCACCGTCTTGCCCGAGGCCTATGAGCGGCTCATCAAATTATTTCAGCAAACCAATCAGGCTCTGCCGTTTGAGGGGAACAGGGTAGATGTCTATACCTCCGGATATTCTATGTTGCAGGCCCTTCTGAGAGAACTGCAAAAGGCGGAGAAGCATATTCATCTGGAGTTTTATATTTTTGAGGATGATGCCGTAGGACGTCTGGTGCGTGATATCCTGATAGAGAAAGCACGTGCCGGAGTTGAGGTACGGGTGATCTACGACGATGTGGGATGCTGGCACGTACCGAACGCTTTTTTTGAAGAGATGATGGGCGCCGGCATCGAGGTGCGTAGCTTTTTGAAAGTACGCTTCCCGCTGTTTACGAGTAAAGTGAATTATCGGAATCACCGTAAGATTGTGGTTATCGACGGTGTTGTGGGATTTGTAGGCGGTATGAATCTGGCCGAGCGTTATATGCGGGGATTTTCTTGGGGAATCTGGCGTGATACGCACATCATGCTTCAAGGAAAAGCTGTGCATGGTTTGCAAAGTGCCTTTCTGCTCGACTGGTATTTTGTGGACCGTACGTTGATTACCTCTTCACGCTATTTCCCGAAGATAGACTCGTATGGCGATTCATTGGTGCAGATTGTGACGAGCGAGCCGATAGGTCCTTGGAAAGAAATTATGCAAGGATTGACAAAGGCGATCTCCGGTGCTCAAAAGTATTTTTATATACAGACTCCTTATTTCTTACCGACCGAGCCGATATTGGCAGCGATGCAGACGGCCGCGTTGTCGGGAGTCGATGTCCGCCTGATGTTGCCGGAACGTGCCGACAACCGGATTACTCATTTGGGCTCCCGTTCTTATCTGGCGGATATTCTCCGGGCAGGGGTGAAGGTCTATTTCTATAAGAAAGGTTTTTTACATTCCAAACTGATGGTATCGGACGATATGCTGTCTACCGTGGGATCTACCAATGTGGATTTCCGTAGCTTTGAACACAACTTTGAGGTAAATGCTTTTATGTACGATATGGTGACCGCCTTACAGATGAAAGAGATTTTTATGCTCGATCAGAGGGAGTGTACGCAAGTTTTCCTTAAGAACTGGACAAAACGTCCTTGGCCTCAGAAGGCAATGGAGTCTGTGGTACGGCTGCTTGCACCTTTGTTGTAGCGGGCAGGTGGTGGTTCTCAAACAGCCGGTCCCGTGATTCTACCTGAAAAATGAGAAGTTGACGCTTCCATACACCCTTCTTTCTACGAAATGCGGATGATCTTCAAAGTTGTTTTGCTTGCCGTGTTCCAAGACGAAGAGTCCGTCTTCTTTCAGGAGGTTGTTTTTGAATATTAAGTCCGGCAGCGTTGCGAGCTCTTTCAGTTCATAAGGGGGGTCGGCAAAGATGAAGTCGAACTGTTCGCGTCCGTTGTTGACAAACTTAAATACGTCTCCACGGATAGGCAGGCACTTTTCTGTTTGTACTTCTTTCATTATTTTGCAGATGAAAGCGTGATGCTCCCGGTCTTTTTCTATGCTGATTACCCTGTCGCAGCCACGGGATACCAGCTCGATGCTGATACTGCCTGTTCCGGCAAACAGGTCAAGGGCGGTGACGCCATCTTCGAAGTCGATATAATTGGATAATACATTGAACAGATTCTCTTTGGCAAAATCTGTGGTAGGACGCGCTTTGAACGTACGGGGTACGTCAAATCTTCTTCTTTTATATATTCCGCTGATCACTCGCATGTTAATAGGGCTTGTATGTCAATGTTAGTTTCTGGATTCATGATGAATACCTGGAGGATGAATTTTCGTAACTCTGTAACCAGATTTTCTTTATCGGCCAAGATACCTGTGAGATGAAGCTCATCCCGTTCCTGGTCGAAACCAAGCTGCTTCCATGTGTAAAGCAGATAGTAGATACGGTCGGCAGTCTGCTCGTATTCAAAAGAGTTGGCCAATAATAAATGCCCGCGTTCATAGCAAAACAGGTCCGTAGCATGCTTGCGCAAGGATACGTACATCTTCTTACTGTTACCCAACCGGCTCTTCGTTGAAAAGTATTCGCTTAACGGGCTGGCTTGCGAATAGAATTTGGCTTCGGGATATTGCTCTTTGAGAAACAGATAGGCGCTTTTGTCCATTCCGAAGATAACGGTCATATTGTTTCTTGACAAAACATTGTGCAATACAACTTCGTTCTCCTTGGGGGAATGGTTGTGATAAAACAAAATCTCAGCTTGGTCTTCCTCGAAAAAAGCGGCAGGAACATGCGTGAAACGTTTGTCGGCCATGAGGATGTTTACCTTTTTATAAGGGAGGGCGAGAAAATCCGTCTCACGGAAAATCTGTTTCAGATTGGCTGTTAAGGACAATGACGCGTTGATCTCTTTTTCAAAAAAAGAGAGTGAGCTTTCGTGAATCGGATTGTAGATAGAAAAAGAAAATCCATCCGTACTGAGACGGATGGATAATGTATATTGTTCCGATTTACTGAAATCGATTTTATTATTCCCAGTTTCCAGCACCGTTATTCGGACTTTCGATAGAACCTACCATCAAACCGCAGTATTTACCCAATTTGGTCTGAACGTCTTTCAAGTTGGCGATCTCCTGTTTGTCAAGGCCTCCCAGATAAGTATCGTATGGAGCTTTTACTTCGAACATGAAGATAGGAGCACCTGATTTGGCTGTATCATTCTTGATAGCCATCTCGAACTGAGCACCGTTTCCGAAAGGAATGTATCTCATAGAATCCGGATTGAATCCTTTGGGATAGATTGTATCCAATACGGCTACCCACATTGTATCACGCTTGAAGTTCTCCAAACCCAGCTTTTTAACTTCGCTGTAGTTACCGGTTTTCTTAGCTTTGTTGATGATGCTCATTGCTTTTTTCTCAGTCATACCATCGTCCAGCTGCTTGTCGGTCAATTCTCCTACTTTGTATAAGAAAGGAAGCTTTTTATTCTTAACAAAATCAATCAAAGTATCAAAACTTGCAGTATATTGACCTTTGTTAAGATTACGAAATTCCATTTGTGCCTTACGGATGTCGATCAGACGGGCAATGACAGCTTGATCTCTTTGCTTTTTAGCTTCTTCAAATTTAATAGGCCCCATGATACTGGTGTAGCAGATGTAGATCAAAGCAAGCGCACACAGACCTAATACGATATTAAATACTGTTTTCATGATAAATATGTTTTTTTTAGTTGTTATATTCGCATCGCAAAATTAGAATAAATAAATCTAAATTCGATAGTTCCGGGAACTTTTTTCTCGTACAAAAATGATAAATAACTATTTAGAAAGGCAAATTAAGGAAAATTTTCCTTATCAACCAACTTTTGAACAAGAAATAGCTGTAAAATCTCTTTCTGAGTTCTTGCTTTCTCAAAGCAATGAGGCCGTGTTTGTGTTGCGTGGATATGCCGGAACCGGTAAAACCTCGTTGGTGGGGGCATTGGTGAAGACAATGGACAAATTGCAGCAGAAATCCGTACTATTGGCTCCTACGGGGCGGGCGGCGAAGGTATTTTCGGCTTACGCAGGACACCCGGCATTTACTATTCATAAAAAGATATACCGGCAACAGGCTTTTTCGAATGAGACCGGTAATTTTTCTATAAATGACAATCTTGCTACGCATACTTTATTTATAGTGGATGAGGCTTCCATGATTTCCAATGAAGGTTTGTCCGGGGCGATGTTCGGGACGGGACGTCTGTTGGATGATTTGATACAGTTTGTCTATTCCGGTACGGGATGTCGCCTGTTGTTGATGGGGGATACGGCCCAGCTTCCGCCGGTAGGAGAGGAGTTGAGCCCGGCGCTTTTTACGGATGCTTTGAAGGGATATGGCTTGGACGTGCGGGAGGTCGATCTGACACAAGTCGTGCGGCAAGTACAGGATTCCGGTATCTTATGGAATGCGACCCGTCTTCGTGAGTTGATTGCGGAAGATGAATGTTATTCTCTTCCTAAGATTCGTATCTCCGGATTTGCCGATATAAGGAGGGTGCCGGGTGAGGAGCTGATCGATACCCTTACAGCCTGCTACGAACGGGACGGCATGGATGAGACAATTGTGGTTTGCCGCTCCAATAAACGGGCCAATATATATAATAAAGGTATAAGGGCGCAGATTCTCTATCGGGAAGACGAACTGAATACCGGTGACATGCTGATGGTGGCAAAGAATAATTATTATTGGACGGAAAAGAGCAAGGAAATGGATTTTATTGCGAATGGGGAGATTGCCATAGTACGTCGTGTCCGCCGGACGCGTGAACTGTATGGTTTCCGTTTTGCAGAGGTCATATTGGCATTTCCGGATCATGAGGATTTTGAGTTGGAGGCTAACTTGTTGCTGGATACGCTTCATTCGGATGCTCCCGCCTTGCCGAAAACGGAAAACGACCGCTTGTTTTACAGTGTGTTGGAGGATTATGCGGATATTCCCGTTAAGCGGGACCGTATGAAAAAGATGAAAGCCGACCCGTATTACAATGCTTTGCAGGTGAAATATGCCTATGCCGTCACTTGCCATAAAGCACAGGGCGGTCAGTGGCGCAATGTCTTTCTTGATCAGGGCTATATGACGGACGAGTATTTGACGCCCGATTATTTCCGTTGGCTGTATACGGCTTTCACCCGTGCTACTCAAACGCTGTATTTAGTCAATTATCCGAAGGAACAATTGATAGAATAAGGAAACAACTGATAGAATAGAGCTACCCGAACACTTAAAACAGAAAAGTGAGGGTGTATCAAAATGTACAAAACAAAGAGATCACCCCTGCCACAAAATATCTGTAGCAGGGGTGAATTTCTAAAAAAAGGAACATTTTGATACTCTCGTTCTGTAAGTCAGAGGGCTCTCTTATGTTTAACGGACAATCAATTTGGCAGTCTGAATGTCGCCATCATCTTCTACCATTAAGATATAGATGCCACTGGAAAGTCCGCTTATAGGTAATTGGGTAATATTACCGGTAGCTATTGTCTGTTTCAAAACAGAACCTTGTAAGGAGATCAACTTGATTCGGGCATTCGCATTGGCTACTATGTTCAGATCCTGCCCGTTATGTATCGGGTTGGGATAAATTGCCAAAGTGGTGTTCTCTGCTTTTTCATTTTTCGTACCGCTTATCACTTCTTGGTATTCTT
>CAVCAX010000037.1:0-10357 GCA_963599995.1 Coprobacillus sp. CAG:698
ATATATCCCTAGTGAAAAGTTGAGTTTTTTAATAAAAAAATAAATAGAGGAATACGGAAATATAGTCTTTTAGGCTTATTTTTAGTACTTTAAGTGCTTTACTGATATGAAATTCAACACCTTTAGTCGTTATGTCCAGTTTGGCTGCAATTTCTTTATGAGACATATTCTTCATACGGCTCATAATGAAAATCTCTCGGGTACGTGCAGGTAGCTTTGCTAAGGTACGGTTGACGATTTCCATTGCTTCTGCATTAAAAAGTTCGTTAGGATTGCATGCTTCAAGAGTTGCAATACGGGTACTGAGTTCCCATTCAGCATGAGACTGAATGTTTTCTTCAACATCTTTATGTATTTGTTGCTGTTGGAGATGGTTTAGGCATTTATGTTTTATGATGGTGAGCACATAAGCAGGTATATTGGTGTTTTCATCTAACCGTTGTCGATTTTCCCAATAATAAACCAATGAATCTATAACAATGTCTTCTGCAACTGCTGTGTTCCGTACATAGGTCTGCGCGAAACGGGTGAATCGCTCTTTGTAGTCGGTAAATAGTTTGCTAAAAGTTGTTAATTCAAAAGCGTTGCTCATTATCCTGTTATTATTTTGTACAAAGGTAGCAAAAAAGCCAATGTAATATAAATAACCTTAAGTTTTTTCATCCACGTGCTTTATAAATCTTTTGATGGTATCAGTATTTCAAGAATTCTATCCGGTCTATTGTGTTTATTTTGAGTTCCTTTAGGGCTTCACACGCCTGATCGTAATATCCGGAATACTCCAATGCTTTAGAGTCGTGGGCATCTACTCCGATAATGGCGGTACATCCTTCGTTGGCTGCAATGTGCCAGAATTCGGGATGTGGGTAGGTCACCTCATTAAATGCCTGGTTATGATCCACCATACCTATATTATATTCTAACGGAATGTTTAATCGCGCTGCCGTACGGCAGATGTGACGGCTTACCAGTTTGCAATGCCGGTCGAATTCCGGGTAGGAGCGCATAAAGAGATCCGGATGGGCAAAATAGGTGAATAATCCGCTTTCCATGCCTTCAATGGAGCTTTCCTCATACAGGTCGAGCATGTCTTTGGTGGTAGTGTTGTGTCCGAAGTAGGGGAATTTTTCGTCTGTGTGGAAATGATGGTTGCCAAAGATGATATAATCCAGTTTGTACTCACGGATCAGTTCCTTCAACCAGTGCATATATTCCGGAAAGTATTCGCATTCCAAGCCTAACTTTATACTGATTCGGTCTTTATACTTTTCTTGCAGGGAACGGATGCTTTGCACGTATTCTGGAAATTCTTCGGGAGTCATACGTATCTCGGATACATAGTCGGTCCGGTATTTCCATGGAGTATGGTCGGAAAAGCCGAGTTCCTGATAGCCGCCCTTGATGGCGCTTAAAACAAAATCTTCGTCACTTCCTGTCGCATGGTGGCAGCGGGTGGTATGGGTGTGGTAATTCGTTTTCATTTTGTTATAATTATATTCATGCAGATGTCTGACGATTCGGTAGGCACCTCTTCAATCAACTGAAACGGGAAACATATTCCTATTTTGACGGCCGGGATATGGGGGAGGAGCCTGTCATAATAGCCCTTACCTCTTCCCAGGCGATGACCGTCCTTGTCAAAAGCCATTCCCGGAACAACGGCCAGGTCGATGGCTGCATAATCGGTAAACACCTCTCCGGTAGGTTCGGCAATACCATAAGCACCGATGGCTAAATCCTTGGGGCCGGTATAGAGACGTAATTCCAACTCTTCTCCGACGACAACGGGTAAGACAATGTTTTTTTCTTTACTCCATTTCTCAATGAAAGAGTGGGTTTGCACCTCGTCTTTCAATGAGTGATAAAGTAATAGCGTGGTTGCCTTCTCAAAAGCCGGATGCTTTTCGAGGTTGGCAAGGATATCAGCAGAAAGATCTTTCAGCGTAGAGGCGCAGTATCGGGTTTTCTCCTGTGCTATCCACTTTCGCAGTTCTCTTTTCTTTTCTTTCATCTTTATTCTCAGTTTCCGGTTCTTCGGTAATAACCGGTGCCTTGGGGAAAGCCTCTCCTTTTTCAAGTAATTCCAGCCCTTTCTTCACAGTCGGGTCCGTCAGGTTGGAGTATTTGATGTAAGCCTCTTTTCCCAACATGTTATATACGATGTTTCCCAGAATGTTCTTCTCCAGCAATTTGTATGATTTCTGGATCAGGATATTTCTTCTTTTTACTCCTTTGGTCTCTGCATAACGGATAAACTTCTCGACCAATCCTTGCTGGCGAAGATAGTTTACCAATGCCTCCTCCGTATCATATTTACTCAGTTTCTCACGGTTATTATCCGTGTATTGGAACGTGTATTGGACGGTCAGTCCTTTATTTAACACGGTCGACAGATAAGAGGTCACTCCGGTGGTGTCTTGCGGAACAAATACATCGGGCATGATACCTCCTCCTCCATATACCGGACGGCCAAGAGCAGTAGAGTAACGCTGTGATTCATCGAGTTTGATACTGTCTTTAGAGAAGAACTCTCCATGAGTATAACGGTTGTACAGATCCATCTCGTAATTCCGGTCTTTCCCATTCTCGTAAGGACGTTGTATGCAGCGTCCGGAGGGAGTATAATAACGGGCGATTGTCAGACGGATGGCAGAACCGTCGCTGAAGTCGATCGGCTGCTGTACCAGTCCTTTTCCGAATGACCGGCGTCCTACGATCGTTCCCCGGTCGTTGTCCTGTATGGCACCCGAGAAAATCTCGCTGGCGGAAGCCGATCCTTCATCTACAAGAACGATTAGCGGCATATCCTGACAACTTCCGGTTCCGTTGGCCACCTCGTCCATACGCTTGTACTTGCGTCCTTGTGCATAAACGATTAGTTTTCCCTGTGGCAGGAACTCGTTTACCATACGGGTTGCGGCATCCATATAACCACCGGTATTTCCACGCAGGTCGATGATGAGTCCTTTGCATTTCTGATGATTCAACTGTGCAAGGGCATTCAGGAGTTCTATGTGGGTGGTACGTCCGAATTTGGCAATCTGGATATATCCGAATTTGTCATTCAGCATGTACGCCGCATCGATTGTATTTTGAGGAATATCGCCACGGGTGATGGTGAAATTCAGCAAATCTTTTTCCGTAGCCCGCTTGATGCCCAGTTTTACCTGAGTTCCTTTGAGGCCTTTCAATTTTTTCATGGCACGTTCGTTCGTAACCTGTTTTCCGACAAACAGACTGTCGTCTACAGTGATGATACGGTCGCCCGGCATCAAACCCACCTTCTCGGAAGGACCACCGGAAATGACGGCATTGACGTGTATGGTGTCATTCTGTATCGTGAACTGGATGCCGATCCCACTGAAACTGCCTTCCAGTTCGGAATTAACCTCTTCCAGATTCTGCGCCGGAATATAGGTAGAGTGCGGATCGAGTTCTGCCAGAATCTGTGGCATAGCCTTTTCTACGAGATCTGTCATGTTTACCGTATCTACATATTGGTCATCGACAATGCGTAACAGGGCATTCAGCTTGTTGGATGAACCGTTGATAATGCCCAAACGGTTACCCGCAAAATGCTTGGCATAGAATGTTCCGATAAGGATACCTATTACTACGCTGATAGCAATGATGACAGGGACAAAACGGGAAGAGTTTTTTGTACTCATGAGCTTATTTATAATTTAGTCATTTACAATTTATTATTCAGTCGTGCCGGCGGACTACCGGTTATTCTTCACCGACATATACCACATCGATGCCGGCCCGTCTCAGTAATTCAATGCCGTCTTCGAGGCGATATTTCTCGGAATAAACCACCCGTTTGATACCGGCCTGAATGATTAATTTGGCACATTCGATGCAGGGAGAGGCGGTGACATACATGGTAGCACCGTCACTGCTGTTGTTAGAACGCGCTATTTTGGTTATGGCGTTTGCTTCTGCGTGGAGCACATACGGTTTGGTAACGTTGTTCTCATCTTCGCAAACGTTCTCGAAACCCGAAGGAGTCCCGTTGTAACCGTCAGAAATAATCATTTTATCTTTCACGATAAGCGCACCGACCTTACGGCGTTGACAATATGAGTTCTCAGCCCAAATGCTGGCCATGCGTATATAACGTTTGTCTAATTCTGATTGTTTATCCATTGTCGTATCATTTTATCTTTCAGGTGTGAATGCAATACAGAGTGTCTCTTTTTCATATTCGAAATAGAGGTACAGATTTCTTTCATCCCCCTCATAAGAGGTCGCTTTTTTGATCCCTTCAACGATGTGCTTGGCCAGTGTGTCTTTTGAGTCGCTATATGACGGCTGTTTTTTGATACCGGTTATCTTGAACTCGTTACTTTTGCCGTCCGCTTGCCAGGTACCGGTGAAGATCACCGAGCCGCTTCCACTGAAATCTCCGCGGATAGTATTCTCTTCCGTACTTCCGGTAAAATCTATCTTGAATGCTTTTGTGCCGTTTACCGGGTCGTAAGATTTGTATATGGCTTCACTGACATCTGTAAATTTGTACCAGCTATGTTCGTTCTTTTGGGTGATGTATGTCATCTTCCACGTTTTCCCCGTGAATATTTTCTGTACATCATCCGTATCGTTGCATCCGCTCAGAAAGGGGATGACAAGCGCCAGGCAGAACAATAATGCAATATGTTTCACTGTATCTTTTCTCATTTGACTTTTTTTGTCCTTATTTTTTGATTCCGTTTCTGATAAGCAAAGCATCGATGGTGGGTTCTTGTCCCCGGAAGCGCTTGTAAAGTATCATCGGGTGTTCGGTTCCGCCTTTTGAAAGAATGTTCTGACGGAAAGAATCGGCTACCTCCCGGTTGAATATTCCTTTTTGCTTGAATAATGAAAATGCATCGGCATCCAATACCTCCGCCCATTTATAGCTATAGTATCCTGCAGCATATCCTCCGGAGAAAATATGTGAGAATTGAGTGCTCATACAGGCATCTTTTACCACCGGCAGTACCTGTGCTTTTGCCCAAGCTTTCTGCTCGTATTCTTTGACGTCTCCTTCAAACGGAGTATTGCGGGTGTACCAAGCCATATCCAGTAGCCCGAAGCTTACCTGTCTCAAGCAGGCATAAGCCACGTTAAAGTTGGCCGCATCCACCATGCGTTTAATTAATTCATCCGGCAGGCTTTCTCCCGTCCGGTAATGTCTGGCAAATGTATTCAGGAAGTCTTTTTCGATGGCAAAGTTTTCCATGATTTGTGAAGGCAACTCCACAAAGTCCCAGTATACATGAGTACCGCTCAGGCTTTCGTAAGTGGAGTTGGCGAACATGCCATGCAGGCTGTGGCCGAATTCGTGCAGAAATGTTTCTACTTCGTTGAAAGTCAATAGAGCGGGCTTACTTTCCGTCGGTTTCGTAAAGTTCATCACTATAGAAACGTGCGGCCGGCTGTTCTCGCCTGTTTCGGTATCGATCCATTGCCCTTTGTATTCTGTCATCCACGCTCCTGCACGTTTCCCTTCGCGCGGGTGAAAATCCGTGTAGAGCACTGCCAGGAACCGACCGTCTTTATCAAATACTTCGTATGCATCCACATCCTTGTGGTATACCGGAATATCGGTATTTTTCTTGAATGTGATGCCGTATAGGCGCGTTGCCAGTCCGAATACCCCTTCTTTCACCTTTTCCAGTTCAAAGTAAGGGCGAAGCATTTCTTCATTGATGTTGAACTTTTGATTCTTCAGTTTATTGGAATAGTAACTCCAATCCCATGGCATAACTGTGAAATCGGCTCCCAGCTCCCGTCGCGCCAGCTCTTGTACTTCTTTATATTCATTTTGTGCGGTAGGAGTGTATGCTTCCAATAATTGGTTCAGTAAGTTGTAGACCGCTTCGCTGTTCTGGGCCATTCGTTTTTCCAATGTATATTGTGCAAAGTTGTCATATCCCAATAATTGTGCGATGCTCATTCGGGTGTTGACTATCTTTCTTACAATATCTATATTATTGTAGGCATTGTCATGTGTGCATTTGGTATTGTATGCCAGATAGAGCTCTTTGCGGAGGTCACGGTTATCGGCATACTTCATGAAAGGTACATAACTGGGGGCATGCAAGGTGAACGCCCAACCTGTCACCCCTTTTTCTTTGGCAGTTTCGGCTGCTGCTTCTACGGTGCTTTCCGGCAGTCCGGCGAGCTGTGCTTTGTCTGTCAGTACCAGCTGGTAATTGTTGGTCTCTTTGAGATTGTTTTCGCTGAATTGCAATGTCAGTCCGCTCAATTCTTTGGTCAGACGGCGATATTCCTCTTTGGCTTCCCCCTTCAGATTGGCTCCTTGGCGGATAAAGCCATCGTAAATGTTTTCGAGTAATTCCGTCTGTTCCGTTGTGAGATTCGATTGCTCTTTCCGGTCATAGACTGTTTTTATGCGTTCAAACAACTTTTCATTCAGGCTGATGTCATTATTGTGCTCGCTGAAAATCGGCATCAGTTTCTGTGCCAATGCTTGCAGGGTGTCATTGGTCTCTGCACTGTACAGGTTGTTGAATACGGTGGCGACACGTTTCAGTAACTCTCCCGACTTTTCATAAGCCAATACCGTGTTGGCGAAAGTTGGCGTTTCCGGATTGTCGGTGATGGCATTTATTTCCGAGATGTGTCGGCGTATACCTTCATGGAGGGCAGGTTCGTAATGTTCCGCTTTTATTTTATCGAACGGAACAGTCCCGTGCGGAGTGTTATACTTTTCGAAAAAAGGGTTTTGAGCATCTGTCATATTGGCGATTATGCAAATTAAAACGAATGTGACATATAATCTTTTCATGTGAGTCTGATTAAGAATAAGTCGACTGATAGCTTATGAACCACAAAATTACTAAAATAGTAGATACTTAGGGCAGGAATGGTTCCCTTTTTAACAAAGTATTGATTTTATTTCGCTTCCGGATAGAAAAAAAAGCTGCTCCGGTTTCCCGAAGCAGCTTTCAGATAAATCATATTGTGAATGATTATTTTTTAGCGATAACGCGAGCCATTTCACAAACTTTGTTTGAATAACCCCATTCGTTGTCATACCAAGAAACAACTTTAGCGAAGTTAGAATCCAAAGAGATACCAGCTTTTGCGTCGTAGATTGAAGTGTTGGAGCAACCACGGAAGTCAGTTGAAACAACTGAATCTTCAGTGTAACCCAGGATACCTTTCAATTCACCTTCAGAAGCTTCTTTCATAGCTGCGTTGATTTCTGCCATTGTAGCCGGTTTTTCCAGAACAACTGTCAAGTCAACTACAGAAACGTCAGAAGTCGGAACGCGGAATGCCATACCAGTCAGTTTACCGTTCAATACCGGCAATACTTTACCTACGGCTTTAGCAGCACCTGTTGAAGAAGGGATGATGTTTTCAAGGATACCACGACCACCTCTCCAGTCTTTCTTAGAAGGACCGTCTACTGTTTTCTGAGTTGCAGTAGCAGCGTGAACTGTAGTCATCAAACCTTTAACGATACCGAACTTGTCGTTCAATACTTTAGCGATCGGAGCCAAGCAGTTAGTAGTACAAGAAGCGTTAGAAATGATGTCCTGACCAGCGTAAGTGTCGCTGTTAACACCGAATACGAACATCGGAGTAGCATCCTTAGAAGGAGCAGACATAATTACTTTCTTAGCACCAGCCTGGATATGTTTGCGAGCTGTTTCGTCTGTCAAGAAGAAACCTGTTGATTCAACAACAACGTCAGCATCAACTTCGTTCCATTTCAAGTTAGCAGGATCCATCTCAGAAGTCAGACGGATTTTGTTACCGTTTACAACCAAAGCGCCGTTTTCAACAGCAACTTCACCATCAAAACGACCGTGTACTGAGTCGTACTTCAGCATATATGCCAAGTAGTCAGCATCCAACAAGTCATTGATACCTACGATTTGAATATCGTTACCAAAGTTCTTTACTGCAGCACGGAACACCATACGTCCGATACGGCCGAAACCGTTAATACCTACTTTAATCATTTTGTTTAAACTTTTAAGGGTTTTTATTATATTGTCCAAATATATTTCGAACTTGCATTCGTTTTTATCTCCAAATGCGGTGCAAAAGTAAGAAAATGTTTTTATATTCGCACATTAAATTAATATTAAATAAAAAAAAAGATGGGAAAGAGCACTTTTTTACAGGACTTTAAGGCTTTTGCCATGAAAGGAAATGTAATTGATATGGCTGTCGGTGTTATCATTGGCGGCGCGTTTGGTAAAATAGTATCATCGGTGGTTGCCGATGTGATAATGCCTCCTCTCGGATTATTGGTGGGTGGAGTGAATTTTACGGACTTGAAATGGGTGATGAAGCCGGCCGAAGTAGTAGACGGGAAAGAGATTGCCGCCGTAACTTTGAATTACGGAAACTTCTTGCAGGCTACTTTTGATTTTCTGATTATCGCCTTTTCTATATTCTTATTTATACGTTTACTGACAAAACTGACTGCAAGAAAGAAAGAGACCGCTGCGTCTGCAACTCCTCCCGCACCTCCGGCTCCGACAAAAGAAGAGGTATTGTTGACTGAAATACGCGATTTGCTGAAAGAGCAAAAAGGAAAATAAATAGACGATTATTCAAGTGGATTGCATAGTTTTTCATACTTTTGCAAATCATTTATTAAAATCCAACCATTTATATGCAGGAAAAAATAATAATCCTTGATTTCGGATCGCAGACTACACAGCTTATCGGCCGCCGTGTACGCGAGCTGGATACGTATTGTGAAATTGTTCCTTACAACAAGTTTCCCAAAGGAGATAAAAGTGTGAAAGGTGTGATCCTTTCCGGAAGCCCCTTCTCGGTATATGATGAAAGTGCATTCAAAGTGGATTTGAGTGAAATACGGGGGAAATATCCTATTTTGGGTATTTGTTACGGGGCGCAGTTTATGGCTTATACCAATGGCGGGAAAGTAGAGCCGGCAGGTACGCGTGAGTATGGCCGTGCACATCTGACTTCTTTCTGCAAGGACAATGTCTTGTTCAAGGGTGTGAAAGAGAATACCCAGGTGTGGATGAGCCACGGTGATACGATTACGGCCATTCCTTCGAACTTTAAGAAGATCGCTTCTACCGACAAGGTGGAAATAGCCGCTTATCAGATTGAGGGTGAACAGGTGTGGGGTGTACAGTTCCATCCGGAGGTATACCACAGTGAAGACGGAACGCAGATGCTCAAGAATTTCGTGGTGGATGTCTGCGGTTGTAAACAAGACTGGTCTCCGGCTTCGTTCATTGAAAGTACGGTTGCCCAGTTGAAGGCACAGTTGGGTAATGACAAGGTCGTGCTGGGCTTGAGCGGCGGAGTAGATTCTTCGGTAGCTGCTGTTTTGCTGAATAAGGCGATCGGTAAGAATCTGACTTGTATTTTTGTAGATCACGGCATGCTTCGTAAAAACGAGTTCAAGAATGTGATGCATGATTATGAGTGCCTCGGTTTGAATGTGATCGGTGTGGATGCCAGTGCTAAGTTCTTCGCGGAGTTGGAAGGAGTTACCGAGCCGGAGCGCAAACGTAAGATAATAGGGAAGGGCTTTATTGATGTATTTGATGCAGAGGCCCATAAATTGAAAGATGTGAAATGGTTGGCACAAGGAACCATTTATCCCGATTGCATCGAGTCATTGTCTATCACGGGTACGGTGATCAAGAGTCACCACAATGTAGGCGGGTTGCCCGAAAAGATGAATCTTAAGTTGTGTGAGCCGCTTCGTCTGTTGTTTAAGGATGAGGTTCGCCGTGTAGGCCGTGAGCTGGGAATGCCCGAACATCTGATTACACGTCATCCGTTCCCGGGTCCCGGATTGGCTGTACGTATTTTGGGAGATATCACTCCGGAAAAAGTACGGATCCTGCAAGATGCCGATGATATCTTTATTCAGGGATTGAGAGATTGGGGACTGTACGATCAGGTATGGCAGGCCGGTGTGATTTTGCTTCCGGTTCAGTCTGTAGGTGTGATGGGAGATGAACGTACTTATGAGAGGGCAGTTGCTTTGCGTGCCGTGACATCTACCGATGCGATGACAGCCGACTGGGCTCATTTGCCTTATGATTTCTTGGGCAAGGTTTCCAACGATATAATAAATAAGGTGAAAGGGGTGAATCGTGTAACCTACGATATCAGTTCCAAACCACCTGCAACTATCGAGTGGGAATAAGAAAAGTTTTTTGACTATCAATAAAATAGAGTTTCTCTTCTGTATATGAAGAGGGTGTGTCAAAACTAAAATGTCCACTCTGAAAAGTTACAGATTGTAATCAATAGATATAAAAGAGCCATATCAACTCTATTTTTGAGTAATGATATGGCTCTTTTTATGGTTGAATAGAGCGTCAGTTTTTAGATT
>CAVCAX010000038.1:0-4538 GCA_963599995.1 Coprobacillus sp. CAG:698
CTGAACACCGACAAAACTGATAAGCAAAGCACCACTGTACAAGATTCTCTTTTTCATGATATATTATAAAATTTAAGATTACGGTGTAAAGATAAGGTTTTCAAATGTTCCCTATCTATTTCTTCGCAAAAAAAGACGGTTTGAAATGACATTCGGTAATTCCGACTCGTAATGCGTCACCATAATCATCGTTTTATCTCGCCTATGGCAAAAGGCTTCAATCACTTTCTTTACTCTCCGGCGATTGAATGTATCCAATCCATGAAGAGGTTCATCGAGAATCAGCAGTTCCGGATCTTTCACAAATGCACGTGCCAACAATGCCAAACGCTGCTCTCCGCTGGATAACTGAAGAAACGGCTTATCTTTCAAAGAGGCAATTCCGAAAACATCCATCCACCATTCGCATACCGCCATCTGTTCCTGCCGCGGACGTTTGTACAGGCCAATGCTGTCGTGCAATCCACTGGCTACAATCTCGATAGCGGGCAAATTCTTTAAATAGGCACGATGCATCTCCGGACTGACATAACCGATATGCTTCTTTATTTCCCAAATACTCTCTCCTGTCCCCCGTTTACGCCCGAACAAACTGATATCACAAGCATAAGATTGAGGATTATCGGCACAAACCAAACTAAGCAGTGTCGATTTTCCGGCGCCATTTTCTCCACTCAATGCCCATTTTTCACCTCGGCGGACCGTCCAATCAAGTTCTTTCAGAATGGTGCGATCACCATAACGGATACTGACCTTATTGAGTTTTACAACCTCTTCCGAATCATAATTCGTATCACTATACGGTAAATCGACAATACGCTGCTGCAATTCTGCAAATGATTCTTCTACGGCATTCTCGCGATATCTCATCAAATACTCTTCACGCGATATCTTATCATAAACCGTCAGATGGTCGACCGGAATGACATGAGTTATAAACGAAGGCACATCATCCATCATCGAGAGCACCAAGACTATTTGCACTGAAGACTTTTGGGTAAGACGTTCGAGTAACGTGAAAAGCAACTCACGTGTAGGAGCATCCAAACCGATAAAAGGATTATCCATTATAAGCACACGTGGGGACGTAAGCAGTGTTTTCGTCAATTGAAGTTTCCTCAACTCTCCACTGGAAAGTAAAATAATCTTTTTATCCAGCATCGGTTCAATTCGAAACAACTCAAAAAGTTCCTCCTTTAATGCTTCGTCTTTTATTTCACCCAACACTTCGCGAACTTCGGGTACATCATCCTGATCGTGTGCATTCCAACGTTGCTGATAGTAATAGTTCGCATCTGCCGCCCCATAAGTATCACGAAAAGCAATATATTTCACATTATCATATACAGTATTGGTAGAAGACGGTGAAAAGTCATAAGTCAATGTTCCCTCTTTCAACGGATATTTCCCAAGAATCGTATCCACAAACAAACTCTTTCCACCACCATTGGGGCCTACGATGGCAATATGTTCACCCGCCTTCAAAGTAGCTGTTATAGGTTGCGCTAAACGCACAAGCGGGTTGCGTGCTACGCCCCCCGCTATGTTTACGATATTTTGTCTCATTTTATTTTTTATACATTATCAATGCCGACTGTGCAGGAACAGAAACTTCCGATCCATAAACCGTTCCCAATCCACGGCTCTCAATCACACCATCTTTGCAGACAACCGTATATTTACCTTCCGGAACCGCCAGTTTAGCAAAAGCATCACGCGAATTGTATGCAACAATAATCTCTTTCCACTCGTCTCCATTTGCATTATCTTTCAAGCGGAACGCCACCAGATTGTCACCCTCCACGGGTAAAAACTCCAAATGCTTACGAACCATCTCTGCATCTCCCATACGGAAAGCCGGATGCGATTTGCGCAAATCCATTAACCGTTTGTAATAGATAAATACATCCTTATTCGTCGTTTTGCGTTTCCAATCGATGGCATTGATGGAATCCGGACTCTCAAAGCTGTTGTGCACTCCCTTTTTATCACGCATCACCTCTTCACCTGCCAAAATAAACGGCACTCCCTGAGAAGTGAAGACCACCGTCTGAGCCAGTTTATCCAATCTCGCCAATTGTTCCGGTGTGAGTGTAGGAATACTTGCCTTCAAACGGTCTACCAGACACATATCATCGTGACAAGACACATAGCTTATCATCTGCGTAGGCTGCAACGCCCAAGGAGCTTTGCTATAATTCACCGAATCGTAATTAACCTGTGGATGCTGAATCGCTCCCACAATACCAAACTTAAGACTCTCCTCGCTACCGGGCAATCCTGCTAAAAACGCTCCTTTATGATTGTCGTTGAAAGGGCCCCTTAAACCATCACGCAATTCATCGGAAAAAGCGGCGATTCCCGGCATCTTATAAGTATTTACTTTCATAGCCAACGAATCAGCCGGATATTTCGGTGCTTCTGCCGCCCATCCTTCTCCGTAGATATAGATAGTAGGATCCACTTTATCCACAGCCTTACGGATTTCATTCATTGTCTCGATGTCATGAATTCCCATCAAGTCGAAACGAAATCCGTCAATATGATATTCGTTCACCCAATAAAGTACCGACTCAACCATATACTTACGCATCATCGGACGGTCGCTCGCCGTTTCATTGCCACAAGCAGAACCGTTCGCCAATGTTCCGTCTTCCTTGTGGCGATAGAAATATCCCGGTGCCGTACGTTCAAAATTACTATCGGCTGTATTGAATGTATGGTTGTACACTACATCGAGCACTACCCGTATACCTGCTTTGTGCAATGCCTGTACCATCTGCTTAAACTCTTTGATACGTACCGCAGGGTTATAGGGATCGGTAGAGTAAGAACCGTCCGGCACATTGTAGTTCTGAGGGTCATATCCCCAGTTGTATTTATTTTCATTCAACTTGGTTTCATCCACGGAAGCATAGTCATAAGAAGGCAACAAGTGCACATGTGTCACACCCAATTCGACCAGATGATCGATACCCGTCTGCAGATTGTCAGGATTCAAAGTTCCGTGCTCCGTCAGTGCCAGGAATTTTCCCTTATTCTTAATACCAGAAGTAGAATCTATCGAAAAATCGCGGTGATGCATTTCATAAAGAATAATGTCGGCAGGAGATTTGAGTTCCGGACGTACATCAGTCTCCCAGCCTTCCGGATCGGTCGTTTTCAGATCGAGAATTGCAGCCCGCTTGCCATTCACACCTACCGCTTTCGCATTGATACCCGGGGTATCGCCAAACCATTTATCGTTTACCTTTACATTAAAAGTATAGAATTTACCCGCCAGATCCTTATCGACCTTTATCGCCCATGTACCTTCCTCACCCAACTCCATTGGTATCGTTTCGTAAGCATGTCCACTCTCTCCTGTTTCGAACAACATTAATCGGACTTCGTCTGCCGTAGGTGCCCAAAGTGCAAATGTTGTGGCCGCCGGTGTATATTCCATCTCCGTCAGACTTCCTGAACGGACCGGATACAATTCATAAGACGCATATTCTCTTTTTACCGGTGTACAGCTCATCACTGTTACTGTCGCCACCCCTATTATAGTCAGATAGTTCACCTTCATAGCATTTCCCTTTATTTTAAATTAATTTTATTATTCATCTTAACTTTATCCGGATTCTTGGCTATAAAGTCCTTCCAACCATGATATCCTTTCTCTATCGTAGGACGCCCCATTTGAAGAAAATGACAATAGGCTGCAGCTAATCCATCCGTAGCATCCATAAAGACAGGCATCTCCTCCTTTGCCAAATGTAACATACGTTGCAACATATCGGCCACTTGTTCTTTCGAAGCTTGTCCGTTCCCGGTAATCGCCATCTTGATTTTCAAAGGAGCATATTCGGTTATCGGAATATCCCGACTCAACGCCACCGCCATTGCTACTCCCTGTGCACGTCCCAATTTCAGCATGGACTGAACGTTTTTACCAAAAAAAGGTGCCTCAATTGCTAATTCGTCCGGCAGATAGCTTTCGATGATGCTCAATACCCGCTCATGAATGTGCCTCAATTTCAGATAATGGTCACCGAATTTACGTAAATCGATAATTCCCATGGCAATCATTTCGGGCTTTGTTCCCATCACCCGCAATACCCCATACCCCATAATGGTAGTTCCCGGGTCGATTCCCAAAATTATCTTCTCTTTTACCGGCTGTATCACTCCATCACCTCCATCAGCGTCGGAAACCCGACTACCTTATCTTTGAATATTTTCGATAATTCTTCATTCAACTTTGCACCTTGTTCCAGATGCCACCGATGCAATATTCCGCTACTCTCCACCTCCCACTGCAGAGAATAAGAGGTGCCATCATCTCTATGACTTAACACCCGACACATACGCGGTGATTTTAATGCTCCATGCTTTTCTATTTCGGGGATATAACACTCTTTAATCCATATCAGGAAGTTATCATGAATCTCATCATCTACTTGAAATGTCGTATTATAAATAAGCATATTTCTTTTTTTTGTTATTATTTACCGCAAACATAGCAATTATTTCAGAATATTGCATTATATTTGCGC
>CAVCAX010000039.1:0-1775 GCA_963599995.1 Coprobacillus sp. CAG:698
GCACAACCATGCAAGGGGAAGTTCTGTCCGAACGGCCTCAAACGTCAGAAGAAACATCCGTTAACGGTCAACTTTCTTCAAACGAGTCAGCGACAATCGGCATCACCTTACCGGAGACGTTAAATACGGTTCTCAGTGACGAATCACCGGCAATCACCGCTACCATATCAGGAGAAAACGACATGCCCAAAGGGTATAACCTCAGTTGGTATATATGCGATAAAAATGGAAACACAGATACGTCTAAAACGATTCTGACTCAAATAAACAAAGGGACAGACGGGAAAAAAGGCCTGCTGGCATTCGCCGGAGGAACAGGTACTGTTTACATCAAGGCCGTTATCATAGATAAGAACACCTGGATAAAGTATGAATCCAATCTGTGCTGTGTAACGGTAGGAGCCCCCAAAAAAGCAATGACCGGTCTCCGTTTCGAAAAAGAAACGGTCACAGCCGGTATACGGGAAAATATAACGAACCGGTTAATCCTCTCTCCCCAAGATGCCACATTCACTCAGGTTTCTTATGAAAGCAGCAATTCAGAAATCGTGCAGGTAACCAAAACCGGTGTGGTAACGACTAAAGACAGGACAGGACAGGCTGTTATAACAGCTAAAAGTCTGTATCAGCCAGGAGAGAATGCGATAACCGCCTCCTATACCGTCAATGTCACCAACACCCACCCTGTCACTGAAATTCAATTGGGGACCGATGGGAAAATCGAAATGGAATATAAGGACATATACCATCCCACTCCGGTCATTTTGCCGGAGAATGCGACGGTGAAAGAGGTTAAGTATACCATTAAAGACAACGAGATAGCGAGTTTCTATCAGGACAATATCATAGCGCACAAGATAGGTGAGACGACCCTCACCGCTACCGCCCAGGATAACAGCGGAGTATCTGTTACGGTACGGCTAATAGTCAAAGACCTGGACCGTACACCTTATGACGGCTACGAGGACGGAACATTCATTCTGAATGAAGCGTGGTACGGACACGAAAACGGGGATATGAACTTCCTTACCAAAGAGCAAAATCTGATGTACCGTGTTTACGAACGGGAAAACCAAGGGGAAGCTTTCGGCGCAACGTCATGCTACGGCATTGTCTACGGGGGGAATTTATACGTCACATCCAAGCAGGAGGAAGATGCAGGAGATCCCAACCCCGGTGGCGGGCGTCTGGTAATCATGGATGCCAAGACCTTGAAAAAAATAAAAGGATTCGATAACATAGGCGGAGGAGACGGCCGTTCGATTGTCGGTGTAAATCCCGATAAAATATACCTCGGCACCACTAAGGGGGTGGTTGTCTTTGATGTTAAAAACATGAAAGTCGGTAACATTATCGAGGGGACTCAAGGCATTGATTTATACAATGGACAGATAGGAGACATGATAAAGGCCGGGAAATATGTGTTTGCAATCCAGCAAGAAAAAGGGACCAATGTCATCGATACAGAAACTGACCGGCTGTTAAAATGTATCGAAAATGTAAACATACAAGGAATTACGCAAAGCTCCGATGGAAATGTATGGCTGGCATCCAGCACAACCCTGGAGTGCCTGAATCCGGAAACATTGGAAATAGAAGAGACCTTAAATCTTCCTCAAGGTGCAGAAATCACATGCTCATGGGGGGCATGGAGACCAACCTCTTTCTGTGCAAGCCGTACCAAAAACAATCTTTATTGGAATGGGGGAAGCAGCATAATGGAAGGAGGAGCAAACTATTACTGCTACGAAATAGGAACCGAAATCAATAATCTC
>CAVCAX010000039.1:1785-9291 GCA_963599995.1 Coprobacillus sp. CAG:698
TCTCAAGCCCCTGTTTTCGGTCGCAGAACTTGAAGGAACGGTACCTGAGAGCAGACAAACGACTTACGGAACCCTTCGCTATGATGACCGTAGTGATGAATTATTGATAATGACGACTCAAAGCGGAGGTAGCACTAATTACGAGCATAACTGGATACATATCGTAAACGGTACCAGTGGAGAATTGAAAAAGACACTCAAACTGAAACAGTATTATTGGTTTCAGGCAATGCCGATCTTCCCGGATAAGTATGCACCGGAAATAAATGATCTGGAAGAATCATTATCACTGAAGGTGAATGACGGAACGCTGAAGATCAATCTGACAGAGAAAATAACGGATAAGGACAACTTGGCATACAACATCACCAAGACATTGAAAGACAGCGGTAATGAAGCGATTGTCACAGCTACTTTAAATAACGGTTTATTGGCTATTACTCCGAAATCTGCCGGAGAGACCACACTGACATTAGCTGTCGAATCGAATGGAGTGGTAACAGAGAAGTCCATCCGCATAACGGTATCCAAAGACACCGGAGTCGATGAGACAGAGACATCAAAAGCCGTCTACTGCAAGGATAATCATATTGTGATACATGGATACGAAGGGTATCGGTTCACCTTATATGATGAAAGCGGGAAAATCGTAAGGATTTTCCAATGCACGGACCACGATTTTTCTATCGGACCGGATATTCCCGGTGGTCTGTATATCCTGAAAGGCAGCCGTGCAACCGAATGTATCAGTTATAAAATAAGCATGCCATAAGGGGCGGTATTGTATAACAAATAATTATTACTGCCCGCTAAACAATGTTTTGAAATAGAATCTTCAAAATTTATATTTATCTTTGCGCGTTTTAATAAAAGTTTGTATTCATGGGACTCAAAGAAAAGAAATACTGCGTATACTTTTTATTCTGTCTGGCAATACTTCCCATCTTGTTCTTGCGGGACTTTACTCCCTCCAACGAACTGCGGTATCTTAGCATTGCCGATGAAGCGTTAAGGAATCATACCTTGTTTACTTTTACAAACCACGGTATGCCTTATGCCGACAAGCCCCCACTTTATCTGTGGCTTGTCATGCTGTTAAAAAGTATCCTTGGTTCCCATCAGATGTGGGCTTTGGCGTTGTTATCGCTCATCCCTGCTCTCGTAACCGTGCATACCATGGACCGTTGGAGTAATCGGGAAATCGACTCAACCAACCGGCTCATTGCCCAAAGGATGCTCCTGACCTGTGGTATCTTTGCAGGCAGCATCCTGACCATACGCATGGATATGCTGATGTGTATGTTCATAGTCTTGGCCATGCGCTCATTCTGGCGAATCTATACACACGAAGACGGTTATCGGCGAGAACAATGGCTCTTCCCCGTTTTCCTGTTCCTGGCATTATTTACCAAAGGGCCTTTGGGCATACTGATCCCACTCTTTGCCACTCTTGTATTCCTGATTATCAGCAGGCAATACAATCGTATATTCCGGATATGGGGATGGCGTACGTGGGGAATCCTTTTATTGGGCTGCGGCATCTGGTTTGGAATGGTCTATGCAGAGGGAGGTTATGAATATCTGGATAACCTTCTTTTTCATCAAACCATAGATCGGGCAGTACATGCCTTTCATCATAACCATCCATTCTACTATTACTTCATCTGCATCTGGTATTGCATCGCCCCTTGGACCATCCATATCGTATCGGCTTTCGTCATGTCTCTTCGTAAAAGCACTGTGAAGTCGCCTTTGCAGGTGCTTTATCTGACAACGACACTCACGACTATCGCCCTGCTATCCTGTCTTAGCGGCAAACTTGAAATTTACCTGATACCGGCCTTCCCATTTATGATATATGCCACGGTGATGTATTTTCCCAAAGTCTCCAACAAGACCTGGGGACGTTTCTGCCAAGACAAATTCTTCAGTAGATGTACATTGGGAATATTCGTCCTGCTATTCGTAGGAGGCTTATGCTTACCGTATTACAACAAGTATATCGGGTATGGTGAACTCTGTAAGGAAGTGATTAAGCTATCGGAAAACGAACATATCAGCAATATCGCTGCATGGAATGTGTCGAATGCGGCAGACATGGATGTATACCTCCATCAGAGTGTAAACGTGATAGACCAAATAGATAGCCTTGAGACTACTATAAAATGCCCGTCATTGCTGATTACCAAAACCAAACATCAGGGATATTTCAGTGGATGTGAAATAAAGAATGTAGGTGACTACTGCATCGTCAAACTCACGGATGCCACAGTATGCAAGAAGAAATAAAACTATGCGGACAGAAAATATCAAGTTACAAGACAGCACCATACTCATTACGGGAGTCGTCGGTTTTATCGGAAGCCACTTTGCCATGCAAATGCTCCGGGAAGGAGTATGCACCCAAGTTATAGGCATCGATAATCTGAACGACTACTACGATGTGACTCTAAAGGAGATGAGACTGAAAGAGATGAACGGTTTCAAGAACTTTCATTTCGAAAAGGTAGATATTGCCGACAAAAAATCATTGGATGCCATATTCGAACGCTATGAGCCGGACATCGTAGTAAATCTGGCTGCACAGGCCGGCGTGAGATTCAGCATCACCTCTCCGCAAAACTACATCGAGAGTAATATCATCGGTTTCTTCAATATTCTGGAAGCCTGCCGGCATAGCTACGACCAAGGCCGAAAGGGCGTGGAACATCTCGTCTATGCCAGTTCGAGCAGCGTTTACGGCATGAATACGAAGACTCCCTATTCCACCAGTGACAATGTGAGCACTCCCGTGAGCTTGTATGCAGCCACCAAAGAGAGCAATGAACTCATGGCGCATGCCTATTCTAAACTCTATAACATACCAAGTACAGGCCTGCGCTTCTTCACCGTCTACGGACCGGCAGGAAGACCGGATATGGCCTATTTTAATTTCACGGACAAGCTGGTGAATGGCGAGACAATCAAGCTATACAATTATGGAAACTGTAGCAGGGACTTTACTTATATCGATGATATCGTAGAAGGTATCAGGCGTGTTGTAGTCCGTGCTCCGGAAAGAAAACCGGGAACGGATAAACTGCCCATCCCTCCATATTGCATCTACAACATAGGAAACGGACATCCGGAGAATCTGCTGACCTTTGTCAGCATACTTCAAGAGGAACTTGTCAAAGCCGGCATTCTTCCCTCAGATTACGATTTTAAGAGTCATTGTGCGCTCGTCCCCATGCAAGCCGGAGATGTTGTGGAAACCTATGCCGACACATCTCCTTTTGAGAGCGACTTCGGCTTCCGGCCATCTACCCCACTTAGAGAAGGGCTTAGGAAGTTTGCCGTCTGGTATGCCCGATATAGAGAGTTTCAACAGGAAAACAGATAAATATTTAAATTCCAAAATAAATGAACAAGACTTCAGAATATCAAATGACCATCATTGTACCCGTGTATAACGAGGAAGACAATATGGACAATATAGAAAAGCAACTTTGCCAATATTTACCGATGGCACTCGTGAAATCGTGTGTACTTTTCGTCAATGACGGTTCTTACGACCATAGTCTGGAACGCATCAGAAAGGTATGTCAGCGCCATGCCGACTTCTTTTACATTTCCTTCAGTAAGAATTGCGGGTTGAGTGCCGCCATCAAAGCAGGGATCGATGAGGCGGAATCGGAATATGTGGGCTACATAGATGCGGATCTGCAAACCAATCCTGAGGACTTCAATCTATTGTTGAAGCATATCAACGGGCATGCGCTTGCGATGGGAATCAGAGCCAATCGAAAGGATTCGTTTTTCAAGAAGATACAGTCGAAAATTGCCAATGGATTCCGTCGCATGATGACCGGTGACGGCGTGCAGGACACTGGTTGCCCGCTGAAGGTGATTCGCAGCGATTACGCCAAGCGCATCCCTTTCTTTACGGGACTGCACAGATTTTTGCCAGCCATGATATTGTTGCAGCATGGCACCTATGTGCAGGTACCTGTACGCCACTATCCCCGCACCGCCGGTGTGTCGAAGTATCATCTATGGAATCGGCTCATCTCTCCGTTTGTCGACTGTTTTGCCTATCGTTGGATGCGGCACAGATACATCAATTATCAGGTAGCGGAGGAAAATACCAGAAATGATATGCCCCGTAGCGGCACAGAAAAATAAACAATACCGATGAACAGTCTGTTAATCACAGCCATTGGTTTTTTAGCACAAGTTTTTTTTTCTGCTAGAATCCTTGTGCAATGGATCATGTCGGAAAGGGCGAAGCGTGTGTTGTCGCCTTCTCTCTTTTGGATATTCAGCCTCATCGGTTCTTATCTGCTCTGCATATATGGATGGCTCCGTGATGATTTCTCAATCGTTTTCGGTCAGTTTATCTCCTATTATGTATATCTGTGGAATCTCTACGCCAAAGGAATCTGGCAAAAAATCCCGATGCTGCTGAAAGCCGTTCTTGTCTGCACGCCGTTAGTTGTAATAGGGTTTGTGGCAACAAATGTGGAGGGATACATACAACGTTTTATTCATAATGATGACGTACCGATGTGGCTTTTGGTGTTCGGGTCCGCCGGTCAGTTCATCTTCACCATGCGTTTCGTATATCAATGGTATTACTCGCATAAGTTAGGAGTATCCAAACTGCCGGCATTGTTTTGGATATTAAGTCTGGTGGGGTCACTGACCATTGTGAGCTATGGAATTATACGCCATGACATCGTGCTTATCGTCGGTCAATCGTTCGGCATTTTTGCTTACATAAGAAATCTCTGCTTGCTGAGCAGGCAGAAGTAATTCCGGTTACCAATGCCGGAGACAAATAAAAATCCGGAATATAAAAGGGTTTATCGTTGGGATTGCCCTTTTATATTCCGGATCGTTTTATAGAATGACGGTTATATCGGATACTTACGCCAAGAACGAAATCAATACTCCCGCAGCCACAGCCGAGCCGATAACCCCGGAAATATTACTTGCCATGCAATACTGCAACACGTGATTTTTGGGGTCGTACTTCAATGCGATTTCATTGGCTACACGACTGGCCATAGGCACAGCACTTAGTCCGGTGGCACCGATCAGCGGATTGATCTTTTTCTTGGAGAAGAGATTAAACAGCTTCACAAAAAGAATACCTCCGGCAATACTCAATGCAAAAGCAAGGAAACCGCCTACCACGATACCGATAGTTGTCCAGTTCAGGAAAGCCTCCGTAGTCATGGTTGCACCTACCGAGAGTCCGAGGAAGATGGTAGCGGCATTCATGATACTATTGGAAGCGGCATCAAACAGACGGAACGTATTGCTTCCGATCTCTTTCACCAGATTACCGAACATCAACATACCGATCAAAGGCACGGCACTCGGCACAAAGAGAGCGACAACCGTAGTCACCACGATCGGGAAAATAATCTTCAAGACACGCAGATTCTTGATCTCAGTCTTTGAAGGATACTTCTTCTCTTCTTCCTTCATATTGATACTCAGCTCTTTCTTACTGCAAAGCAGACGGACTACCATCGGGATAATCACCGGCACCAAAGCCATATAAGAGTATGCGGCGATGGCAATCGGACCCAGCAGATGCGGAGCCAGCTTAATGGTGGTAAAGATGGCCGTAGGACCGTCTGCGCCACCGATAATACCCAATGAAGCCGCTTCTTTGGGAGTAAATCCCATCAGGATAGCCACCAGCAGCACGGTAAAGATGCCCAACTGAGCGGCCGCTCCGAATATAGAAAGATGCAGGTTGCGCAACATCGGACCGAAATCGGTCAATGCACCTACACCCATAAAAATAATCGGCGGCAGGAAACCGGTCTTTATCAGCATATAATAGATGAAGTTCATCAATCCCAATTCATGGGCAATGTCATGCAAGGGCATTTCCCAAATGTTTCTCATCACACCGTTCACCATCACCATACCGTTTTCATCAGCCTGGATCACTCCCATATCGCCACCCGGAAAGTTGGCAAGTAATACACCGAAAGCGATGGGCACCAGCAACAATGGTTCATACTGCTTCTTAATGCCCAAATAAAGCAGAACGAAAGCGATGGCGTACATTATCAGAAACTGCGGTTCGGCAATGATATTGCTGAAAGCAGTCATGTCGTATAAGTTCTCAAATATCTCGTTCATTATCCTATCTTCATTAATACATCATCTTCAGAAACAGTATCTCCCGGATTGACGCAAATAGCCGTCACCGTACCACCGAATTCCGCACGGATGGCATTGTAAGTCTTCATGGCTTCCACATAGCAGAGCACATCGCCCTCCTTCACGGCATCACCGACTTTCAAAGCCGTCTCCTGTGCATTCTTCACCAGGAAGAATTTTCCTTCCAACGGAGAAAGTACATCCTTCCCCTCTCCTGCCGGAGCAGCGGCAGCCGGTGCAACAGGAAGTTCGGCATCGCCATAAGCCACCGTAACCCGATAAGCCTGCCCATCTACCTGCACGGTGAGAGTTTTCGGCTTGGCATCTTCCAGCGGAGATTTATCCCGGTCAGCACGACGTTTGGCAACATCTTCCAGGAAGTCTTCTTTTGCTTTGCCGCTCTTGTAAGCCTCGTACTGTGCGGGGTGCATCGCATATTCAAAGAGTTCCTCATCATCCTGACCGGTTTCCCACTTCTGCTCTTTCATCAGTTTGCGGTATTTGTCGAGCGCATCGGGATAGTTGTCTTGCGGATTACCATCGAAGAACTTGCGTCCTTCACGTTCGGCTTTCTCTACAATTTCGGGAGCCAATTTGCCCGGCAGACGTCCTGCCTTACCCAAAATCATATCCCAAATGTCATCAGCAATCATTCCCCAACGCTCTTTTCCCTTCTCCATAGCGATGACGTTCATCATGGACAGGTTCTTGACGTACTGGCTGAACGGTGTCACCAAAGGAGGATAACCTACGCGAGGCCATACATAAGCCACTTCATTGAACAGTTTGATAAGCAGCTGATCCTGTGTCATAAAGGGCAGATTGTGTTTTGCCTTATATTTGTTGATAGACTCCAGATTGGTTTCCAAGTCAGCCATAAGACTACCCATCATACCGCCCGGCAGTCCGGGAGCAATCAGCAAGGAGTTCATCAGACGGTTTCTCGGGCTGATGTAGAGACCGAGAAAATCATCCATGAATTCCTGTATCAAAGCACGTACTTTCATGTAAGCCTCCATGTTGATCTCCGGCACCTGGAATCCTGCATCTTTCAGCATGGCCTGCACACTGAGCAGATCGGCATGTCCGGTTCCCCATGAAAGCGGTTCCATACCCACATCGATATAATCGCAACCCGCTTCACAAACCTCGAGAATACTTGCCATATTAAAACCGGGTCCGGCATGGCTATGATACTGAACAGGTATTTCGGGATGTGTGGCTTTGATATTGGCCACAATCTTACCCAAAGAGACCGGACGACCGATACCTGCCATATCCTTGATACAAATTTCGTCAGCACCTAATTTGATCAGTTCCAAGGCCATATTGGTATAATAC
>CAVCAX010000040.1:0-3321 GCA_963599995.1 Coprobacillus sp. CAG:698
TCAATGCTGTATTTATAGATCAAGGCATTACGCAAGGCGAACGATTGATCAAATTGAATCAAATTGCCATTCAACAGATGAAAGTATTGGAAAACGGCAATAACGACCGTGAATTATTAAAATAAAAATCGGAGTGATATGAAGTATCTTCATAAATACCGGATATGAATAAAAGAAGCCGTGAAGGGCTTTATTAACTTTAACAGGCTTATCTCCTTTATCAAACAATATTATTTGTACCTTTGTGCGCTATTTTAAATAAAAAAATGACAGAAAACAGAAATTACCTACAGAAATACGCCATGCATTTCGGTACATATATGGGAATGTATTGGATACTGAAATTTATTTTGTTTCCGTTGGCATTCTCCATCCCATTCCTTTTATTCCTATTTATATGCCTCACACTTGCGGTTCCTTTCTTGGGATACCATTATGCAAAAATGTATAGAGACAAAATATGTGAAGGTACGATAGGATTTGCCCATGCATGCCTTTTCACCTTGTTTATGTATATGTTCGCTTCACTACTCGTGGCAGTGGCTCATTATATCTATTTCCAATTTATCGATCATGGATTTATTATAAATCAATGCGTGGCTCTGATGCAACAAACGACAGCAGAGCTTCCCGAGATGGAGGCAAACAGGGAATTTTTTCAAAATACAATAGACAGTGTACGAGCATTATCCCCAATCGATATAACAATGCAAATTTTATCCAACGATGTATTTTGGGGCAGTATAATGGCAGTTCCTACTGCACTGTTTGTGATGAAAAAAAGTAAAAACACACCTGTGGGAACGACAGAATCTCCACAGTGATAATTCATTAATCAATAATTCATTAAAAAGATGGATATATCTGTAGTGATCCCTTTGTTCAACGAGGAAGAATCGATTCCCGAACTGTTTGCCTGGATTGAGCGAGTAATGAAAGCCAACGGTTTCTCATACGAAATCATCTTTGTCAACGATGGCAGTACGGACCGTTCGTGGGAGATTATCGAACAACTCAAGAAGCAGTCTCCATTCGTAAAAGGAATAAAATTCCGCCGCAACTACGGTAAATCACCGGCTTTATACTGCGGATTCAAAGAAGCGGAAGGAGATGTTGTCATCACCATGGATGCCGACTTGCAAGATAGCCCCGATGAAATTCCGGAACTCTACCGCATGATCACGGAAGACGGTTACGACCTTGTATCCGGCTGGAAACAAAAAAGATACGATCCACTTTCCAAAACAATACCGACCAAATTATTCAATGCTACGGCTCGTAAGGTATCGGGTATCAAAAATCTGCACGATTTCAACTGCGGACTGAAAGCCTATCGCAAAGTAGTAGTAAAAAACATCGAGGTATATGGCGAGATGCACCGTTACATCCCCTATCTGGCCAAAAATGCAGGATTCAAGAAGATAGGAGAGAAAGTGGTCCACCACCAGGCACGTAAATTCGGGAAAACAAAATTCGGTGGCTGGAACCGTTTCTTCAACGGATATCTGGATCTAATTTCACTTTGGTTCTTATCCACGTTCGGAGTAAAACCGATGCACTTTTTCGGACTTTTAGGGTCACTGATGTTCATCTTCGGATTCATCTCCGTCATAATAGTGGGAGCTACCAAACTATATCAACTGCACAACGGCCTGGCTTACCGACTGGTAACCGATTCTCCCTATTTTTATCTCTCGCTCACAGCCATGATTATAGGGACTCAACTGTTCTTGGCCGGTTTTTTGGGAGAACTGATTTCACGTACTTCTCCGGAACGTAACAATTATCAGATAGAAAAAATAATATAAAAAAGAACCCGAACCGTAAAATAATGAATATATGAAGAATTTGATCCGTTTTTTTTCAATCCTCTTAGCAGCAGGTATCGCCATCGGAATGCATACTTCATGTTCCGAAGACAGTGACTGCTCCATTGCCGGACGTGCCATGATCAACTGTACACTCTACAGAATGCCGGCTTCGTCAGAAACAACGCTACAAAAGGATACGTTGGATTCATTGACGGTAACTGCCCTCGGAACCGATTCTATCATTATAAACAATCAGAAGAAAGTACACACTTTATCACTGCCTCTGCGTTTTACATCGGATTCTACCATATTCATCTTCTATTATGCATATCGGGAAGACCCGACTTTATGTGATACGGTATATATCAAACAGAATAATACTCCCTATTTTGAATCGATGGACTGTGGATACAGCATGAGACAAAGTATACTCGGACTCAGACACAGCGAAGCAGAATTAGACTCCATATATATAAGTAACAAACAAGCCAACACTGATGGGACAGAAAATCTTAAGTTATTCTACCGCAATCGCGATTAGTCTGCTTCTACTCTTGTCGACAGGATTTACGGTGCACGCCCAACAACGGCCATACGTTAATCCTACTCCGAAAAGAGATCAGAAAAAAAACGTAAAGGAAGAGCCGGAAGAGATTGTTCCGTTATACAACGGCACCTATATCGGTATGGACTTATATGGCATAGGAAGTAAACTTTTGGGAGGTGACCTTCTCAGTTCGGAGATCAATGTAGCAGTGAATTTAAAAAATAGGTTCTTGCCGACCGCAGACATCGGTTTTGGCACGACAGACTCCTGGAACGATACCGGCATTCATTATAAAAGCTCCGCCCCTTTCTTCCGTATCGGAGTAGATTACAACACCATGGCCAAGAAAAAAGAGAAGAACAGCTTTTTATATGTCGGACTTCGTTATGGCTTCAGCCACATGAAATATGACATCAGCAGTCTGGCAATAAAGGACCCGGCATTCGGTGGTGAGATGGGGAATCCGAGCCAGGAAGATGACATTTGGGGCGGTAGTGTTCCCTACGACCATCCCGGACAAAAGGCGACCATGCAATGGCTCGAATTCGTGGCAGGAGTAAGGGTGCAGATTTATAAAAGTTTTTATATGGGATGGGCCGTGCGGATGAAATATAAACTTTCGGCATCAGTAAGCGAATACGGTAATCCGTGGATGGTGCCCGGATTCGGAAAATACAACTCAAACAACATGGGAGTGACTTACTCCTTAATATATAAACTACCTTATTAAACACAATGACAGGATTAGAAGTTTGGCTGCTTGCAATTGGTTTAGCAATGGATTGTTTCGCTGTTTCTATTGCAAGTGGCATTATTTTGAAACGTATTCAATGGCAACCAATGCTCGTGATGGCTCTCTTTTTCGGTGTTTTCCAAGCAATAATGCCTCTGTTGGGCTGGGCAGGTGCCAGTACATTCAGCCATCTTATCGAAAGTGTGGATCATTGGATAGCCTTTGCCATC
>CAVCAX010000041.1:0-807 GCA_963599995.1 Coprobacillus sp. CAG:698
CTTTATAAGAATCTGCTGAAGTTTCGAACGGTATTCACTCGGAGTGGATCCCTTGATTTTCTTGAATATTCTTATGAAGTTCGACAAATTGTTGAATCCACACAAATAACAAATTTCATTTATCGAATGAGTCGTGTCTATCAGCATCCGGGATGCTTTACCAATTCTCACACTGTTGAGATAATCTATAAAGGAATGCCCAGTTTTCTTCTTAAAAAAATGGCTGAACGCCGATTCAGACATAGCCACAAGTTTAGACACATCTGCAAGTTTTATCGGCTCTTCGTAATTGTTGTCTATAAAATCGCATACTTTGGTAATTCTACGACTTTTGAAAGCTGTCAGTATCTCATTTGAATCATAATAGCTACTCACGAGAATTTCCTTATTAGCAATAGAAAGATCATATAAGATTGACAAGAAATCAAGAACGGCATGAAACCCCTGCAAACGGGTTAACCGCAATATCTTATCAGCAATCAAGACTTTCGTGTCATTGGAAAATGTAAGTCCCCGTCGTGAATCTATCAATAATTGCCGAATAGATGCGAACATCCTTTTGTTTAGAATCGGGAAGTTCAGCAAATCTTCCGAGAATTGAATGGTGACGACATGATTACCGTCCGGTCGGGTCCCTTTCCAAGCATGAGGGATATTGGGACCAACCATTACCAGGTCCGGACTTGAAAAAACTTCATCACTGTCACCAATGACCCTCGTACCTTCATCGTTAAGGACGAGGTTAATCTCATAGTCCGAATGATAGTGAACCGGATAGTCAAACTTAGCATTAGGATGATCCAACAC
>CAVCAX010000041.1:849-4502 GCA_963599995.1 Coprobacillus sp. CAG:698
AAGAAATTAATGTGTCACAAAATTACCAATTCATTTTTATTATAAAATGAATATTCAAAATAATATAACCAATCAGCAAAAAAATGCTTCATCTGTTTCTTAATAGATGTTAGTTTTGCAGCAGAAATAACTAAATCATTTTATACCATGGAACAATTTCATATAAGCATCTTAGATTTAACCGTAATCGGTGCATATCTCCTATTTATAATATGGTGGGGACTCAAGAATGGGAAAAGCGACGATTCACAATCTTATTTCTTAGCCGGACGCTCCATGCCCTGGTGGGTTGTGGGCCTTTCACTTTTTGCGGCAAGTATTTCAAGTACAACACTTATCGGACAGTCCGGAGATGCCTATCACACCGGATTGGCTGTATTCAACTACAACCTTACCGGCATAGTGGTGATGGTATTCTTTGCCGTCTGCATATTACCACTTTATCTCAAATCTAAAATTTTCACTATTCCGGAGTTTTTGGAAAAGAGGTTCGACAAGCGTTCACGCTACTATTTCTCTGCCATCTGTATAATCGGGAACATTTTTCTTGATGCTGCCGGTGCCTTGTATGCTGCTGCTCTCATTATCAAGCTGATAATGCCTGAAGCCGATTTGCATTTGATTATCATCATCTTTGCCGTCATAGCCGCCTCTTATACCATTCCGGGCGGATTGTCTTCGGCCATTAACGCAGAAATAATCCAAGCCGCCATTCTTATTTTGGGTTCCATCATGCTGACCGTGTTGTGTTTTATGCAAGGCGGAGAATATTTCGCCAACCTATTCACAAGCGGAGACCTGTCCTTGAAACTGATACGCCCGCTGACAGACAATGCCACTCCTTGGTTAGGTCTGATTGTAGGTATGCCGATAACCGGTCTGTATTTTTGGGCGAACAATCAGACGCTTGTACAACGTGTACTGAGTGCAAAGAGCATAGAAGAAGGTCGTAAGGGAGTGATTTTTACGGGATTCCTCACGATGCTTACATTAGTAATAATAGCTATCCCCGGAGTGATTGCACGCAACCTTTTCCCCGGACTGGAAAAACCGGACATGGTTTATCCCAATATGGTATTGAACCTCATGCCGGTAGGCCTGCTTGGAGTGATGCTCGCCGCATTATTGTCGGCATTGACATCAACGCTGTCAGCGATTCTAAATTCCACATCAACACTTTTCACCATAGACTTTTACGCACAATTCAACAAAAAGGCCTCCTCCAAAAAGTTAGTGGTTGTAGGCAAGATAGCCTCCTGTGTGATAATAATCCTAGCAGCGCTTTGGGCTCCGTTTATCGGATATTTCGGCTCTCTTTTGAAATATTATCAAGAGATGCTCTCTTATATAGCACCTCCGATTGTTGCCGCATTCCTGCTTGGTATTTTTACAAAACGTACCAATGCCAACGGTACTTTTGCCGGATTAGTCGTAGGTCTTGTGGTTGCCGTTGTTCTTCTTTTCTGCAAAAGCCAGATATTCGGAGAGTTGCATTTCCTGTACATCGTCCCCATATTGTTTATGCTTAGTCTCATGGTTATGTGGTGTATCAGTCTTTTAGGCTCACGACCTGCAGAGGAAAAGCTGGCTACGACAACATTCCGGTATAACGATTTCAAGTCGGAAATAATCTCAGCCTATCACTCCAACTGGCTGTCAAGCTATCTTTTTTGGGCTATACTCCTGCTGATATTAAGCGGATTTGTATGGATACTGTTCAGTTAAATAAAATATCTAATTCAATTTTAAAAGTTCACACATCACCATGAAATTGAAAAAACATGAGAACAACCCTATTCTGTCTCCTTGTAAGAGTAACGAATGGGAATCCCTGGTAACATGTAATCCGGGGGTAGTATATGATAACGGCGTATACTATATGCTGTACCGGGCCGCCGGTAATGACAAAGAGCATGTCATACGCTTTGGTTTGGCAACAAGCACGGATGGCTTCAACTTTAAGCGCATGTCATCGAAACCTGTGTTTGGACCCAGTGTCGACGGACCGGATTCCGGCTGCGTGGAAGATCCCCGAATCGTTAAGTTCGGCAAAAACTTTTTTGTCACTTACGCTTATCGTCCTTTCCCTCCGGGGCAATACTGGAAGATGGCTCACGATGTGGTTGACACCCCTGACTGTGACGAGTTTATGCCTAAAGCAATCCGGGAAAATCTTGGCAACACAGGGCTTGCCGTGACAGAAGATTTCTACTCCTACCGTCGGCTGGGACGAATAACATCGTCCGTTCTTGACGATAGAGACGTCATCATATTCCCTGAAAAAGTGAACGGAAAATATGCTCTCCTTCACAGACCCAAACAGTATATAGGGACAAAATACGGAACGAATTATCCTGCAATATGGATAAAGTATTCAGAAGACCTTCTTAATTGGGAATCAAAGGATAGCCACCTGCTGCTTACCGGTATCGAAGGAACATGGGAGGAAAAAATAGGTGGAAGTACCCCGCCCCTTCTTACAGAACGTGGCTGGCTTACACTATATCATGGTGTTGAGCATGGGGGACTCGGACATTACAGAGTCGGAGCCATGCTTCTCGACAGGGATAATCCCCTCAAAATCATAGGTAGAACCACTGAACCGATACTTGAACCGGAAGAGGAACATGAATTGACAGGTTATTACAACGGCTGTGTCTTCCCCACCGGCAACGTCATTGTTGACGGTAAACTTCTTGTATACTATGGGTGTGCAGACAAGCATATCGGTCTGGCAAGTTGCACTCTCAACGAATTGCTCGACCATCTGGAATCCGAAGAGTGCCGCAAAGCAGGATTAAAGAGTATGACCAATGTAGTGGTCCGTGGCTAACATTTATCAATACCAATCTTTTAATATACAATTCAAAAAAGTATAACTATATAGCTTAAATTAGCAGAAATCACTTACTGCCTCTTAGTATCTTTGCACTTGAAATATTGCAATATTACAGTGAAAGCATTTTACATTAAAAATTATAAAACCTACTATTATCATGAAACAAGGTAAAAGAGCCTTCGGCTTCATACACCCGCTGATAGTACTATGTTTGCTATTAAGCGGTACACTGACAGGATTCGCTCAATCTCCAGGTTCGATAGACGTTACCGGTGTGGTTGTAGATGAAAGCAATGAGCCTTTAATAGGCGTCTCTATTAGAGTGGATGGTACCAGTAACGGCACCATAACCAATATTAATGGTGAATATAGTATCAAAGGTATTTCAAAAAATGCAGTTCTGATATTCACCTATGTAGGTATGGATCCTCTAAAGGAATCCGTAAATGGCAGAACAAAAATCAATGTCAGACTTTCATCAAATGCCCAGATGCTTGATGAAGTTGTAGCAATCGGTTACGGTTCTGTCAAAAAGAGTGATTTGACCGGTTCTGTTACATCTGTAAAGCCTGAAGCAATTACCACAACACCGACTAATTCGGTTGAAGGATTGCTTCAGGGACGTGCAGCCGGTCTGTCTGTCAATAACTCGTCTCAAGATCCGGGAGCGAGTTCTACCGTCCGAATAAGAGGGGCAAGTTCTCTTAACGGCTCCAATTCACCACTTATCGTTGTAGACGGATTCCCGTTGGGAGATGCCGGAGATTTGAAGCAAGTGAATCCGGCTGACATTGTCGGCATTGAAATCCTCAAG
>CAVCAX010000041.1:4586-6736 GCA_963599995.1 Coprobacillus sp. CAG:698
CCTCCATCGAAGAACTTATGACTACATGGGACATCAATACCCGCTGGGATAAGCTCACTCTCAGAGACCTTCCAGTATCCAATAACACCACTGTGTCGGTGCAAAGTTCAAACGACAAGACGAACTTTTCATTAAGTGCCAACTACTATACGGATCAAGGTCTGTTCATCAAAGACGACTATAAGAAATACGGTTACAATCTTAATGTCGAGCACCAGCTTTTCGACAATTTCAAAATCAGAGTCATGAATATTCTGAGCCGAAATGTCCGCGACAACAACGGAGGGCTTTCTTATTGGAGAAATCCTATTTTCCCGGTATATGACGAAAATGGAGATTATTACCTCACCAATTCCAGTGATTTCGATCATCCTATCGCCATCTCAGACCATCGTAAGCAACAGTCGAAAGGTCTCGATATCATTTCATCCGGAGCACTTGACTGGCAGATTATCCCTCAACTGAAACTGACCACCCAACTTAACTATAAGTATGGCAGTTCGATAAGCGACAAGTATTATCCCAAGAAATACACAGAAGCAGGAGAATTCAGCAACGGGCAGGCGCAAATTGACAACTGGCAGGGTCAGAATCTTGTTTCTGAGACTTTCGCCAACTACTCTCAGGATTTCGGGAAGCACTCTCTAAGCGCAATGGCAGGTTTTTCTTATGAGACATATACAGAACGCAGTTCCGGCCTCACCGCACGCAACTTTGTGAACGAAGCCCTCGGCAACGAGAATATGGGTGCCGGTAATCCGGAACAGAACAGTTTGTCTAATAGTAAACTTGACACCAAGCTCATCTCGTATATGGGTAGATTAAACTACACATACAATAATAAATATCTTGCAACCGTGACATTCCGTACTGACGGTTCCTCCAAATTCGGCAAAAATAACAAATGGGCCTATTTCCCCTCAGGTGCGTTGAGTTGGAAAGCCCACAATGAGGACTTCATCAGTAATCTCGGCATATTTGACGAATTGAAATTCCGTGTGAGCTACGGTATATCCGGTAATCAAGGTATTGCTGCCTATCAGACACTGAGCCGGTATGGGACAGAAAAATACTATAATAACGGGAATTGGGTTACCACTATCGGTCCCGGATACGTTTCCGGTTGGACCGGACAAGGCGGCATCAACCGCGTATGGAGTGGAATTCCCAACCCCGACTTGAAATGGGAATCGACTCAACAATTTGACTTTGGTGTAGACATGGGCTTCTTCAACAATCGCCTGCGCATCGGATTCGATACCTACATCAAAAAGACAAAAGACCTGCTTCGTCAACGCAATCTTGCCCCGTCGTCCGGTTATGACAAGATGTGGGTGAATGACGGAAACATCGAAAACCGCGGTGTCGAATTAACAATTGACGCCAATATCTTGAATACAAAGGATTGGACATTAAGCGGAACGCTTATTATGTCTCACAATAAAAATAAGATTACAAACCTTGGAAACACATTGGAATCCGGCCTTATCGAAGATCCGATGACAGGAATGCAGTTTGAATATTCCGGCAACAATTATGAGCAATACCGTGATTACATCAATATTCTTGCCATAGGCCAGCCGATGAATGTATTTTACGGCTATCGGGTAGATGGAATCGTGCAAACTCTTGACGAAGGTATCCGTGCCGGTCTTGATGGCGATTACGCACAACCCGGAGAATTCAAATACGTGGATCTCGATGGCGACGGTTCAATAACGGAAGCCGACAAGACTATAATCGGTGACCCGAATCCGGATTTGACAATGAGCTTGCAGCTTAATCTCGGTTGGCGCAATTGGGATCTCGGAGTGTTCTTCAATGGCGAGTTTGGTAAAGACATTTTCAATACGAAAGCCTTCGGCGAACCGAGCAATTCTCCTCTCCGCTGGACAAAGGATAATCCCACTAACAAGTATCCGAGCCTTCGCGACGGTCGCCAGTCAATGGTATCCGACTGGTGGATTGAAGACGGTTCTTTCTTGAGAATCCAAACGCTCACATTAGGCTATACATTCAAGTTTAAAAAACCTTGTTTCTGTGAAAAGATACATCTGTATGCCAACGTGAATAACTTATATACCTTCTCAAAGTTCAAGGGTTACGATCCGGAAGTCGGGTTAAACGGTATATATAGCGGAGGGTATCCC
>CAVCAX010000042.1:0-7317 GCA_963599995.1 Coprobacillus sp. CAG:698
GTCCTATCAACAAATTTATAGAAAACCCACGCACTGCAAGATACTCGGGAGAAAGAATTTCCTCGTATTGGCGGTGCGTTTTTATTTATACTTAAATTAAATTACAATGTTAGTAACAATAGTAGCATCCATTGCTTGCTTCATCGTAGGTGGCATATTGTCATACGTATTATTTAAATACGGACTGAAAGCCAAATACGACAATATCCTCAAAGAAGCAGAGGCAGAAGCAGAAGTAATCAAGAAAAACAAACTGCTGGAGGTTAAGGAAAAGTTCCTCAACAAGAAAGCGGATCTGGAAAAAGAGGTGGCACAGCGCAACCAGAAGATTCAGCAAGCTGAAAACAAACTGAAACAACGCGAAATGGTATTAAGCCAACGCCAGGAGGAGATTCAACGCAAAAAAGCGGAAGCCGATGCCGTAAGAGAAAACCTCGAAGCACAATTGGGAATCATTGACAAAAAGAAAGAAGAGCTGGACAAACTGCAACAGCAAGAGATAGATAAACTGGAAACCATCTCCGGCTTATCTGCTGAAGAAGCAAAGGAGCGCCTGGTAGAATCGTTGAAAGAGGAAGCCAAGACACAGGCACAATCCTACATCAACGATATCATGGACGATGCGAAACTGACGGCCAGCAAGGAAGCCAAACGAATCGTAATACAATCGATCCAAAGAGTAGCGACAGAAACGGCTATTGAAAATTCTGTAACCGTATTCCATATCGAGTCCGATGAGATTAAAGGACGTATTATCGGTCGTGAAGGCCGTAACATCCGTGCTTTGGAAGCAGCTACCGGTGTAGAAATCGTTGTAGACGATACTCCGGAAGCAATTGTTCTTTCCGCATTCGACCCTGTGCGTCGTGAAATAGCCCGTCTGGCTTTGCACCAATTGGTAACAGACGGACGTATTCATCCGGCACGCATCGAGGAAGTGGTAGCCAAAGTACGCAAACAAGTAGAGGAAGAGATCATTGAAACCGGTAAACGTACTACCATCGACCTGGGTATCCACGGATTACACCCGGAACTGATCCGTATCATCGGTAAGATGAAATACCGTTCTTCCTATGGTCAGAACCTGCTGCAACATGCCCGTGAAACGGCTAATCTCTGTGCTGTCATGGCATCGGAATTGGGTTTGAACCCGAAAAAGGCAAAACGTGCCGGATTGTTGCATGATATTGGTAAAGTGCCCGATGAGGAACCGGAATTGCCGCACGCACTATTGGGTATGAAACTGGCAGAGAAATTTAAAGAGAAACCGGATATCTGTAACGCCATCGGTGCCCACCACGATGAAACGGAAATGACAAGTCTTCTCGCTCCGATCGTACAGGTGTGTGATGCCATCTCCGGAGCACGTCCGGGAGCACGCCGCGAAATTGTAGAAGCGTATATTAAACGCTTGAACGATCTGGAACAGCTGGCCATGTCTTATCCAGGGGTAACCAAAACTTATGCCATCCAAGCCGGACGTGAGTTGCGTGTTATCGTAGGTGCAGACAAGATAGATGACAAGCAAACGGAAAGTCTGTCGACTGAAATCGCTCAAAAGATACAGGACGAAATGACTTATCCGGGTCAGGTGAAAATTACTGTAATCCGTGAAACACGGGCAGTAAGCTTTGCTAAATAATAATAAGACAAAGAAGAAAGATTATCAAGATAGAGGGTAAAGTCAAAGTCCCCCTTGTCTACAAAGTCACCCCTGCTACAGCCATCTGTGACAGGGGTGATTTCTATGTTTCAGATATTTTGACACTTTCTCTTTTCAATACCGGTTTATAGGATGAGCAAATACAAATTTGAGATATGTGCCAACTCTACAGAAAGCTGTCTTGCCGCACAAGCAGGGGGCGCCGACCGTGTAGAACTATGTGCAGGCATACCAGAAGGAGGCACGACTCCATCTTACGGAGAAATTTCCACAGCCAGAGAATTATTAAACATCAAGCTCCATGTGATTATCCGCCCCCGAGGAGGTGATTTTTTATATTCACCTATCGAAATAAAAACAATGCTGGCAGATATTGAAATGGCCCGTAAAGCAGGAGTTGACGGAATTGTTTTGGGGTGTCTTACGGCAATGGGAGACGTAAATATACCGGTAATGAAAGAGCTGGTGAAAGCTGCCGAAGGATTGTCTGTAACTTTTCACCGTGCATTCGATGTGTGTCGCGATCCACAAAAAGCAATGGAAGAAATTATAAACTTAGGATGCGACCGGATATTGACTTCCGGCCAGCAGGCAACAGCAGAAACCGGCATCCCCTTACTAAAAAAACTCCATGCACAAGCTGACGGAAGAATCATTCTGCTGGCCGGCTGCGGGGTTAACGAAACAAACATTGCTCATATCGCTTCACAAACAGGCATTGAGGAATTCCATTTCTCGGCAAGAGAAAAAAGAGCCAGCGATATGCAATATCGTAACCCGGCCGTTTCTATGGGAGGAACCGTACAGATCGATGAATACTCCCGGCAGATAACAACAGCAGAAAGAGTCAGAAATACGATTGCAGAATTGATGATAAGTGATCGGTGACCTTACAGGCCATGCACAACTTTCATCACCTGTTCACCCAACCCGATCGTATATCCCTGAGACACAAAAACCACTCTGTTGAAAGTATCGGCAATGATAAATACCGGAAGCGCTGCAGGGTTTGATAATTTCATCGATTCCACTATCTGCTTCTGAATATTGCCGGCTGTATCTATGCCATAGATAATGGTAGATGGCAATCCCGGAAATTCTGCCGGCTGAAACTTCTTGTATTGTTCTTCATCCGGAAAAAGCAATACTATCTTACGTCCCCATTTCTCAAAATCCTTGCCCAATGCCGCCATATCTTTTAAAGCATGATTGGTAGGTTCCTGTCCGGCAGACAGTATACCCACGACAAAATAGCCACGGCCACAGGCTTGCAGAATACTCTGCATCTGATTGTGACCGTCTGCCGGCTGAAAGAGTGATTCTGAGTTAAAACTGCCGATCACCTGTACTTGGGTTTCACTCTCACGCATCACCAAATCCACCGTAGTGTTACGGTCTTTTTCTACATTAAAAGCAGAAAGACGGGCAAGCACGCCCCCATTAGCCAGACGTGTTCCGGTGGTAAGCATGTAATAACCGGCATCCAGCCGCGTACCATTTTTCAACAATTGCTCCCAGGAAGTAGTACCCTCATCATAATTCAACAAGTGGAAAGTCCCCCCTTCAAATCGGGACAGTGTAAAATGAGAATAGTATTTAGGATTATCGAGCGAACGGATAGGACGATAATGCGCCTTTACAATTGCCGAAGGTGCCAAGATCTGCTCTGTTGCCTCGAAATTCACATCGTATGTCTTGCCATTTTTCAACCGCTCATCAGTAAAATCCTGATATTGAACCTTCCCCGTCACCTCATCTATCCAGGCAGGAATGCCCAAAGCACGAGCCAAAGCCACAAAAAAGATATCCCTGGATTTCTCATCAGCTACAGAAGCTCTCCATACACCAACGGGGGACATGGGGATGCGTTGCGAATTCAACTCATTGTCAATGCCAATATGTTTTTTGCACCAGGCAACCAACAGTTGCGGATTCTTACGATAACTTTCCGCATCGGCAGCCGGCACTTCCTTTTGAAAGAACTGCTTGTACGGAGTCAGCATTTCATTGCCCACACGTGGATTGAGAACGGATGAATAGTAATATTCTCCGGCAGAAGTAGCTGTAGAATAATGAAAATGATCCGACAACACTTCCGGAGATATATCACGCAGATCTTTATCGGAAATAACGCCAAGCAGGCTAAGGGCAAGATCGGCCTTTCCCTCTTTGGCTGCATCCGTAAGGAAATCAATCAAAGTCCGGTAATTGCCTCTCGCTGCAAGTAACAACCGGATAACCGTCTGAGAATCCATGCCATATTTCCGGGCAAAAGCTCCAGCCTCCGCTTCAGTAATAAAGGTAGAGACGTAAGCATTGCGGATAGAGTCTTCCTGCGCCATACGACGATTGTTTTCGGCGCGTTGCTCCGGAGTCACTTCGGGCAACCGGGTATCTTCAACAGGAGGAACAATATCCAAATCCAACGAATACACATCGCCCGGTTTCTTATCCAAAACAAGTGTCAGCCCTTCTTCTTTTCCAAAAGATAACTTGCCAAAGCCGAAGGCATCACCCTTGGAAGCCCACACCAGCATATCTCCCTTTCCGGCAGTCAATGAAGCCTGTCCGGAAACATCTGTGTACTTCATCGCTACGGAGTAAAACTCAGCGTAATTGTATACTTTAAATTCCACCTTCGCTCCTTCCACAGGATTACCACCCGCATCGGTGACCGTAATAACCGCTTTTGCCGTAGGGGCATAGTTCTCTATGACATTGATTTCCGTATAATTGGGAGTTCCATACATGATTTCTTCCGCACCTTTATAACGTCCGAAAACTTTGGTATGCATCAACATCCCCCGACTGGCCGGAGCATTAAACCATCCTAAATTCAATACCGGTTCCGGCTCACAAGCTCCCAGGAAATACCATTTGCCATCTGCCCAAGCTTCTACCCACGCATGATTGTCATCGGTATGCGCCCAACGGGGAGTATATACCTGACGGGCCGGAATACCGACAGAACGGAGGGCGGCAACCGCAAAAGTAGACTCCTCACCGCAACGGCCATAAGCCGTCTTAACGGAAGCAAGAGGCGAACTGGTACGGGCATCACTCGGACGGTAAACCACTTTTTCGTGACACCAGTGGTTTACCTCCAGAATGGCGTCCTGCATGGTAAGATTCTTGATGCGCTCCTTCAGTTCATTGTAAAATACCCGACGGGAATCATCCAGATTTTCATTATTCACCCGAATCGGGAGTACAAAATGCCGGAATACATCTTCGGGAACCGTTTTTCCCCAGGGCATCTCACGCCGCGCCTGTTCTGTCAGACGTATGTTCTCCAAATAATAATCCCCCGAATAATCGGTAATATCACCGATGGGCATATAGGCATAAAGAAACATCAATGCTTCACGCTCTACGGCAGTAAGCGTGGAATCCCGGAATATTCCGAACAGATCACCGTGCGGAAGTTTCAGCTGCTTCATTGCAAAATCAGCTTGTACTTGGTTGCGATAAGCCTCGTCCTTCAAAAAATGCTCCTCCGTACACGAAAGGAACATAAAGATCAATAGTGAATACAGAAAATAACGGCCCGATGTTTTCATACAATTCAATATAAATAAGGTATAACCAAAATCCATTAATTAAAATATAATCAAAATCCATTCAAAGGGAACAGTACGGTAGGAATCAACAATACCAACCCCAATAGAATAAACAGCAATAACAGCTTCCAAAACCATTTCACCCATATTTCATAAGGTATGCGGGCTATTCCCAATGCCCCCATCAACACGGCGGAAGTAGGTGTTATCATATTCGTAAAACCATCTCCAAACTGATAGGCCATCACCGTAGCTTGCCGCGAAAGACCGATAACATCAGAGAATGGCGCCATAATAGGCATGGTCAACGCCGCTTTGGCGGAACCGGAAGGTATTATCAGATTTATCAATGTCTGTATAAAATACATTACCCCCAACGAAACAAATTGTCCGGCTTCTCCCATCAACGAAGCGAGTGAATGGAGAATTGGATCGATAATATGACCGTCCTGCAATATTTGAATGATCCCACCGGCAAGGCCGACTACAATTGCTGCCGAAAGCATATCCTTTGCCCCGTCCAGAAATTGCTTGATAATCGTATCCGTCTGCTCACTGTTGGCAAAACCGGAAAGTATCCCCATCGCCAAAAAGATAGCGGAAATCTCGGGCAGATACCAATCATGTCCCATTACCCCGACAATCAAATATAAAATAGTAAAGGCAAGCAGGGTAAGAATAAAAAAATGATTGGATTTTCGTAACCCTAACCAACCGGAACCAGCATACAAAACAGTAAGAAAAGGAACCGCATAGCCACTGACGGATGATTCTCCCAACACAAACGTAGTTTGAGGATAACAAACAGAGAATGCAACCAATGCCATCAGCACCAACACATAGACAACATACGCCGAACGCGTGGTAGCATAAACAATCTGTTCCGACACCCCTTCTCCCCTCTTTCTCCAATAAGCATCGGCACGATACATCGGCGACTTCTCCGGATTCTTTTTAATGACAGAAGCATAGCGGAGTACACAAACGATGAGTATGGCAGTGAGCACCACCCAGCAAAACATACGATATTCAAATCCCGAGAATAGGGGTAAATCGGAAAGTCCCTGAGCAATACCTATCGTAAAAGGATTGAGTACAGCACCGGAAAAGCCTACATGAGCAGCCACGTAAACCATACAAAGCCCCGTAATAGAATCATACCCCATGGAGATTGCCAGCGGCACAATAATAATGACAAATGCCAACGTTTCCTCACTCATGCCGAACACCGCACCAAAGAGGCTGAACAATATTATGATCAGGGAGATAACCACATTATTGACTCCCAGCATCTTAATGAAACGATACCTCTCAAGTCCTTTCGTGAATCCTAAAAAAGAAAATATTCCGGCATCAATGGCCCGGCTGCTATTCATAATCTGAAAAGCTCCTCCCATGATTAAAAGGAAAGCGATGATGCCGGCCTGGCGTTCAAAACCATCCAGCAAAGCACTGAACACCTGCCAAGTCTGCGGAGTCCGCTCTACCGGATGAAAGGAATGGTCGATAATCACGGTACGCGACACTCCATTGACCTCCACCGTCTGACGTACATATTCTCCGGCAGGGATAATCCAAGACAACACAGCACAAAGCAATATCACAGAAGAGATGATCGTGTAGGTGTGAGGGATTCGTTTCAGCATATTTCATGTAATTGATCTGCCACAAAGTTATGTAATATATTTGTAATATTTGCCCGGCCACACACACTCTTTCAAGAAAAAATAGCCTCAAAAGCACATTTTTTATGTTTTAGAACATGTTTTTCATGAACTTTTTGTATCTTTGCAGCGTTATTAAAGGAAAACAAGATGTAAAACCCGCTCTTCAAAACGTGGAGAGCAAAAAAAGAAGAAGATTATGAAAAAGAATTCAAATGAAAAAATTATGATGTTGCAGTACCGTATCAAACGCTATCATGCAATGGGAAATGGGGCTATGTGCCAAACCTTGAATGGCCAACTTCAAAAGCTGCTTTCAAAGCAGGTTGCCATGTAAATACACTACTTCATTATTATATGTAACAAGCAGAGAATCACTTACCGGTTCTCTGCTTTTTTTATATTAATACAAAACGAATCATCGCAAGGC
>CAVCAX010000042.1:7327-8500 GCA_963599995.1 Coprobacillus sp. CAG:698
CTAAATTCAAAACTCAGCTGTTCCCAAACGCCATGCTCTTCTGCCTCTTCTTTCGGATTGGAGACAGAAAGTCCGATCAGACGAATCGGATGATGCTCGTAATCCACCTCTTTTAGCAATTGTTTGGCCAAAGGAAGTATTCTATCCAAAGCCGTCAGTTCCTGTGCTTGGGTAATACTGCGTGTAATCTGACTGAAATCATGAAATTTAATCTTTAATGTCAATGTATTCCCTTTAAAATCTTTCCGGTTCAAACGTTCTACCAGTTCTACCGCCACATGATACAGTTCTATAATAACGGAGGAACGCAAAGAGATATCTTTTTCCAAGGTTCGTTCACAACCGATCGATTTACGAATACGGACAACTTCTACCGGACGCTGGTCTACCCCACGGGCAAAATCATAATACAATGCCCCCACTTTTCCAAACTGTCGTATCAACATATCCATTGAGCACATACGCAGTTGCAAACCGTTATGAATACCTAACGTATGCATTTTTTTAGCCGTTACCGGTCCCACTCCCCAAAAAGATTCGATAGGCAAGGTACTGATAAAGTCCATAGCCTGATCCGGATGGATCGTACAAAGTCCATCGGGTTTACGGTAATCCGAAGCTATTTTAGCCAGAAACTTATTATAGGACACACCCGCCGAAGCTACCAGATTCAGTTCGCTCCGAATGCGTTTTTTGATTTCCTTCGCTATATCCACAGCCAAGGAGACACCTGCCTTATTCTCCGTAACATCCAAAAAAGCCTCATCCAAAGAGAGTGGTTCGATGATATCGGTATACTCGTGAAATATTTCATGTATCTGGCGTGATACGGATTTGTATACCTCCATCCGTCCGGGAACAAAAATCAATTGAGGACACAAGCGCTTCGCCTTTTGCGATGACATAGCCGAACGCACTCCATACCGACGCGCCTCGTAACTGGCTGTGGCAACGACTCCCCGCTCTTCACCATGCCCGACAGCAAGAGGCTTTCCCCGTAATTCAGGATTGTCCCGCTGCTCTACGGAAGCATAGAATGCATCCATATCGATATGTATAATCTTCCGTTCCATGATCTCAATTTAAGGGTCAAATATAGGGAAATGCGGATATACCCCACAAGTATTTATTCTAAAAATTCAATAAACAGAAACAATAAAGAAAGTATAGCTC
>CAVCAX010000043.1:0-4971 GCA_963599995.1 Coprobacillus sp. CAG:698
GTTTTGTGCAGGGCATCGCATTCGGTATGGCTACCACGGCGGGCATTACATTGGCCATCGACATTACCGGCACTCATTTGCGCAGTTCGGGTAATGTCGCCTTTTCATGGGTTGCGCGGATAGGAATGCTGATAGGCATTGCATTGGGGGTGGGGCTTTATCAGTGGTATGATTTTCGTACCCTCTTGTCTGTTTCGGTCGTATGCGGGTTAGTGGGTATTTTCTTTGTATCCAGGGTATATGTGCCTTTCCGGGCTCCGATTGTAACGAGGCTGTGTTCGTCCGACCGTTTCCTTTTGCCGAGTGGATGGTTGCCTGCTCTTAACTTTGCCTTGATCGCTTTTATTCCGGGGTTGTTGTTGCCGGTTTTTCGTCATTCGTTGAGTGATGTGTGGATAGGAACAATAGCAATTCCTTTTTTTGCAGTAGTGGGAGTGGGGTTCCTCTTTTCCGTGTTGTTGGCTAAATTAGTCCACCGGAAAGAGAAGGCATTTAGAATAATCATATTGGGAATCAGCTTGATGATGGTTTCTTTCATTCTTCTGGAAGAGTTACCGGCTTTCGTTTCTGCCGTATTGTTAGGTTTGGGCTTGGGGCTGATAACTCCGGAGTTTCTGCTGATATTTGTAAGGCTGTCGCATCACTGTCAGCGCGGTACGGCCAATACGACTCATTTCCTGGCATGGGAAACCGGAATGTCTTTGGGACTTGCTGTTGCCTGTTACATGAGCGTGGAGTCATCGGTGGAATCCATTTATCACCTGGGGCGTATGGTGGCTCCGATAGCGCTTTTGGTTTTCGGGCTATTGACTTATCCTTATTTTAAGAGGAGGAGGGTGAGACCGCTCCCCAATCCCTCTCAAATATAACTCAAATATACGGTATAAAAATAACCAACCCCACAACAGCCGAAGCAACGGCACATATCAGCACGGCGCCTGCTGCAATGTCTTTTACTTCGCCTGCTATCGGATGCCATTCCGGCGATGTCAGATTGACCAGTCTCTCAATGGCCGTGTTGAAGGCTTCCGCTGCAATGACAATGCCGATGCAGATGATGATGGCTATCCACTCCATCCGTTGTATCTCAAAAAAGAAACCTGCTGCAATTGTCAGCAGGGCAATGCTCAGATGAATCCATGCGTTATGCTCACGGCAGACAAAACTCTTGATGCCTTTCCAGGCGTATGTGAAACTTTTCAAACGTTTTTTGATGCTAAATGGTTCCATGAAGATGAATTTAATAATGTGTCAATGAGGGTGTGTTAAAATGAGCAAGACTTTAGAAATTTACCCCTGCCACAAATGCTTGTAGCAGAGGTGAATTCTTTGAAAAGGACATTTTGACACACCCCCATTATTCAATTACGGCTTACCTGTTTTACCCCCTTTACCGTCCGTAGCTTTTTTATCAGGGCTTCCAGGCGTCCGGTATCACCGACCATGATGGTCAATGTGCCCGAGAACAGACCGTCGTGCGAGTCGATGCCGATTGAGCGTAAGGTGATATCGTTTTCTTTTGAGATGATTGACGTTATGTTGGTTACGATTCCGATATCGTCGTGTCCTACTACGCGGAGGGTGATCGGGTATTGTGTGCCTTGCGACTTCCCTGCCCAACGTGCTTTTACGATACGGTATCCGAAACGTTCTCTCATCTGATCGGCGTTCGGACAGTCTATGCGGTGGATCTTGATGCCTCCGGAAACGGTGACGAAGCCAAAGACATCATCTCCATAGATGGGATTACAGCATTTGGCGAGTTTGAATTCCAATCCTTTCAGGTTTTGGTCGATGACGAGTACGTCCTCTTTCGCATTGCTCTCTTCCGTCTGGTTTTGCAGGTTATATCCTTCGGCGCTGCGATAGCTGATTTCATCGTGCGTATCGCTTTCACGTTTTTGCAGTTCGATATACTTGTCCAGCAATTCGTTTACGTCCAGCGCCCCGTCGGCAATGGCTTGGTAAAACTCGGTCACTACTTTGTAGCCCAGTCGTTTGATGAGGCGCATCATTGTGCCTTCATCATACTCCATTTTCCGGTTTTTGAACTTACGCTCCAGGGTCTCTTTGGCAAAATCGTGCTGGCGTGCCACCATCTCTTTCAGAGCCTGGCGTATCTTGGTGCGCGCTTTGGAAGTGGTTACGATGTTCAGCCAGTCCTGTTTGGGCGTCTGGGTGTTCGATGTCATGATTTCCACTTGATCACCGCTGTTCAGCTTCTGTTTGAGCTGCACATTTTTCCCGTTTACCTTTGCACCGATACATTTGCATCCCAGCTTACTGTGAATATGGAAAGCAAAGTCGAGCACAGTCGCTCCTTTGGGCAGTTTGAAAAGGTCTCCTTTAGGGGTAAATACGAATACTTCATCTTCGTATAAGTCCATTTTAAACTGATCCATTACTTTCAGCGAGTCATTGTCCGGGTTTTCGAGCGCCTCGCGTACGGAAGTCAGCCACTCGTCGAGTCCGCTTTCCCCCTTTATCCCTTTGTAGCGCCAGTGGGCAGCCAGTCCCCGTTCGGCAATTTCGTCCATCCGGCGGGTACGGATCTGTACTTCCACCCATTTCCCCTCCGGGCCCATCACGGTGATGTGAAGTGACTCGTAACCGTTGCTTTTCGGGATGGAAAGCCAGTCGCGAAGACGTTTCGGATTGGGCTGGTACATGTCGGTCACGATGGAATACACCTGCCAGCATTCCTGCTTTTCCTTATCCGGCTCCGCATCGATGATGATACGGATTGCAAAGAGGTCGTAGATGCCTTCGAAAGACGTTTTTTGTTTCTGAATTTTATTCCAGATGGAATGAATGGATTTGGTACGTCCTTTGATGTCGAATTTCAGGCCGGCTTCCGCCACCTTCCGTTTGATCGGCTCGATAAAGGAGGCGATGTACTTGTCGCGGGATGCTTTGGTCTCATTCAGTTTCTCTTTGATGAAGTAGTACGTATCCCGTTTGGTGTATTTTAGTGATAAGTCCTCCAGTTCGGATTTCAGTTTGTACAATCCTAATTTGTGAGCCAGCGGAGCATACAGATAGGCTGCTTCATTGGCTACTTTAATGCGGTCTTCTTCGTTTTCGGAGTCTTTGATTTGCCGCATGGTGTTGACACGGTCGGCAATCATGATCAGTATCACCCGCATGTCTTCAGCAAAGGAGAGAAGCAGATTGCGGAAGTTCTCCGATTCGATGGCCGGGCTTTTGGCATATAGTTCGTTGGTCTTTACCAATCCGGAAATGATGCTTGCCACATCTTCTCCGAATTCACTGCGTACGGTTGCAAGTGGTAAGTCGTTGTTCTTTACGATTTCGTGCAACATGATTCCCACCAGGCAGGAACCTTTCATCCCTATTTCATCGGCTACGATGACAGCCGTTTGCAGATCTCTGATTACAGGATTCATACCGAAATTGTTGCGGCAAAGATGATTGCACTGTGCTGCGCGAATAAGGTATTTTTTCAACTTTCGCGTGTCATCCTTGGTGATACTTTCTCCGGCAGTCCGTATCAGCCGTTTGTATAAAGCGAATAGCTCAACTTTCTCTTTCGGGGTGAAAAATGAAATATTCTCCATGATCAATAATCATTTAAATGTTTCAAAATAATAATGTGCCAATGAATAATAATATATTAATTAATCAATATGCCAATAGACTGCACTATGAAAAATGTACCGCATGAAATTTGGCACATTGGCATATTGGCACATTATTCACTGGCACATTATTCACTGGCACATTATTCATTATTTTGCTGTAAAAGTAGTTTTTTTTGTTTAGTAAAGGGGCATAAGTAAATAAGATTTTGTATTTTTGGGCATCAATTAATAATTTAGATACGTATGATAACACCACAAGACAAAGAGTTGCTTGCCCAAAAGGGCATTTCGGAAGCGCAGATAGCCGAGCAACTGGCCTGTTTCGAAAAAGGTTTCCCCTATTTGAAGTTGGATGCGGCTGCATCGGTAGGAAAGGGCATTCTCGCTCCTGCTGCTGATGAACAGGAAGCATATCTTGCAGCATGGGATGCATATAAGAATACAGATAAGACGATTGTGAAGTTTGTTCCTGCTTCAGGAGCTGCCAGCCGTATGTTCAAGAATCTGTTTGAGTTTCTGGGAGCCGATTATGACCGGCCTACTACGAAGTTTGAGCAAGCGTTTTTTGACGGCATCGGTAAATTTGCGTTTTATGATGATTTGAATGTGGCCTGCCAGCGTATGGCGGGAAAAGATATTGCCGGATTGATGAGCGAAGGAAACTATAAAGCTGTGGTCGCTGCTTTGTTGGAAGATGCCGGATTGAACTATGGGGCTTTGCCCAAAGGGCTTCTCAAGTTCCATAAATACGAAGAAGGCTCGCGCACTCCGCTCGAAGAGCATCTGGCAGAAGGAGCCATGTATGCCGCCGGAAAGAGCGGTAAGGTAAATGTGCATTTCACGGTTTCTGCAGAACACCGCGAACTGTTCAAGGTATTGGTAGCCGAGAAAGCCGGTGCCTTTGCCAAACGTTACGGCGTTGAATACAACATTACGTTCTCGGAGCAGAAACCCAGTACCGATACGATTGCCGCCGATATGGACAACCGGCCTTTCCGTGATAACGGTAAACTGCTTTTCCGTCCGGGGGGGCATGGAGCACTGATCGAGAACCTGAATGATCTGGATGCCGATATTATCTTTATAAAGAATATAGATAATGTGGTGCCGGACAGGCTGAAAGCGGATACGGTATTGTATAAGAAGCTGATAGCCGGTGTGCTGGTTACCCTGCAGAAGCAGGCTTTCGAATATCTGAAATTGCTCGATAGCGGTGATTATTCTCATGATCAGGTAATGGAAATTCTTCAGTTCGTACAGAAGAACTTGTTCTGCAAGAATCCGGAAACGAAGAATCTCGAAGATTCCGAATTGGTGATCTATCTGAAGAAGAAACTGAATCGCCCGATGCGTGTCTGCGGTATGGTGA
>CAVCAX010000043.1:4981-6269 GCA_963599995.1 Coprobacillus sp. CAG:698
GGTGAAGAATGTGGGTGAACCCGGTGGCGGTCCGTTCCTGGCATACAACAGTGACGGTACTATTTCTCTCCAGATATTGGAAAGCTCGCAGATCGACATGAATGATGCCGCTGCAAAAGAGATGTTTGAAAAAGGAACGCATTTTAATCCGGTAGACCTTGTGTGTGCCGTACGTGATTATAAAGGACATAAATTTGGTTTGGTGAACTACGTAGATAAAGCCACCGGATTTATCTCTTATAAGTCGAAGAACGGAAAAGATCTCAAAGCGCTTGAACTTCCCGGTTTGTGGAATGGTGCCATGAGTGACTGGAATACGGTATTCGTAGAAGTGCCGCTCTCTACTTTTAATCCGGTGAAAACAGTGAATGATTTGTTGCGTGAGCAACATCAATAATTTTTTTGGTTTTTTTTATATAGCCCTTGATCGTCTGTTTGAAGATAGTCAAGGGCATCTTTTTTATATCTCCACTCCGGTGCTTGAATAAGAAACCCAAAAGGAGATCCTATAAAAATCAAAACAGTATCAAAACAGTTTCTAAGTTTCACTGAAAAGCATTACTTTTGCAGTATTATTAAAAAAACAAGTCATGAAAAAAATACTTTTACTCGGTTCCGGTGAATTAGGAAAAGAGTTTGTCATTTCCGCCCAACGCAAAGGACAGCATATCATTGCCTGCGATTCGTATGCCGGAGCTCCGGCTATGCAGGTGGCCGATGAATGTGAAGTGTTTAATATGCTCGATGGTGAAGCATTGGAGCGTGTGGTGAGAAAACACCGGCCGGACATTATCGTGCCGGAGATTGAAGCTATCCGTACCGAACGTTTGTACGACTTCGAGAAAGAAGGCATTCAGGTTGTGCCCAGCGCCCGTGCCGTGAACTTTACGATGAACCGTAAGGCCATACGTGACCTTGCCGCCAAGGAGTTGGGACTGAAAACCGCCAGATACTTCTATGCCACTTCTTTGGAGGAACTGAAAGAAGCTGCCGCTAAGATCGGTTTCCCTTGCGTGGTCAAGCCTTTGATGTCTTCTTCCGGCAAAGGCCAGTCGTTGGTGAAGAGCGCCGATGAACTGGAGCATGCGTGGGAGTATGGCTGCAGTGGCAGTCGCGGTGATATCCGCGAACTTATCATTGAAGAGTTCATCAAGTTCGACAGTGAAATAACCTTGCTTACCGTTACTCAGAAAAGCGGCCCGACACTGTTCTGCCCGCCTATCGGACATGTGCAGAAGGGCGGCGACTACCGCGAGAGCTGGCAGCCATTCGCTATTCCGGAGGACGA
>CAVCAX010000043.1:6279-11625 GCA_963599995.1 Coprobacillus sp. CAG:698
AGAAAGGAGGAGATTATCGTGAGAGCTTTCAGCCGGCGCATATCGACCCCGCTCATCTGAAAGAAGCCGAGGAGATGGCAGAGAAGGTGACAAGAGCTTTGACGGGAGCCGGCTTGTGGGGGGTGGAATTCTTCTTGAGCCATGAGAACGGAGTGTACTTCTCTGAACTCTCTCCACGTCCGCATGATACCGGTATGGTGACTTTGGCTGGAACACAGAACCTGAATGAATTCGAACTTCATCTGCGTGCCGTACTGGGTTTGCCGATTCCGGGCATCAAGCAGGAGAGAATAGGAGCCAGTGCGGTGATTCTCTCTCCGATTGCCAGTCAGGAACGTCCGCAATATCGTGGAATGGAAGAGGTGACTAAAGAGGAGGATACCTACCTGCGTATTTTCGGCAAACCGTTTACCCGCGTGAACCGCCGTATGGGAGTCGTGCTCTGCTATGCCCCTCTGGGCTCCGATTTGGATGCATTACGCGACAAGGCAAAGCGTATCGCTGAGAAAGTGGAGGTATTCTGAAAAGATACTTTGTGAAAGGAAATCACCCCTGTTACGGTTTTGACTGTGGCAGGGGCGATTTGTTTTCAACCTGATGAGTCGCCTCTTGTAGAAATGCGCTTCTTTTATGTGATTATTGGCTAATAGGTCGGATTTTTAGGTCTAACGAATGTTATCTAAAACAAAAAAAAAGCAAATGCGAATAATGAATCACAATTGTTCTTACTTTTGCACAGTTGTTTGCTTAACTACTTGCGTTGGCGGGTGTGTGAACAAAACAAAAACTCAGACGTTGTTTTAATAGTAAAGTTGATGAAAACGCGACTTACTGTGCTATGAAGTTTAGAAAATAATATATAAAAAGATTGCTTATGTCACAGATTATCGGACATATCTCTCAGGTAATCGGGCCTGTGGTCGATGTATACTTTGAAGGTACGGAGGCTGAACTGATGTTGCCCAGCATACATGATGCGTTGGAGATAAGAAGACCGAACGGCAAAATTCTGATTGTGGAAGTGCAACAACACATTGGTGAAAATACGGTGAGAACTGTTGCTATGGACAGTACCGACGGTTTGCAGCGCGGTATGAAAGTACATCCGACGGGCGGACCGATCACCATGCCGGTAGGCGAACAGATTAAAGGACGACTAATGAATGTTGTCGGCGATTCTATTGACGGTATGAAAGAGCTTAGCCGCGAGGGAGCTTATTCCATTCACCGCGATCCCCCCAAGTTTGAAGATCTGACCACTGTGCAGGAAGTGCTGTATACAGGTATCAAAGTAATCGACCTTCTCGAGCCTTATTCAAAAGGAGGTAAGATCGGCTTGTTCGGTGGTGCCGGTGTAGGTAAGACGGTGCTTATCCAAGAGTTGATTAACAACATAGCCAAGAAGCACAATGGATTTTCTGTGTTTGCCGGAGTGGGAGAACGTACCCGTGAAGGCAACGACCTGCTCCGTGAGATGATAGAGTCCGGGGTTATCCGTTATGGAGAAGCCTTCAAAAAGAGCATGGAGGAAGGACATTGGGATTTGTCGAAAGTAGATTATGAAGAGGTGAAGAAATCTCAGGTATCTTTGGTGTTCGGTCAGATGAATGAGCCGCCGGGAGCACGTGCTTCTGTGGCGTTGTCGGGACTGACGGTAGCAGAGTCTTTCCGTGACATGCATTCGGATAGTGACGAACCGCGGGATATCCTGTTCTTTATCGACAACATCTTCCGTTTCACCCAGGCAGGTTCTGAAGTTTCGGCATTGCTGGGACGTATGCCGTCGGCTGTAGGTTATCAGCCTACGTTGGCAACGGAGATGGGAGCCATGCAGGAACGCATCACTTCAACCCGTTACGGATCTATCACGTCTGTGCAGGCGGTATATGTGCCTGCCGACGACTTGACCGACCCGGCACCGGCAACTACTTTTACCCACCTCGATGCCACTACGGTTCTCGACCGTAAGATAACCGAGTTGGGTATCTATCCGGCGGTAGACCCGTTGTCTTCCACTTCGCGTATTCTCGATCCGCACATCGTGGGGCAGGAGCATTATGACGTGGCACAGCGGGTGAAACAGATTCTTCAGCGCAACAAAGAGTTGCAGGATATCATTTCTATTTTGGGTATGGAAGAACTTTCGGATGAAGACAGAATGCTTGTGAACCGTGCACGCCGTGTACAACGGTTCCTTTCGCAACCTTTCTCCGTAGCCGAACAGTTTACCGGTGTGCCCGGAGTGATGGTCTCCATCGAAGATACGATCAAGGGTTTCCGTATGATTCTGGATGGCGAGGTGGACGATCTGCCCGAACAGGCTTTCCTGAATGTGGGTACGATTGAAGAAGCCATCGAGAAAGGAAAACTATTGCTTGAACAGGCGAAGAAATAATGCATATTGGTACATTAGCACATTATTGAAAATGAAAGGATTGCACTTGAGTATTGTTTCTCCCGAAAAAGAGATATTCGATGGAGAGATAAACAGGGTGACGTTGCCCGGGGTGATGGGGTCGTTCACTGTGTTGCCGCAACATGCTCCGATCGTCTCTTCTTTGAAGGAAGGGAAACTGAGCTATGTGACCGATGATAATGAAGAATGTACACTCGATATCCAAGGCGGTTTCATGGAGATGAGCGACGGAAAGGTATCCGTTTGCATCTCCTGACGGAAAATTGACTTTGGAACAGAAAGACACAACAACATAAAATGAGCATAAGTCTAACAAAACGCAAGTATCTGCTCTATCTTACTTTTATCACTCTGTTGTTGAGTGGAGTGGGTGGAGTCATTTATTTCTCTTTGGTGCCCGAACACTATTTTGGGGGGTATCCGCTGATTCCGGTATTCTTCTATATGTTTGGAGTATTCAATATCTATATGTTCGATGCTTGCCGGCGGTTTGCTCCTCAAAAGATGTTGTTGCTTCATCTGGCAATGAAGGTGCTTAAGATGATTCTTTCCATAATCGTGCTGGTGATATATTGCATGATAGTCCGGGAAGAGGCGGTGGCATTTCTGCTTACCTTCATCGTGAACTATCTGATTTACCTGATATTTGAGACAAGCTTCTTTACAGGCTATGAGCTGAATAAGAAACGACAAAAGAAAAATAAGACAAAAAATGAAACAGTTGCGTAACATATTCACTGGATTACTCTTTGCGTTGGGGCTGCTTGTTTCGCTTCCTGCACCGGCGCAGGAGGAGGAAATCACGCCCGGCGAACAGAAAGAGAACACGGTTGATGTGAAGAGTATCGTTTTCGGGCATATCGGAGACTCGTACGAGTGGCATATCACTACGTGGGGTAACACGCATATCACGATTCCGTTGCCGGTAATCGTATATAGCTCGGACAGCGGCTGGCACACCTTCCTCTCTTCCAGGCTTGAAGAGAACGGCGGAACGTACGAGGGCTTTTCCATTGCTCCTGCCGGAAGCAAGTATGAAGGGAAGATCGTGGAGTACAACAAAGCCGGTGAACAGGTCCGTCCGTGGGACATTTCGATAACCAAAGTCACTCTGGCATTGCTGATGAACAGTGCGTTGCTGCTGGTTATCATCTTGAGCGTGGCACATTGGTATCGCAAACGCGAACAGGGAGCATCGGCACCCGGTGGGTTTGTGGGTTTCATGGAGATGTTCATTATGATGATACACGATGATGTGATAAAGAGCTGCGTAGGGCCCAACTATAAGAAGTTTGCTCCTTATCTGCTGACTGCGTTTTTCTTTATTTTCATCAATAACCTCATGGGATTGGTGCCATTCTTCCCCGGCGGGGCGAATGTGACCGGAAACATTGCCATCACCATGGTATTGGCTATCTGTACCTTTTTGGCCGTTAACGTTTTCGGTACCAGACATTATTGGAAAGATATATTCTGGCCCGATGTTCCCTGGTGGCTCAAGGTTCCTGTACCGATGATGCCGCTTATCGAGTTCTTCGGAGTGTTTACCAAGCCTTTCGCGTTGATGATCCGTCTGTTTGCAAATATGCTTTCGGGACACATGGCCATGCTGGTGCTTACCTGTCTGATTTTTATCTCGGCAAGTATGGGGCCTGTGCTGAACGGAACGCTGACCGTTGCTTCGGTTCTGTTTAATATCTTTATGAATACGCTCGAGTTGCTGGTGGCTTTCATACAGGCTTATGTCTTCACCATGTTGTCTGCCGTATTTATCGGTTTGGCGCAGGAGGGCGGTAAGGCCGAAGAGGCGGCTAAGGTAGAATAGCGGCCGGTGAGGGCATGTTGTTTTTGAATTTTGAATTAATAAAAATATAAACCATTTTAAAACTGAAAATTATGTTACTATCAGTCTTGTTACAAGCAGCCGCTGGTGCTGCAATCGGAAAATTGGGAGCAGCTATTGGTGCCGGTATTGCCGTAATCGGTGCAGGTTTGGGTATTGGTAAAATCGGTAGCTCGGCTATGGAAGCTATTGCACGCCAGCCGGAGGCTTCGGGTGATATCCGTATGAACATGATTATTGCCGCTGCCTTGATTGAAGGTGTAGCTCTGTTGGCTGTCGTTGTTTGCTTATTGGTATTCTTCCTGTAAGATGCACAGGCAACCAATGGATATTGACATCTCCATCGTAAATCATAAATTGAAAATCATAAATCATAAATTGCCTTATGTCATTGTTATTACCCGATAGTGGCCTGTTATTCTGGATGTTCCTCTCGTTTGGGATTGTGTTCGTTGTATTGGCGAAATATGGTTTCCCCGTCATTGTCAAGATGGTGGAAGGCCGTAAGACCTACATCGACCAGTCTTTGGAGGTGGCCAGGGAAGCCAATGCCCAGTTAGCTAAATTGAAAGAACAGGGTGAAGCGCTCGTGGTTGCCGCTAACAAGGAACAGGGACGTATCTTGAAAGAGGCTATGCAGGAACGTGAGAAGATTATTCACGAAGCCCGCAAACAGGCAGAAGCCGCCGCTCAGAAAGAGCTGGACGAGGTGAAAAAGCAGATTCAGATAGAAAAGGAGGAAGCTATCCGGGATATCCGCCGGCAAGTTGCTGTGCTTTCGGTGGACATCGCAGAGAAAGTGATCCGCAAAAATCTGGATGACAAACGTGAGCAGATGGAGATGATAGACCGGATGCTGGACGAAGTATTGAATAAGAATTAACCGGAGTGAAGTATGGATATAGGAGTTGTTTCAATGCGTTATGCGAAAGCACTGATTGAGTATGCAAAAGATAATCATGCGGAGGATACGCTTTACAAAGAGATGAAGATGCTGGCGGGGAGCCTTTCTGCTTTCCCGAACCTGAAAGAAGCTTTGGCAAATCCTGTGTTGAATATCCGTGAGAAGTATTCGCTGATTTGTACG
>CAVCAX010000043.1:11635-14537 GCA_963599995.1 Coprobacillus sp. CAG:698
TGTACGGCAGCAGCTGCTGACCGCGGAGTAAGCCGTACTTTTTCCCGTTTCATCACATTGGTACTGAAGAACAATCGCGAACCGTTCCTGCAATTTATTTGTTTGTCTTTCCTGGATTTATACAGGAAGCTGAAACACATCGGTGTAGGCAAGCTTGTCACGGCGGTACCTGTCGATAAGGAGACGGAAGAGCGGATACGCAATTCTGCCGGTGCGATTCTTCATGCAAAGATGGAGTTGGAGACTGTGGTAGATCCGTCTATTGGAGGTGGCTTTGTTTTCGATGTCAATGATTATCGTCTGGATGCCAGTATAGCTACTCAGCTGAAGCGTGTGAAACAACAGTTTATTGATAAGAACAGAAGAATCGTGTAGGGATTTACGATTAGACGATTTACGAATTACGAGTGGAGGTACCTGGTGTGGTCACATCGGATCAAGCCATGGATAAGGGTACTTTTAATCGTAAAATTCAAGGATCGTTCAATTCTAAATTATCCAGTCACCAATCTTCTACTATCAATCGTAAATCGTAAATAGTCAAATCGTAAATATAATTATGTCTGAAAATATAAAAGTAAGCGAAGTATCCGATATCCTGCGTCGTCAGCTTGAAGGCATCGATACGCGTGTGCAGCTCGATGAGATAGGTACGGTGTTACAGGTCAGTGATGGCGTGGCGCGTATTTATGGATTACGGAATGCCGAAGCGAACGAGTTGCTGGAATTCGACAATGGCATGAAAGCCATTGTGATGAACCTCGAAGAGGATAATGTGGGAGCCGTGTTGCTGGGACCTACCGATAAGATCAAAGAGGGGTATACCGTAAAGCGTACCCGGCGTATTGCTTCCATCCGCGTGGGTGAGGGTATGTTGGGGCGTGTGATTGATCCGTTGGGTGAGCCTCTGGATGGACGGGGAACGATTGGCGGAGAATTGTACGAAATGCCGTTGGAGCGTAAGGCGCCGGGGGTTATTTACCGTCAGCCGGTGAACCAGCCGTTGCAAACCGGATTGAAGGCGGTAGATGCCATGATTCCTATCGGCCGTGGACAGCGTGAGCTGATCATCGGCGACCGGCAGACCGGTAAGACGGCCATCGCCATCGATACCATTATCAACCAGCGTGAAAATTATCTGGCGGGAAAACCCGTGTATTGCATTTATGTAGCGATCGGTCAGAAGGGTTCTACGGTTGCTTCCATCGTGAATACTTTGCGCGAATACGGTGCGATGGAGTACACGATTGTGGTCGCTGCTACAGCCGGTGATCCGGCTGCCTTGCAATACTTCTCACCGTTCTCGGGTGCCGCTATCGGCGAGTATTTCCGGGATACCGGCCGGGATGCACTGGTGGTTTACGACGACCTTTCCAAGCAGGCTGTGGCCTACCGTGAAGTGTCGTTGATTCTGCGTCGTCCGTCAGGACGTGAGGCGTATCCGGGTGATATATTCTATCTGCATTCCCGTCTGCTGGAGCGTGCGGCAAAGATTATCAATCAGGAAGAGGTGGCACGTGAGATGAACGATCTCCCCGACAGTCTGAAAGGAATGGTGAAGGGCGGCGGCTCTCTGACCGCATTGCCTATCATCGAAACGCAGGCCGGTGACGTGTCCGCTTATATCCCGACGAATGTAATTTCCATTACCGACGGACAGATATTCCTCGATACCGATCTCTTCAATCAAGGTAACCGTCCGGCTATCAATGTGGGTATTTCCGTATCCCGTGTGGGTGGTAATGCCCAGGTGAAAGCGATGAAGAAAGTGGCAGGTACGCTAAAGATCGACCAGGCGCAATACCGGGAATTGGAAGCGTTTACGAAGTTCAGCGGTGATATGGATCCGGTGACGGCTCATATCATCGATAAAGGGCAGAAGAATACCCGTTTGCTTGTGCAGCCGCAGTACAGTCCGATGCCGGTAGAGAAACAGATTGCCATCCTTTATTGTGGTGTTCACGGTTTGCTGCGTAATGTGCCTTTGGATAAGGTGGAGGATTTTGAACGTAGTTTCCAGGAGAGCCTTGCCATTAACCATCAGGCCGATGTGCTCGATGTGCTGAAAACCGGTACGATCAATGAAGAGGTTGAAAAGGGCATCCGTGAAACAGCGGAAATGGTGGCGAAACAATTTATGAATTAATATAGCAACCGGAGTTTGAAATAACTGTCATTCTGCATGGATAAGTGGTTTCCACGATCTCTATGCTTGCTGTCAAATTCTAACTACTAATAAATATGGCTTCACTTAAAGAAGTAAAAACCAGAATAAATTCGGTACAGAGTACCCGAAAGATCACTTCGGCAATGAAGATGGTGGCTTCTGCCAAATTGCATAAGGCGCAAGGGGCCATTGAACACATGTTGCCTTATCAAAGGCAACTGAACAAGATTCTGCGGAATTTTCTCGGCGGTGATCTTTCGATCGAATCTCCTTATGTGGAGGAACGCGAAGTAAAGCGTGTGGCTATTGTCTTGTTCTCTTCCAACAGCTCTTTGTGCGGTGCTTTCAATGCCAATGTCATCAAAATGTTTTTGCATACCATCGGCGAATACCGCAAGTTAGGGCAGGATAATATCTTGATTTACCCTGTCGGACGTAAGGTGGAAGAGGCGGTGAAGAAGATGGGCTTTACTCCGGAAGGCAGTTACCAGCAGCTGTCCGATAAGCCCGATTATCAGCAGGCATCGGCTCTCGCAGAACATTTGATGGAGCTTTTCGTATCCAAGGACATCGATCGTGTAGAACTGATATATCACCATTTCAAATCGATGGGCGTACAGAAACTGGTCCGTGAAAGATTCTTGCCGATCGATCTTACCCGGATAGAAGAGGAGCAGGCTGAGGAAGTGGAAGAGAACCGGGTAGTGAACGATTACATAGTCGAGCCGTCAGTGG
>CAVCAX010000044.1:0-9148 GCA_963599995.1 Coprobacillus sp. CAG:698
AAACAGAATAGCCCTACATAAGAATTCTCATATTTGATAAAGAACAGATTTACAATTTAAATACAACCAGCATTTTGTTAACATAAAAAGAATACTAAATGAAAAAAAATCTAAAGTACAGGATCGAACTCTTGTTGTTTTCCCTATTTCTTTTTGTTCCGTTCCTTATGCATGCTACAGCACAGAATGATGTAGCCATAAGTTTGGACCTTTCCAATGTTCCGTTAAGTAAAGTCCTGAATGAAATCGGCCGTCAGACTTCATTACGTATTGTTTACAATACCAAAGATGTGAATCCTGACCGTATTGTGTCAGTGAAAGCAGACCGTCGGAAACTGTCTTCCGTTATGGCGGACCTGCTAAAAAATACAAATGCGACATTTACAGTGAAAGACAATCACTTAGTACTTTATTCTTCTGAGAATACCAATGCTGTAAAAGAGGTGACACAGCAAAATAAGCGTATTATCAAAGGATTGGTTTCCGATGATTTCGGAGAGCCGCTGATCGGTGTAAGTGTATTGGTGAAAGGAACTACTACAGGAGTCATTACTGATATCGATGGTAATTATTCCATAGAGATTCCGGATAATAACGCCATACTCGAGTTCAGCTATATAGGCTATCAAAAAGCTGTATTATCAGTGGCGGGTACTAACAATTTTAATATTATATTGAAGGAAGACACCCAAGTTCTAAGTGAGGTTGTGGTAACGGCTATGGGGATAACCCGTGAAGCGAAAACCCTGACTTATGCAGCTCAAACCATTAAAAATGATGAAGTAACCCGTATCAAAGAAACGAATTTTATCAATTCGCTTCAAGGGAAGAGTGCCGGTCTTACGATTACTCCCAACAATGGAGGTGCCGGTGGCGGAGCTTCCAAAATAGTACTCCGCGGTTCCACTTCCATTCTTGGAACCAATCAACCGCTAATCGTTATCGACGGCGTACCGATGCAAGACGGTATGGGAAGTCAAGTTACCGATGGTATAGCTTTAGGTGGTGGACGTAGTGGAGATGACCTTTTATCTACCATTAACCCGGAAGATATTGAAAATATGACCATCCTAAAAGGGCCGAATGCAGCTGCACTTTATGGAAGCGCGGCCAATAATGGTGTAATTGTGATCACCACTAAATCGGGTGCCTCCGGTTCCATTAAAGTGGATATTTCCAGTAGTACATCCATTGAGACGATAGCTATGTATCCCCATACTCAACAGATTTTTGGTATTAGTGATAATAATCAATGGTCGGCGTGGGGACCTGAAATTGGTACACGTACTGCAGATGAGCTGGCTTCTGCACCCTATCTGACAAACTCTCCCCGTAACGCCGTAAAAGATTTCTTTAATTTGGGAGTAACACTTAATAACGGTATAACACTTAGTGGAGGTACAGAAAATTCGCGGACATACTTTTCCTATAACAATACGTATCAGACCGGACTGATTGCTAACAATGACTTTCGTCGTAATAATATAATGTTTAAGGAGGCATTTTCTCTATTTGATAAACGTATCAATATCAGTACGGGTCTTAACTGGATACATCAAAAAACAAATAATGCTCCGGTTGTAGGTAAAGCATTGAGTACACTTTATCCATTGTATCGTACAGCGGCTGATATTGACATGCGATATTTTAAACATAATTATAAACATGTCGGTACAATGGCCGATGACATTGTAAGTAATCCGACAAAAGGAAATCCTAAATTAGCAGGGCAACCCGTTCAAACATGGAACTGGTATGATCAATATCTGAATAATCCATATTGGGTGGCTAATATGTATAACGATGTACAAAAACGGGATCGTTTATTAGGTAATATTACTTTGGATGCGATTATCTGGAAAAATATAAAATATCAGACACGATTTAGTATAGATTATGTACTTCAAAACAATCTGAATGAAGAATATGCCGGTATGAATCGTACTGCTTTTGACTATGTAGGCGGAAAATATTATTCCAGTAATTCGCAGACAAGTGATATTTACAATGATCACATGATTTCTTACAATGAACGTATTGATGATAAAATTGATATTAATGCTGCAGCAGGTACCAGCTTTACCCGTCACTACAGCCGTAACACATCTATCACTACTAATATTGACACTTGCGGTTTACCCAATGCATTCGTTCCTCAGAACAGTAAAAAAAGTCGTCCTACCAATCCAAATGGCAGTGCAACATCTGCTTATGACAGTTGGAACTATTCTGATTGGAGCAGTGCTATTTTTGCAACAGCCTCTATCGGATTGCTTGATAGAATATATTTTGATGGTAGTTATCGTTTGGAATGGGCTCAGTCATTTCAACAATTCACTCAAGGAAGTGGATATAAATCTTTTGATTATTATTCGGCAGGTGCCAATGTTCTTATTGATAAGTTTTTACCGAAATTAGATTGGCTCAATCAATTGAAATGGCGAGGAAGCTGGTCCGTGGTAGGTAACCCAATTCCTAATACCCTTTTCGCCCGACAGAGCTATGATTTTGGTAATGGGACTGTAAATACCCGTCCTCCATTATTTGATGATCCCAAACCGGAAACTACAACTTCGTTTGAAACAGGGGTGGATGTATGGATGTTTGATAATAAATTCAATTTCGATATTACATACTATAATTCCACTCTCCGTAACCAGTTTCTGAGAGTCACTACAGCCAACGGAGAATCCAAACCTGTCAATACAGGAAAAATCCGTAACTATGGTCTTGAATTCTCTGCTGGTTATCGCTGGAATATTGGTCGTAATTGGCGTTGGCAGACAGGCTTTAATATAGCTTGGAATGACAATCGTATCTTAGAAACTTATAAGACAGAAAGTGGAGCACCATACATTGTAGAAATGGGTACCAATGCTTTTAAAATCAAATACATAGAAGGAGGTCGTTATGGTGATATCTATGTAAACTCTTTCGCTCGTGACGAAAACGGATATATAAAAATCAATGAAGCAGGTAATTATGAAAATGCCACACCCAAGATGGAGTCTGGGAAATATGAGACTTATGTGGGGAATACAACCTCTCCTGTCACTTTGGGGTGGAATAATACTTTTTCTTGGAAGAACATAACTCTATATTTCCTCATTGATGGGCGTGTCGGTGGCAAGGTGATGTCTCTTACAGAACCTGACCTCGATTTGTACGGTCTTTCCGACCGCTCGGCACAAGATCGTTTGAATGGTGAGCATGTAATTCAAAACGGGAAAGAATATATCCTTAAAGAACTTCCGGATGGTTCAGGTAACAAAGTATCTGTTGAAAATTACTATACTACTATTGGCGCTTACCCTATGGAGGATCATATTTATAATGCAACAAATTTACGTGTTCGTGATATTTCATTGAGCTATAACTTCTCTAATCTGTTTGGTAAAAGTAGAGGGCTTACCGCACAGTTCTCTATAAAGAATGCATTCTTTATCTATAAGGATTCACCGGTAGATCCGGATATCTCCGTATCAGCAGCTAACGGCTATTCTGGCATTGACTGTTATGCATTGCCTACTACACGTAGTTATGCATTGACACTAAAATTCAATTTCTAAATAAATGTATGTCCTTTTAATAAAATTAAAAAAAATGAGAAAGATAATATATTCAATTGGCCTCATCGCCGGATCTTTGTTGTCAACAGGTATACTTATCGGTTGCGATGACCAGTTTCAAGAAGAATATCCTTGGATGATAGGCAAGCAACAGGATATGGATAATACTGATGAGGCAGGTGCAGGGGCTACCGACATTACTGTTCTCGAAAAAGAACTTCGTGGTGCCATCCCTTATATGATTAATTATTCGCATGAACCAAACGGTAGTTGGGCTCCTCACAAATATCAATATTATCGTGCCAATAATATTGATAATTATGCCGGATATTGGACTACTTCAAAGGGAACATTTTCTTTTGGTGGTTCATTATTAACCCTTTATGCCTACCCTAATGATTACCTTGGAGGGGCAATGGATAATCAAATTTTTACACAATCAGTAAATGCAATCTTCCATGCTCAAAAACTTGGAAAGCCCGAATGGCGTGCCATCGCTTTGATTATTCAAGCATATTCCGGTCATGAAATAGTTGACTTCTACGGTGCCGCTCCTTTTACCGATTGGCGCAATGTAAACCGTACTCCACCATTGACTTATGAAAAGGGAGCTGCTATTTACGATTTAATTTTTGATGATCTTGATGAGGCTATTGCTATCTTAAAAGAACGCAAACCTTCGAAAACGGAGTTGGAAAAAATTGAGGATTCCAATAAAACTATCTCTTATGGTGATTGGCAACGTTGGGTAAAGTTTGCGAATAGTATTAAACTTCGCATGGCTATGAATATTGTGAAATACGATGCTACCAAAGCTCAACAAAAGGCCGAAGAAGCTGTGGCTGATGAAATCGGTGTACTTACAGAAAAGGATGATAAAGACATTGCTTACTATCCAATCAGTGAAACCTCATGTTGTTTGTGGTTTATCTGTAATACCTGGAACGATCTTCGTTTGAATGCATCATTGGAAAACATTCTTAAGCATTTTAAGAATCCGCTGTTGACGCGTTGGTTTGATACAAGTCCTGTTAATATTGTAGACAAAAATACGGGTATTCCGGCTACTATTGACGTATATGGCATGCGTTCTGGTATCTATATGAAAAACATCAACACCACAGACCGAAAAACAGGATACGGTCCTTTTGCCACATTAACTGACGATTTTAAATTTATGCACCAGTCTTTTTTTAAACGTGCCGAATGTCTGTTTCTTCGTGCAGAAGGCGCTCTCAGAGGATGGACAATGGGTGGAACAGCCAAAGATTTTTATGAAACAGGAATCCGCCTTGCCTTTGAGGAAAATGGCATAAACAAACAGGAAACTATTGATGAATATATCAATCGAACAGAAGTTATGGATGTGGATTATGTGGATCCGTTTAATTCGGAGCACAATATCAAAGGCCGTGTGAAAGTGGATGTGAAGTGGAATGAAACAGATACAGATGAATTGAAATTGGAAAAAATCATTACTCAAAAGTACATTGCCAACTTCCCGATGAGCGGAGAGGCATGGACAACGTTCCGCCGAACAGGTTACCCGCGTTTATTCCCGGTTTATACCCAAGGCGGTATGGAAGATGTAGATTTGGAACTTCAGCTCCGTAGAATACCCTTAATAGAAACAGGAAACAATGCACTTGAAATAGCTTCTCTTATAGTGGCTCTTGAAGGACCACAAAAAGGAAGTACGCGTGTGTTTTGGGATGTTCCAACCGAACAACGTGGTGAAAAAAGTGAAGATAACAAATATAACTTAGTAATTCCGGTAAACTTTTAAAGAAAAATCAAGATGAAACGATATAGAAATATAATATTCTTTTTTATGACCGTCTTATGGTCTGGTATTTTTATTGGATGCAATGAAGACAATACACTTGATGGTGCAACAGAAATATACATCACCCTTAATCCGACAGATATTACTTTAAGAACAGGCGATACAATAAACATCTCAGCTGTGATTACTAACTTAAGCGGTAAGGTGATAGATACACCGGTTACCTGGTCGGTATTGGATGATGCTGTAGCCAAAATACTTGGTGATACTGCGGTTGTCTGTGTCGCTGGAGCTCAAGGGAAACGAACACATTTGAAGGCAACACTCGCTAATGGCAAGTATGGTCTTTCCTCTATCATTGTTACGACTAACCTTCCTAAGGGAATTACTCTTGTGGATGACGGAGGAGCTATAATAGAGTCCAAACATAGTTACAACATAGCCCATGATTCTGTCATATTTGCCGTCTCTCCCAAAGAAGTTTTAGAGGATTTTGAACCTAAATATACAATAGAAGGGCTCGAACCGTTCAGAACACCGATAACCGTAGATAAGAGAAAAGGACTGATAATCGTACATTATCAGGCTCCCCGCAAAACCACTGAAGGAAAAATTACAGTTACCATAGGAGAAGGTAATACTGCTCCGAGTGCAACCTGTCCTGTAATAATAGCACCTGCTATCAAGGCAACTTTCTATGGTGAACAATTTGCTACCATGCCTGAGATCGGAACTAGACCTGGTAAGGGTGTATTGTCTATGTATTTTGCTTATTCCAGCGAAACCGGGATGGATATTGGTACCGAAGCGACAGTACGTGTAGCAATGAACTTGGAAAGCGGGGCCGAAACAGACATTAAAGCTGCTTATGACGCATATCGTTGGGAAACAGCAACTGGCGGTCCGGTAGTTGTTACCAATATGAGTGAAGAATATGTGGAGAACCATGGATTTGATGCTGTGCTGACTGTACGTGCGGGTATTGAAGAAGGAGAAGCAGAGTTTCATTGCATTACTCCCGATACCGTACTTGTAGCAACTTTTAAAGTACAGGATTATACAAATCGCTATCCTGTAAATAAAATAATAGTGAGCCATGAATCTATTAAAATGCCAATAAAGGGATTGACAATAATCACAACGGGGGTTGAACCATCCTCTTCATATGCTTATCACAAGCCAATAGTGACCGCAGAAAATCCTGATATTATAGAAGTAGGTGAATATGATGGAAATATGATCACCTTGAAAGGATTGTGTGTTGGAACAACCAAGCTCATTCTTACATCTAATGGTAAACGGCTTGAAGTTCCGGTGGAGATTACCGAAGCTATAGAGAAAGTGTTATGGGAAGAAGGAAATACTACCACCTTGTTTGCCGGACAGTCTGTTCAATGGGGTATTAAGGCAACAACACTCTCAGGTGCTCCTAATCCATACGCTGTAAATTGGATGTCATCCAATACAAAGATGCTTACCGCTACACAAGTAAAAGGCGATAATACAAAGGGAATAATTACTGCCATTACAGAAGGAACAGCCCAAATTACGGCAGAAGTAACCGGTATCTCCACTCCTCCTACCGATGTCGTAGTAATTGGTTTACCTTCAGACATAACGTATACATCTTCTAATACCGATTACGAATATACCTTTGTGTCAGTCGAAAAGGATAATGACCTGATGATAGGAATCACCCCAAAATCCGGAAGCTACCAGATGATTACGATTATACTGACCGGTGCATATTCCGGTGGTGACAATTATGATGGCAGTTATTCGGTCAGCAGTTATCCAACGAGTATAGATATTGATAAAGCAGAGGTAGCTGTTAGCTCAGGACAAGTAACCATTTCTTCGAATAGTGATGGTTATGTATTGATATCATTCGAACTTACAGCTCGAGTGGGTGACAAATCATTTACGCTCAAAGCAAATGATGTATTGGGAGTCCAATAGAGTCCTAATAGGAAGCTTGAGCCTTTTCAATCTTAAGCTTCCTACTTTAATATAAAACAGACAGCGAATTATATAATATTTTTAAACTTAAAAAGAATTCCATGAAAAAAAAATTCCTTCTACTTTCCGGATTTGTAGTACTTTCTTTTTCTGCCCAAGCGCAAGAGCTGAAAGATAATTACATGATATGGCCTGACAGTAAGGCCATTGCTGATTATGTGTCACAATGGACTCCCGGTACTCCTTTGTTTGAAGACGAGAACTTTTACATTTCCCGTGTGAAACCTAAAAAACATTTTCGAAATTCTGCAACTCAGATTAACGAATCTCTAACGGAAGCCAATGACAGAAAGCTTGTATTTTGGGTTCCAATAGGAATGGCTACGGGAGGTAATGTAAATGCACGTCCTAACGGTGAGTTTGATTCAGAAGTATTCAGTACATGGTCTTATGTGACTCATTACGGCGACTGGACTTCGCCTCATGGTTGGGTTCCTGGTGGATTTGCCGATGTTGCCCACAAAAATGGTGTCGGCGTATCCGGTCTTGCTTCTGTCCCCAACACAGGTATCAATGCAAACGATGGAGGATGGGGACAAGCATTACATAAGCAAGTCGCTATTGACAATGAGAAATTTGCTAAATTCCTTCATTACCATGGAGTAGACGGACTTGGATACAATTCTGAGTTTACCGGGATGGGTAATGATCTGCCTGCTCTTCGTACTCAACATGAATTTATTCACAAATACCTTGTTGAACAGGGTAATCATCTGGCAGAGAACTTTTGGTATGATGGTACCAATGACACTGGGGGTATCACTTGGGACGGTGGCCTCAGCAGTCATAATAAAGAAACATTTGGGGATGGAGATCATATACGTACTTCTCTTTTCCTTAACTACAATTGGTGGGGATCACGGGTATTGAGTTCTATCACTAATATTCAAAATGTTGCTCCCGGACGCAGTTCACTTGATCTTTATGCCGGATTTAATATGCAAGGAGGAAATCCATCAACATGGACTACTTTGGCCCAATATCCAATGTCTATCGGATTGTGGGGTGCCCATGACTACAATATGCTTTGGGCAGGACGTTCAAAAGAGGGTAGTGCAGATATAGCTAAACAATCAACTTATCAGAATATCCTTGAGATGTTCTTTACCAACGGCAACCGTAATCCCATAAAGAAGATCAGTATTTATGATGCGAAAAGTCACTTTCCAAATGAAAAATGGTTTGGTATGTCAGCCTATATTTCTGCTCGTAGTTCTTTAAGTTGGAATCTTTCCGAAGAACCGTTTATAACATTCTTCAACTTAGGTAACGGTCGTTTCTTCAATTGGAAAGGTGAACGCCAAAATGATAACGAATGGTATAACATCGGCGTGCAAGATTATCTTCCTACATGGCGCTACTGGTTCTCTTCTTCATTTATGGGTAAGGAGATGGCCGATGTACCAGCTAATGGGTTGGATGCTCAATTTACATGGGATGATGCATATTTAGGCGGTTCTTGTCTCCGTATTTTCGGTTCAACAGACAATGAATATTTGCATCTGTTCAAAACCGAGTTTCTGTTGAATAGAGACGATGTAATCACTGTTCGTTACAAACTTATAAAAGGACAGGCCGATATTAATCTTATTCTATCTGCAAAAGGTAGTGAATCAACGATTTTACGTGAAAATAATCTGAAAGTATTGACTACACAAGAAGTAGCAGACGATGAAATCTGGGTACAAAAAACATTCAAAATCAGTGGCCTTTTAGCCTCGCTCAACGGCCAAGAGGTTGCAATGATCGGCTTGCACTTCAGAAATGCTCAAGA
>CAVCAX010000044.1:9158-9745 GCA_963599995.1 Coprobacillus sp. CAG:698
ACGGTCTCTGCTCCTTCCGCTCCCGAAATTACGCTTGCGAAAGCTGTAGGTAGCCATATCAAAGGTGTTGATGCCAAGATAATTTTCAACATGCCTAATAATAAGGAAGCCGGTACGCCAGTTTATAACCTTGATGTAAACACCTCTATGTTCAAGCTTTACGCACAACAGGAAGGTGGGGAACCTGTACTTATGGGTATCACTACCTCTTGGGCTGGTATGTACTATTCTATTCCTATTGATGCGACTAAAGCACAACGGTTCCGTTTAGGTGTTGCTGCCGTATCAATGGATACAAACTCTGATTCTGAGATTACTTGGAGTAACTACATGGATGATTTGGGTGATTATAGTGTTATTAATGATGTCCAAATTGATAAAACGACAATTAAACCGGAAGAGAATTTCGAGATCTCTTATGTAGATCCTCGGCACAATACGGCTACTTGGAAACTCTACAATGGTGAAGGTGAGGTCGTGAAAGAGGCAAGTAATACTATTACATTCTCTGTACCGGAAGGTATCAAGGAACTTGGTGCTTATGATCTCGAAATAACCGAATCCGATACTCTCCGCCGTATTAATTC
>CAVCAX010000044.1:9755-25444 GCA_963599995.1 Coprobacillus sp. CAG:698
CAAAACTTTGACTCTCGATGGAAAAGATGTACAAGAAGATGCACCACCTGTTAAAATAGAGGTAGGAGATGAAGTTACGCTTGGTTATACAGGTAGAAATGCAGATGGTGCCGCATCCCGTGGTATCTCAATTAACGAAGCCTCCGTGGGTTGTAAACTGCAGCCTTTAGGCATTGATGCTTTTGAATCATTCTCTGTTTCCACATGGATAAACTTTACTTCTGTACCCGGTAGCTCAGCATTCTTTAGTATTGAAGACCGTACCGGTAGTTGGCCTGTAAATAACTGGGGATGGTTTTGGTCTAATATTAGCCCCAACGGTACAATTGATTCATTCGCATTCCGTGCATCCACCAATGATGGTGCTCCGGAATATAAGACTACTTTCCCGGAGAGTGTTATTGTATTTGGTGCATGGACTCATCTGGCATTGATTTTCGAATATAACGATGTCGGTAAATTCCGTGTCAAATTATATATAAATGGTATTCTTCAAAAGTCTACATGGACATATAACGGTGGAAAAGAAACGGGAACAACAGAAGATTGGTGTTCTATACATTTTGCGCTTCCGGTAGACTACTGGATGTGTTTTGGTGGAGGCCGTGGTAATAATCCCACTTTCAATAATGGGATAGTAGACGAATTACAAGTTTGGAAGGGAGCAATGACCCCAGAAGAGGTAAAACTTTCAAAAGCAGGTCTTGATGCTAATAATCTCCCGGAAAATGTGCTCGCTTACTGGGATTTTGATACAGATGCAGATAACGATTACTATTTCAAGGCCAAAGGAGCAAAACCAGAAGCAAAAGCTTGTAACTATAAGATTGTAGCAGGAGATAAAGAAGGTTCCGGTACTCAAACTCCCCAACCACCTATTTACTTCCCTGGAACTCCATATATCGCAGGATCTGCTTACAAAATTGAAACATTGCCAACATGGACAGGCAAACGTGCTGTAATCAGCGAAGCTACTGGTAATGACACCGGAGGTAGTGCCAAATTATCTTATGAAAAGACTAGTGACCGTACCGTAACTCTAACACTTGCCAATGACCTTGGTTCAGATTCTAGAGATTATCCTGTATTCTCTATCCGAATCACAGGCGTTGAAAATATGAATGAGGCTGGTGAACTGCGCACGTACACTGTGGAAGACCTTCTCTTTGTGGAATTTGCAGAAGACGGTAACTATCAGGTTTCTGTATACACAGTATCCGGTGTGCTTGCTGCTCAAAAAGCAGAATCTCTTCATGCCGGTCAAAACATGAGTATTACCATCGGAGCTAGCGGAATTTACCTGGTGAAAGTGATGAAAGACGGTAAAGAGGTTCGTACTATCAAGATTCTTAAGAAATGATTTAAGAGAAATGGGTAAGTATATTTCATATATAGATCCAAAGAGACTAAAACGTTTTTAATAAATTAGACAAGTTTATATTTATAGCTTGTATAAGAGCCTGGTGTAATACCGGGCTCTTTCCTTTTAAACGCATTTAATATATAGTAATTAACAAACTTTCTATTGGCCGATCTAAAAAACAATAGATTATCGATTAGTAACGTTCGTTTTTCAATTGTTTTATTATAAAATATTATTGTATAATTTTAAAAAACTTATGCTTATGAAAATCACAAAAATTATGTTATTACTTTTCGCTTTTTTATGTACATCTAATGTATGGGCACAATTGAGCCCAAAAGAGCACCTGAGCTTTACTTTGGAAAGTGGGATTATAAAAGACATGAAAATCTACGTATCTAATCCCACTTGGAATGGAATGTTAGTTCTTGAATTAGATGGAAAACGGCTGTGTACAGATTATGACCAAGGAATATTGTTGTTGGCCGGTCAAAATCTATTTGAACGTACTTCAGAAATTGATGTATATTCTGGTGGTATACTTTCAATTCGAGCCTATAGAGATGGTATAGGTAATACTAATGCAATTTCATTAGTAATTCCAGAAGATGAAACAGATCCAATATTAATCATTGAATGTACTCCCAGTACCCATTTCCCTTTAAAAGCATATTTTCAAGGGCATATGTACTGATTGTTAAGAATGGTTTATATTGAATAGAAATTTAATAATTGTAGGAATCCCCTTACTTCAATTAAACTGTACCCGGTACAATTCAATTATTGTAGGGGGATTTTCATGCATGAAAGTATTCAGATACTCCTGTCATAAAATACAAAGAAATAATCATGACAATCACCTCAAACATTAAGCAATACCTTCCATTTTCTCATTAGCTATATGATACAAGCCCTGATTCGTTTTCGTAGCCAACTCAGAGATTTCCAGTTGAAGTTACTTCCATCAAAAAAGCAAAATATCATGATAACATTTTTCTTAATAACCAAAAATCCCCCAATGCTTCTTTAAATTTCCGCCACCCATAAGCTAAATTGATAGAAATCGACTATCTTTACGCCCCGAATTGGTTCCGAATAGACATTTCAGCTATTCGGATTAAAAGGGAATCGGGTGAAAATCCCGGACAGTCCCGCTGCTGTGAAACTCTGCTAATATCTTGAAAACAAACCTTTGCCACTGGTCATTTTTATAAAGCCGGGAAGGCTTCAAGACAAGGAGCCAGTCAGAAGACCTGCCATTCATCAAAGGCTGTTTTTACTCGTGGGATTAGGGAAGCAGCGGATAGAAGACGATTCCAATAAGAACCAGTGAAAGAGATGCCTGCAAGCATGGGTGTATGTCTATGTGGTGTGTGCAATCAATCAGGGGTTCTGCGGCTGATGTATTAAAAGTAAATTTGTTATTATATTATGGAACTTCTCAGAAACCTTTTCGAAGGATACCCCAATCTTTGGGGGGGTGGAGTGGCGCACTCCGTACTTATCTTATCGTTGGTTATTGCCTTCGGTATCATATTGGCTAAAATAAAGATAGCCGGAATTTCATTAGGTGTCACATGGATACTCTTTGTCGGTATTGTATTCGGGCATTTCAACCTGAACTTAGACGAGCACTTGTTGCATTTCCTAAAAGAATTCGGACTAATACTGTTCGTCTACTCTATCGGTCTGCAAGTAGGACCCGGTTTCTTCTCCGCTTTTAAAAAAGGAGGATTCACGCTGAACATGCTCGCCATGACAACCATCTTTCTGAGTGTTGCCGTAGCCGTTATCCTGCACTTCACCACAGGTATCCCCATCACAACTATGGTCGGAATCCTTTCCGGTGCCGTTACCAACACCCCGGGATTGGGTGCAGCCCAACAGGCCAACAGTGACCTGAATGGTATCGATGCACCTGAAATAGCAATGGGATACGCCGTAGCCTATCCGCTTGGTGTGGTAGGCGCGATCCTTTCATTGCTTGCCTTGAAATATATTTTGAATATCAATATGCCTAAAGAAGAGGCCGATGCGGAAAAAGGATTAGGCCATCTGCAGGAGCTGACTGTGCGTCCCGTCACCTTAGTGGTGAAGAATGAAGCGGTAAACGGGAAGACAATTAAAGAAATACGCCCGTTGGTAAACCGGAACTTTGTAATTTCACGCATACGCTACCATGAAGGAAACAAAAAAGCGGAATTGGTTAACTCGGCTACCATCCTGCATTTGGAAGATGAGATTTTAGTGATCTCCAATCCGATAGATATTGAGGCCATCACGGTTTTCTTCGGCAAACAAGTGGAAGTGGAATGGGAGCAGGTCAGCAAGAATCTGATTTCGAGACGTATTCTGATCACCAAACCCGAACTGAATGGAAAAACATTATCGCAACTGAAGATTAGAAATAATTTCGGTGCCAATATCACTCGTGTCAATCGGTCGGGAGTAGACCTCGTTGCCGCTCCGAACCTGCAATTGCAGATGGGCGACCGTGTAACGGTAGTCGGTAGCGAACTGGCTGTAGGACATGCCGAGAAGGTGCTGGGAAACTCAATGAAACGACTGAATCACCCCAATCTTATTCCGATATTCATAGGCATCGCTTTGGGATGTATCTTGGGAAGCATTCCATTCATGTTTCCGGGTATTCCTCAACCGGTCAAACTGGGACTTGCAGGAGGTCCGCTCATCGTATCGATCCTTATCAGTCATTTCGGTCCGCACTACAAAATGATTACTTATACCACCATGAGTGCCAATCTGATGGTGAGAGAAATTGGTATCTCGCTCTTTCTCGCCTGTGTGGGATTGGGAGCCGGTAAAGGATTCATAGAAACCATCGTGAACGAGGGTGGCTATATCTGGATCGGTTACGGTGTCCTTATCACTGTCATCCCATTATTGATAACCGGGCTTATCGGGCGTTATGGCTGCAAATTGAACTACTATACACTCATCGGAGTATTGTCCGGAGCCAATACCAATCCTCCCGCTCTTGCTTACTCGAATGAGCTGACTTCTTGCGATGCTCCCGCCGTAGGTTATGCCACCGTATACCCGCTGGCCATGTTTCTACGTGTGCTTACAGCGCAATTACTGATACTTACATTGTCATAGACACGGCGTTGCAAATACCTTTCGGATAATAAAAGACACCACTTTGTATATCCGCAAACGGGGAAGGGCAGTTACAGTAGTTTTTGCCGCTTCCCCGTTGTAATTTAAAGATTATCACGTATCTTTGCAGAATCAAATAAATACAAATATGGCTATTACAATCAAAAAAGTATCTGGAAAAAGAGAACTAAAGAAGTTTATCCGTTTCAATTTCAAGATGTATAAGGACAACCCTTATTCCGTTCCTGATCTTTATGACGATATGCTTAATACGTTCAACAAAAAGAAAAATGCTGCGTTTGAGTTTTGTGAGGCCGAATACTTTCTGGCTTATAAAAATGATGAACTGGTGGGCCGTGTAGCAGCCATTATCAACCATAGAGCCAATGAAAAATGGAATAAAAAAGATGTGCGTTTCGGCTGGATAGATTTCATTGACGACATAGAAGTTTCTTCTGCATTGCTGAAAGCCGTGGAAGAGTGGGGCAAAGCCAAGGGCATGACAGACATTCAAGGGCCGTTAGGATTTACCGACTTCGATGCAGAAGGTATGCTGATAGAAGGATTTGACCAACTCAGCACCATGGCAACAATCTACAACTATCCTTATTACCCTCAGCACATGGAGAAACTGGGATATGAGAAAGATGCCGACTGGGTGGAATATAAAATCTATATACCGGATGCGATACCGGAAAAGCACAAACGTATCTCCGATCTTATCCAACGGAAATATAACCTGAAAATAAAGAAATACACCTCTGCCAAAAAAATTGCCGCAGACTATGGGCAGGCTATTTTTGAATTGATGAATGAAGCCTACAGCCCACTGTACGGTTACTCTCCACTGTCGCAACGCCAGATAGACCAGTACGTCAAAATGTATCTGCCGATCGTTGACCTGCGCATGGTAACCCTTATCACGGATGCCGATGACAAACTGATTGCAGTGGGTATCTCGATGCCTTCACTGTCAGAGGCTCTGCAAAAATCACATGGCCGTCTGTTGCCCTTTGGATGGTATTATCTCCTGAAAGCCCTGTTTATGAAACGACGGGCCAAAATCCTCGATCTGCTGCTTGTGGCCGTGAAGCCGGAATACCAGAATAAAGGTGTTAACGCTTTGTTATTTTCCGATTTAATCCCGGTTTATCAGAAATTAGGTTTTATATTTGCAGAGAGCAATCCGGAACTGGAAGAAAACGGAAAAGTACAGGCCCAATGGGAATACTTCAAAACCGAACAACATAAACGTCGCCGTGCGTTTACGAAAAAGATAGAATAATGGAACAATGTGCCAATATGCCGACGTGCCAGTTTCCGGACCGGTGCTTTTAACATTAGTGCAGTTGTATGCATAGCCAGTTGGTACATTGGCACATTAAAAAATTATTGTTTATGGAAGAAAACGAGCTGATACCTTTAGACAACAATCCCATAGAATATACAGATGACAACATCCGTCATCTGAGCGACATGGAACACGTACGTACACGTCCCGGTATGTATATCGGAAAACTTGGCGACGGTACACATGCCGAAGACGGAATTTATGTCCTTTTGAAAGAAGTGTTGGATAATAGCATCGATGAGTTCAAAATGCAGGCCGGCAAGAAAATAGAAATCATTGTCGAAGAAAACCTGCGTGTCAGCGTACGGGATTACGGACGAGGCATCCCGCAGGGAAAGCTGATAGAAGCCGTCAGCGTTTTGAATACCGGTGGTAAATATGACAGCAAAGCATTCAAAAAGAGTGTCGGCTTGAACGGTGTAGGTGTAAAAGCCGTCAATGCATTAAGTTCGCGCTTCGAAGTACGCAGTTATCGCGACGGAAAAGTCCGTATTGCCACTTTTTCAAAAGGCAATCTGCTTACAGACGAGACGCTGGATACGGAAGAGGAAAATGGAACATACATTTTCTTCGAACCGGATAATACGCTGTTCCTAAACTATAGCTTCCGTCCTGAGTTTATCGAGACGATGCTGCGCAATTATACTTATCTCAATACCGGTCTGGCAATCATCTATAACGGACAACGGATTGTATCCAGAAACGGATTGGTCGATCTGCTGAATGACAACATGACTGCTACCGGACTTTATCCTATCATACACTTGAAAGGAGAAGATATCGAGATCGCCTTTACGCATACCAGCCAGTATGGCGAAGAATATTATTCATTTGTCAACGGACAGCACACGACACAGGGAGGTACCCATCAAAGTGCTTTCAAAGAGCACATTGCCCGCACTATCAAAGAGTTCTATAACAAGAATCTGGATTATACCGATATCCGTAACGGACTGGTAGCCGCCATTGCCATCAACGTCGAGGAACCGATGTTCGAAAGCCAGACAAAGATCAAACTGGGTTCCACCAACATGTCACCCGGCGGCATCACTGTAAACAAATTCATCGGTGATTTCGTCAAACAGGAAGTGGACAACTTCTTGCACAAGCATGCTGACGTGGCAGAAATCATGCTGCAGAAGATACAGGATTCTGAAAAAGAACGTAAAGCCATTGCCGGCGTAACCAAATTGGCACGTGAACGCGCTAAAAAGGCCAACCTGCACAACCGGAAACTCCGCGATTGCCGCATTCATCTGAATGATCCTAAGGGCAAGGGTATCGAAGAAGATTCATGTATATTCATCACCGAGGGAGATTCCGCCAGCGGCTCTATCACCAAAAGCCGTGATGTCAACACACAGGCAGTGTTCAGTCTGCGCGGTAAACCGCTAAATTCGTTTGGGCTGACCAAAAAGGTGGTATACGAGAATGAAGAATTCAACCTGCTTCAAGCTGCATTGAATATTGAAGACGGCATTGAAGGGTTGCGCTACAACAAGGTTATCGTAGCCACAGATGCCGATGTGGACGGTATGCATATCCGCCTGTTGCTTATCACTTTCTTTCTTCAGTTCTTTCCCGATCTGATCAAAAAAGGGCATGTCTATATCCTGCAAACGCCGCTGTTCCGTGTGCGCAACAAGAAAAAGACCCTCTATTGCTACAGCGATGAAGAGCGTCAAAAGGCAATCAAGGAGCTAAGCCCCAATCCGGAAATCACCCGATTCAAAGGTTTGGGAGAAATCTCTCCGGATGAGTTCAAGCACTTTATAGGGAAAGATATGCGTCTGGAGCAAGTTTCATTGCGCAAAACCGATCTTGTAAAAGAGTTGCTCGAATTCTATATGGGTAAAAATACCATGGAACGGCAAAACTTTATTATAGAAAATCTGGTTATAGAAGAGGACATAGCATAAAACTGGAAATGAGAAGAGCTATTTTTCCGGGCACGTTCGACCCGTTTACCATCGGACATTATTCGGTAGTGACCCGCGCCTTGACTTTCATGGACGAGGTGATTATCGGAATCGGTATCAATGAAAATAAAAACACGTACTTCCCGATAGAGAAACGCGTGGAAATGATCCGGAATTTCTATCAGAACGAGCCGCGGATAAAAGTAATGTCTTATGATTGCCTGACCATCGACTTTGCCCGGCAAGTAAGCGCACAGTTTATCGTTCGCGGCATACGCACGGTAAAGGATTTTGAATACGAAGAGACCATCGCAGACATCAACCGTAAACTTGCCGGAATCGAGACCATATTGCTGTTCACCGAACCGGAACTTACCTGTGTCAGCTCTACCATCGTACGCGAGCTTCTCAGCTACAATAAAGATATCAGTATGTTTGTTCCGGAGGGGATGGAAATCGGATGAGAAAGATGGAGATCGGACGATAAAGGATGAGTGATAAGGGATGGATGATTGGCAATTGATGAAAATTTAGCAATTATATAGTGATTAGGGATTAGCAAATCAAAATGATGAAACGAATCTATATTTTCTTAGCTTGCCTGTGGGCTGTTACATCACAGGCACAGAATTTCGGCTCTCCCGCCATGCGCAAACTGCAAATGGCCGAATTCGCTATCGCCAACTTATATGTAGACAAAGTAGACGAAGATAAACTGGTAGAAGAGGCCATCATCAAAATGCTGGCACAACTCGATCCGCACTCCACTTATTCGGATGCGGAAGAAGTGAAAAAGATGAACGAACCTCTACAAGGTAACTTTGAAGGCATCGGTGTCCAGTTTCAGATGATTGAAGACACTCTGCTGGTTGTGCAGCCTGTCAGCAACGGCCCCTCCGAAAAAGTCGGCATCCTTGCCGGAGACCGTATCATAGCTGTCAATGATACCGCCATTGCCGGAGTGAAGATGAGCACGGAAGACATTATGGGTCGCCTCCGTGGTCCGAAAGGCTCCAAAGTAAACCTGACCATCCTCCGCCGGGAAGTGAACGAACCGTTACTTTTCACGGTAAAACGCGATAAAATCCCCATCTTCAGTCTGGATGCCGCATACATGATCGAACCTAAAACGGGCTATATCCGTATCAACCGTTTTGGAGCGACCACCGCTGATGAATTTCTAAAAGCAATGAAAGAGTTGCAGGGTAAAGGCATGAAAGATCTCATCCTCGATCTTCAGGGCAATGGAGGAGGGTATCTGAACGCAGCCATCGACCTTGCCAATGAATTCCTCGGAGAAAAAGAACTGATTGTGTATACCGAAGGGAGGACGGCACAACGCAGTGAATTCTTTGCAAAAGGTACGGGAAATTTCCGTAAAGGACGTTTGGTCGTACTGGTAGACGAATATTCTGCTTCGGCCAGTGAGATTGTGACCGGAGCCATTCAAGACTGGGACAGAGGCGTAGTAGTAGGGCGGCGCTCTTTCGGAAAGGGCTTGGTTCAGCGCCCTATCGACCTGCCCGACGGTTCAATGATCCGATTGACCATAGCACGGTATTATACCCCCGCGGGCCGTTGCATTCAAAAGCCCTATGACAGCACGGCTGACGTCAGATTATCGGGTAGAAACAGTGACAGTGAAAATAATCAGAAGAAATACAACCAGGACTTGATAGACCGTTTTAACCGTGGCGAATTGATGAATGCGGACAGTATCCATTTCCCGGATTCACTAAAATGCCAGACTAAGAAATTAGGACGTACCGTTTACGGTGGCGGCGGTATCATGCCCGACTGTTTTGTGCCGATCGATACCACTCTATATACGGATTATCACCGCAATCTCGTAGCCAAAGGGGTGATTATCAAACTGACCATGAAATACATCGAAAAACATCGGAAAGATTTGTTGGGCAAATACAAAAAGTTTGAAACGTTCAATGAGAAATTCGAAGTAGACGATGAACTGCTGAAAACAATGCGTGAGATGGCAGAGCAGGAAAAAATCGAATTCAACGAAGAACAATACAATAAGGCTCTGCCTCTTATCAAGACTCAACTGAAAGCACTCATCGCCCGTGATTTATGGGATATGAACGAGTATTTTCAAGTAATGAACAAAACGAACAAAAGCGTAGAGCGGGCACTGGAGATATTAAATTCAAAGGAGTACGAGCAAATGCTGAAATAAATGAGGAATACATATCCGGCTTCCCCCTCCTCCTGCAAAATGAGGGTGCGTCAAAATGGAGGGGGAAGCCGGAACTGGATTCTAATAGGTAAAAGCGACCTGCTTTTTCTCGCCGAACAACCAACTGTTCAGCCAGCGGTTGACATAGATATTAACGACTGCACAACCTGCACCGATGGCTGCCCCGGCAATCACATCCGAAGGGTAATGTACCCCCTCGTTCATCCGGGAGAAGCCCACCGAACAAGCCCAAACGGCCGAAGGGGCAATCACATACCATTTGGGATATTTTATACTCAGTGAAGTAGCCAACGAAAAAGCCGCTGCCGTATGGCCGGACGGAAATGAAGGGCTGCTTTCCGTACTATACGGATATACCCGCTCTGGATATCGGTCGTACGGCCGCTCGCGGTCAACCATGTATTTCATGCCATAGGTTAATACGACTGCTTCTGCTACACTCGTTCCGATATATACGGCATCTTTCAGCAACTCCTTGTCTTTTCCTATGCCGGCATAAATCGCCATGGCAACAGGTACTCCCACCGAAACATAGGGAGCCGAACGGGAAAATGCTTTACTATAATTCCGCACGAACTTTCCGTCCATCCCATTTATTTTATGCAACGTATTTATGTCCCAGTTTTGTGCCTGAAGTCCCATCGTACAGAACACTGCAACGCACGCAAACACTAATTTCCTCATCGTCATTTTCATTTGTTAGACTGAACAAAGATATGGCAAAAATATTGAGTTTTCATAAAAAATATCATATCTTTGTTGCCTTACAATCATAGCTTCCCACTTTAATTCATGATAAGAAACAGTTATTGTAAAAGATTTACCGACTGTGCACAATGTCCCAAGGCGGCTCAAGGTACATTTGTCTATAGGAATTTCCCCAGAGGACAACATTTTCCTGCCGACAAGTGCACGCAAAACTGCATACTGTTTATGATAAAGGGAGAGCTCCTCGTAAATAGTCAGGAATATCCCGGAACCAGCTTACATGAGGGGGAGTTTATCCTTCAGGCCATCGGCTCTAAAATAGAGTTGCTGGCACTGACAGAAGTGGAATATATCGTCTATTGGTTTAATGAATTGCCGCAAATCTGTGAAAGCTATTACCGCGAGATCTTAAGTTCTTCCGAAGTTCCGTTAACCTATACTCCCCTGGTAATGAACAGCCGTCTCGAACGGTTCTTGACGGAGTTAGGAGAATACTTGACAGAAGGCATTTCGTGCGGACCATTTATTGAACTGAAAAGGCAGGAACTCGCATTCCTGCTCACCTGCTACTACCCACGCCCCCAGTTAAGCAGTTTTTTCTACCCCATCAGTACGTATACCGAAAGTTTTCAGTACTTTATCATGCAGAATTATAATAAGGTAAAGAATGTGGAGGAGTTTGCCCATTTAGGCGGGTATACCGTTACTACTTTCCGGCGTCTGTTCAAAAACATGTATGGAGTACCGGTGTACGAATGGATACTCGACAAGAAGCGTGAAGGAATTCTTGATGATCTGCAGCATACCAAAGAACGGATTACCGACATCAGCAAGCGCTACGGATTCGACTCTTTGTCACATTTTGCTCATTTCTGTAAAGCCTCTTTCGGCGATTCTCCCCGTGCTCTGAGGTCACGGGCTGCCAAAGGGGAAAATATTAGTAAGAAATAATACCTCCTTTCATTAAAGAATTATTTCTTTAATTCTTTGGTTAATCAATGTATTTCCTGTACTTTTGCACGTAGAGAAATAGGCATGCATAAAAGAAATTATAGTTCTAACAATTAAATAATTTAAAATCAATCATTTATGTGGTTAAGTAATTCATCTGTAGGAAGGAAAGTGGTGATGAGCGTTACAGGTATCGCCCTTGTCCTGTTTCTGACGTTTCACATGGCGATGAACCTTGTTGCGATCATCTCGACTGAGGGTTACAACTTGGTTTGTGAGTTCCTGGGAGCAAACTGGTACGCATTGGTGGCTACTTTAGGACTGGCTGCCCTCTTCGTGATTCACATCATCTATGCCTTCTGGCTGACGATTCAGAATCGTGCGGCACGCGGCAGCGAACGCTATGCCGTAGTAGATAAACCCAAAAAGGTGGAATGGGCTTCACAAAACATGCTTGTTCTGGGTATTATCGTGATTTTGGGTTTAGGTCTTCACCTGTTCAACTTCTGGGCTAAAATGCAGCTCCCCGAACTGATGCACAACATGGGTGCGGTAGTAGATACTACTAATGCCGCCAACGGTGTTTATCACATCCACGAAACTTTCGGTAATCCGGTGTACGTAGTACTTTATCTTATCTGGCTGGCCGCTCTCTGGTTCCACCTGACTCACGGTTTCTGGAGCTCTATGCAGTCACTGGGCTGGAACAACAAGATTTGGATCACTCGTTGGAAATGCATCTCTAACATCTATTCAACAATCGTTGTCATCTGCTTTGCTTTGGTAGTAGTCGTATTCTACGCTCAATCGCTATGCGGCGCTTCTTGCTAAATTTCAAATTTGTAAATGATTAAATCGTAAATAGCATTATGACTCAAATAGATTCTAAAATTCCTGAAGGCCAGTTAGCCGAAAAATGGAGTAACTATAAAGCTCACCAAAAACTTGTAAATCCTGCCAACAAACGTCGTCTCGACATCATCGTTGTAGGAACCGGACTTGCCGGCGCATCTGCAGCCGCTTCTCTGGGTGAAATGGGATTCAGAGTATTCAACTTCTGTATCCAGGATTCTCCACGCCGTGCTCACTCCATTGCAGCACAAGGGGGTATCAACGCAGCCAAGAATTATCAAAACGACGGCGACTCTGTATACCGTCTTTTCTACGATACAATCAAAGGTGGTGACTACCGTGCACGTGAAGCCAACGTTTACCGTCTGGCAGAAGTGTCCAACGCCATCATCGACCAATGTGTAGCTCAGGGTGTTCCTTTTGCCCGTGACTACGGTGGCACACTTGACAACCGTTCTTTCGGTGGTGCACAGGTTTCACGTACATTCTATGCCCGCGGTCAAACCGGACAGCAGCTGTTGCTGGGCGCTTATTCAGCATTGAGCCGTCAGGTACAGAAAGGTACTGTAAAATTGTTTACCCGTTATGAAATGCTCGACCTTGTTATAATAGAAGGACGCGCCCGCGGTATTATTGCCCGTAACCTCGTAACCGGTGAAATCGAACGTTTCGCTGCTCATGCCGTAGTTATCGGTACTGGCGGTTACGGAAACACTTTCTTCCTTTCAACCAATGCAATGGGTTCCAACGGTTCCGTTGCCATCCAGTGCTACAAGAAAGGCGCTTATTTTGCTAACCCTTGCTTTGCGCAGATTCACCCGACCTGTATCCCTGTTCACGGTGACAAGCAGTCTAAACTGACGCTGATGTCCGAATCTCTCCGTAACGACGGTCGTATCTGGGTTCCGAAAAAAATCGAAGATGCCAAAGCATTGCAGGCAGGAACTAAAAAGCCGAACGATATACCCGATGAAGATCGTGACTTCTATCTGGAACGCCGTTATCCGGCATTCGGTAACCTCGTTCCTCGTGACGTGGCATCACGTGCTGCCAAAGAACGTTGCGATGCAGGTTTCGGTGTAAACAATACCGGTCTGGCCGTTTTCCTTGATTTCAAATACGCCATCGACCGTCTGGGTGAAGACGTGGTTCGCGCCCGTTATGGTAACCTCTTCGATATGTACGAAGAGATCACAGACGAGAATCCGTATAAAACTCCGATGATGATATTTCCGGCTATCCACTACACGATGGGTGGTATCTGGGTAGATTATGAATTGATGACTTCCATCCCGGGGCTGTTTGCTATCGGTGAAGCCAACTTCTCCGATCACGGAGCCAACCGTTTGGGTGCATCCGCATTGATGCAGGGTCTGGCCGACGGATATTTCGTATTGCCATACACTATCCAAAACTATCTGGCCGATCAAATCCAGGTTCCGCGTTTCTCTACCGACCTTCCGGAATTCGTTGCAGCCGAAAAAGCTGTTAAGGATAAGATTCAGAAGATCAAAGCCGTTAACGGTAAACATTCTGTTGACTCTATCCACAAGAAACTGGGTCACATCATGTGGGACTTTGTAGGTATGGCTCGTACCAAAGAGTCTTTGCAGAAAGCTCTGCAAGGCATCCAGGAAGTGAAAAAAGACTTCTGGAGCAACGTACGTATACCGGGTGATGTAAACGAACTGAACGTAGAACTTGAAAAGGCTCTCCGTCTGGTCGACTTTATCGAAATTGGTGCGTTGATGGCTCGCGATGCCCTGAACCGTGAAGAATCTTGCGGTGGTCACTTCCGTACCGAATATCAGACTCCGGAAGGTGAAGCTCTGCGTGACGATAAGAACTTCTCTTACGTAGCTTGCTGGAAATATACCGGTGAAGATTCAGAACCGGAATTGATCAAAGAAGATTTGAACTATCAGTTCGTGAAAGTTCAGACCCGTAACTACAAATCTTAATCGGCTAATCAATTAAAGGAAAACAAAAATGGATAAAAATATAAGTTTCACACTGAAGATATGGCGTCAGAAAGGCCCGAAAGCAAAAGGTGCTTTTGAAACATATCAAATGAAAGATATCCCGGGCGATACTTCATTCCTCGAAATGTTGGATATTCTGAATGAACAAATTATTAACGATGGCGGTGAACCGATTGTATTCGACCATGACTGTCGTGAAGGTATCTGTGGTATGTGCTCTTTGTATATCAACGGACATCCGCATGGTCCTGCAACAGGTGCTACTACTTGTCAGATGTACATGCGCCGCTTCAAAGACGGTGATACAATCACTGTAGAACCTTGGCGTTCTGCCGGCTTCCCGGTAATCCGCGACCTTATGGTAGACCGCTCTGCTTATGACAAAATCATGCAGGCCGGTGGTTATATAAGCGTGAACACCGGTGCCCCACAAGATGCTAACGCCATCTTGATTCCTAAAGATGTGGCCGATGAAGCCATGGATGCTGCTGCATGTATCGGTTGCGGTGCTTGTGTAGCTGCATGTAAGAACGGTTCGGCTATGTTGTTCGTTTCAGCAAAGGTTAGCCAGTTGAACCTGCTTCCCCAAGGAAAGGTAGAAGCTGCCCGTCGTGCAAAAGCCATGTTGTCTAAGATGGACGAACTCGGATTCGGTAACTGTACAAACACCCGTGCATGTGAAGCCGAATGTCCGAAGAATATCTCTATCAGTAACATTGCCCGCTTGAACCGCGATTTCATCCTCGCAAAACTGAAAGACTAAGCGTATAGCTTAGCATTTGATTAATAACAGAAAATCCCTGCCGATTCATCCGGCAGGGATTTTTTTTGATACTTACAAAGTAATCACGGTAGGGGCATTTTGTTATGAATTAAAACACTTTTTTCAAAACGCTAAGGATATATTTCTACTCTGTTTCATCTACATACTTGTCTCTATAATAGCGTGTGAGGCTTTCTTAAAAACGATGTTAACCATTTTTCTTAGGAATTAAGAAAATAAATAAATTACTATCGGTTATAATATAATATTATTGCGTTATATTTGCAGGTGGAAAAGGAGATGCATAACGTATACAAACGCAGATGACGTCAACTATTAGTAATGCATCTTCTGTTGCGAACTGATATTTGTGCCTGAACGAAATCGACCGATTTCATCTCTGAATTACGATACGAGAAGAGGTCCCCATAAAACCTTTATTGCCAATATATACACTATATCTAC
>CAVCAX010000045.1:0-4892 GCA_963599995.1 Coprobacillus sp. CAG:698
CCATTATTTGATTTGAAAAAGTTTCTTGGGTGACGCATTCCCGAAGTCGGGAAAAAAATGGTAGGTTGCCCTCCATCCAAGTACAGAGAAGAGAATCAAGGACAAAAAACAGAAAGGAATGGTTAGGAATAGGGAGTTAACGGTGAGGAGTTGGAATAAAGCTACTAACAACCATATCCTAACCCCTCACTGTCTAACCCCGTCACTTCCACTCAATCGTTACCCCAACTGCCCGATACGGTTTATCAGTTCATCGCCCAGCGCTGTCTTATCATCGATATGCTTCAGCACGGCAGTCACAAACGGATTGCTTTCAAAATCTCCGCGGACCTGTTCAAAATCAAGTTTCATCTCGTCTCGTGATCCGTCGGCTCCAAAACCGGTCATCGATGACATGGAGAATTCCTTGCGTGCATCATTATACACCATACGATCCAACCCGATGACCGCTTCTTTCCAAGAATTTACAATATAGATAATATCTTTGGCGGTAATCGTTTCCGGATCGAGACCGTAGAATTCCTGAATCTTATTATAAGCCCACGTCCACTCATAGGTGTAGTAATTGTTGTGCATCTCGGCAAAACGGGCATTTATTTCTTTCAGGCGGTTAATTTCGCCACTCTCTATCCCGTCCATCAGCTTCTCTATCTCACTCTTCGGAGCAATCAGTCCGGAGATGTCGACCCATTCTCCCAAACCGATTTCCGTATCCGGTTTCAGACGCTGGCGAATTTCTTCGTTGCTCTGGAAGTTAATGCCTTCAAGACGTTTGATAATAGAATTGCCAAGAAATTTATGGATGGCTGTCTCATAATACCGAATACCGTTATTCAAGGACGAATTCTTAATCTTGGCACTTTGATAAGAGTAAGTCTCTGAGGTTTCCCCAGATACCCGTTTCAACTCTTTCAGGATGAAACGCCCTTTAAACATCTTCTGAATCGTATACGGACTCAACAAGTTATAGTTAATATAATCGAGTTTGTTCGGGTCTTTACGTTTATCACGTTTGGGCCATTTCTGAGCATCACGAATGGTGCCCACACTTCGCAGATTCACTCCCGGCACAAGAAAAGTAGTATTCTGCTGCTCGATCAGGTAAGAAAATGGCAGGTTGGATGTATCGGCATGGTTCACGTGACGTCCCATTACCAATGAAAATGCACCTACACGCGCCGGCCAGAGGATATAAGAGTCCGAAGTGGTTTTTGCTCCACGCTCCAACGTACCTTGGTGAATGGGGCCGAGTTTATACATGTGGTTACTCTGATTGGAACCGGAACCGGCATTCATAAACGAAAACATACCGGCAATCAGCAAGGTCGACTTATGATGTGTCACCGTATAAGGACCGGCGAAAATAGCACAAGCTTCCCCATTCTCTCCCTGACAATTACTGAAAAACAAAGAATCGGAAGCCGAATAATTATGCCCCAACTGGCAAGCTTGTCCCACAAAACAACGGGTCAGCATCACCCCGTCATCCACGTGTGAGCCGGAAGAAATAATAAAATCATCACAAATCACTCCATGCCCGATATGAACCGGCGCCACTGCGTTACTGTTAATACTTCCGTTTGACAAACGGCACGTACCGCAAATATGACAATAATCACCTATCCGCACATTTTTAATAGAACCGGTATTAAGTATCGTCACATGATTTCCGATTGTCCCCACCGTAGAAGCGTGCTTGTTGGAATAATAATCGGTAATCTCCTTCATGCGGTTTATCAGCTCCGGACGATGGCGGTACAAAGCCAGGATATAAGCCTGATGTGCAGAAAGTTTATCATTAATCAGTACTTCCCGGCCTCCTGTCTCATTGAGCACAGCCGCTTCCACTCCATTACCGAAAGTCGTACGTCCATCTACCAAAATAATATCTACATTTTCAATAAATGAATTATCCCCGATCTCGTAATTTGCAATGTAATTCTGGATATTTTCAATGCAGCAGTTATCACCTACTGTCACATTGTGCAGTGTCACATGGCGTAACCCGGCATGTTTTTTTATCCCACCCGGCAACGTAAAATCCGTCTGAAAAGCCCCTAACTTTACTTCACCCGAAAAGCGGGTGTGATGAACATACTCGGTAGTAAATCCCTCTGATACAAATACTTTTTCCCAATCATCCGCCAGACATGACTGACTTTTTAACTGAAGGATTTCGTCTTCAGTCAATCTTCTGTAAATTTTTCCCATAATGCAAGTAATATAATAATGTGCCGATACAACAATGCACCTCTATGGCAATTGCCCACACTATATTATCTACTAAGACCTCGTCCGGACAATTGGCACATTGGCATATTGGCACGTTGAATAATTATTCCTCTTCTTCGTAAGTCTGATAAAGGAAATCATTATAGGGATACTTCTGTACGTGTAACTCTTTTACGCGTTTATAAACTACACTCTTCAGTTCTTCTATATTGATTCGTTCGCGGGCGGAAATGAACAGACAATTGTCTTCCATTTTTGCCATCCACGTCTTCATCAGTTCTTCGAGTGTTAAGTTTTCTTTTGTTCTGGGGGTAAGGTCGTCTTCCGCTTTCTCCACGTAGGTATAAGCGTCTATTTTATTGAATATAAGTATCATTGGTTTCCCGGCGCCACCGATATCGGCCAGAGTTTTATTCACTACCTCTATCTGTTCTTCAAAGCTGGGATGTGAAATATCGACAACATGCAGCAGCAAATCCGCTTCACGCACCTCATCGAGGGTAGACTTGAAAGAGTCTACAAGATCTGTCGGCAATTTGCGGATAAACCCAACCGTATCGGACAACAGGAAAGGCAAATTATCAATTATAACCTTGCGTACGGTGGTATCGAGGGTTGCAAAGAGTTTATTTTCGGCAAACACTTCACTCTTTGCTAACAGGTTCATCATGGTCGACTTTCCGACATTGGTATATCCCACAAGAGCCACACGAATCATCCTACCCCGATTTTTCCGCTGGGTAGATTTCTGTTTGTCAATTTCCGCCAAACGCTCTTTCAACAATGACATACGGTTCAATATGATACGGCGGTCCATCTCGAGCTGAGTTTCACCGGGACCACGAAGTCCCACCGAACCGCCTTTTCCACTACCCGATCCGGAACCACCACCCTGTCGTTCAAGGTGAGTCCACAAACGTTGCAACCGGGGAAGCATATACTTATACTGAGCCAGTTCCACTTGTGTTTTCGCATTGGCAGTCTGTGCACGCATTGCGAATATATCGAGGATAAGCGAAGTTCGGTCCAATATCTTGACCTTCAACTCCGCTTCGATGTTACGTATCTGTTTAGCCGAAAGTTCATCGTCAAAGATGACCATACCGACTTCCCGTTCATTTTCTTCTTCATTCAGGATATACTCCTTTATCTCTTCCAGTTTTCCTTTTCCCACATAAGTCACAGAATTGGCAGCCGGTAACTTTTGGGTAAACTTTTTCACTACTTCCGCCCCAGCCGTCTCGGCAAGGAATGCCAGTTCGTCAAGATACTCATTCGTTTTACGCTCATCCTGGGTTTGCGTAATAAGACCGACAAGTACTGCTGTTTCGACCTGAGCTTCGGAGATCACAAATTCTTTCATTCTTTATTTCTCGTATATAATATGTGCGCAAATATATACTTATTTTTGCAGAAAGCCTTGTTCTATAAGCTTATTTAATTCGGAAACAATATTTTTATAGTCTGCCCGCCGTCCGCATTCATGCCATTCGGTGATAGGGTCTTTGTCTTGGATATGCGCAATCAGTTCCTCCATAGAGGGAACTGCAGACAACCGGCTATACTCTTCGTAGGTATAAGAAAGGAAAGCGACATTCCGTCCTATTCCCCTGTTATCCAGCCAATAGCCATCATTCAAAAGAGTCGGCAAGCAGAGTTCTCCCCCAATAAAAAGATCACGCGGATGTGGATAAGACAGAATCTGTGTACGGGAATCGTCCATCAGTACCGGAACCAAATGAGAATAATCGCCTTTAGTCTTATAAACAAACACTTTTGGGGAACTGACGGCAGCACTCCCTCCCCGTACCGGTGTCTTTATAATCATTTGATCTCCCATATTCTGTTCCTCTTTTATTTGTACAGCCGAAGTACGGCAAGCGCTCAACATCAGTGCCATAAGCACCAAACCGGTCATAATGTAAACGATCTGCTTCATGTAAGTAACTTTGTGATTTCAAACAAAAATAGAAATAAAACATAAAACCGACAAATTTGAATGCTATTTGTTTCAAACTGACCCACGATTCTTGCAAAGAACTTTAGCTACAACCTTGTAACCTTTGCCGGATGATCTAAAACTTACATTAAATTATCTATTTCTTCTTTTGAAAGTTCGGTCGCCTGAGATATAATATCTGTAGATACACCTATTCTTTTTAGCTTACGGGCGTTTTCTCTTTTTTCTTCAATACGTCCTTTTTCAAGACCCTCTTCAAGACCTTCCTCTCTACCTTTTATTATCCCTTTCTCCATCCCTTTTTCCATGCCTTCTGCTATCCCTTTCTCCATCCCTTCCGCTATCCCTTTCTCCATCCCTTCCGCTATCCCTTTCTCCATGCCCATTTCCAGTCCTTTCTTTTCCGCTGTAGACAAGACACTATACCAGTCACGGTAATTCTTCAGGCTGTCCCAGTACTCGTTCAATTCCATTTTGGTGAACTTGGCGATCTCGGCAGTTTCAAAGAGACGGTCAAAGACTCTGCTCTGCAATGCCTTGGGACGCTCAAACAGGGAGGACAGATTGCGCAGGACGAACAGCCACTTGTCAAACATGCTCTCCAGCTCTTTTTCGGTCTTGTTGAACTTGGGCATCTCGAGATAAACAAAGGTCAGTTTTTCATAGAATACCTTGTTAGTATGAAGGTCCACGAGTTTCA
>CAVCAX010000046.1:0-2914 GCA_963599995.1 Coprobacillus sp. CAG:698
TAATTAAACTATATGGACTATAAAAAGTATATAAGCGAAGATAATAACACAATAACAGATTTATCGGAATTTGTTTGTGACAACGGGGTTTCGGAATATCAGGTAATGATACACATCACCCAACCGAACCTCACCTATCAGGAACAACTCACCGGTATATTAAATACTTTTTCTAACTTACTGGCAGGTGAATTGAAGGGTGCCACTGCCGTATTCAAACGCTATTTCCTCAGTGACGCCGCCAATCAGGCGGACACACTGCTGGCATTGACAACCGAATATTCCGACTGCGCCCTCTCCGTTGTGGAGCAAGCGCCTCTCAACGGGACAAAGATTGCCTTGTGGGCCTATCTGCAGACCAACGTACAGACACGTGTACTGCCCAACGGACTATTTGAAGCCATACATGGCAACTACCGGCATTTCTGGAACGGCAGTGCTTTCAATCGTGCAGCAAACTCCGAATATCAAACCCGGTTATTGCTCAACGACTATGTGATGCAACTCATGGAACAGCAATGTACGTTGGCAAACAACTGTATCCGTACCTGGTTTTTCGTGCAAAACGTAGATGTCAATTATGCCGGAGTAGTAAAAGCCCGCAATGAAGTATTCGTCACGCAGAACCTGACTGAGCATACCCACTATATCGCCAGCACCGGTATCGGTGGCCGGCATGCCGACCCGAAGGTAACCGTACAGATGGACAGCTATGCGGTAAAGGGCATCACTCCCGAACAGATACAGTTCCTTTATGCCCCCGACCATCTTAACCCGACATACGAGTACGGAGTCAGCTTTGAAAGAGGCACCTGTGTGAAATACGGTGACCGCCGCCAAGTATTCATTTCCGGAACGGCAAGTATCAACAACAAAGGAGAGATAGTATATCCCGGAAATATCCGTAAGCAGACTCACCGGATGTGGGAAAACGTAGAAGCTCTTCTGAACGAGGCCGAATGCTCATTCGATGATCTGGCACAAGCAATCGTCTACTTACGCGATCCGGCAGACTATCAGGTAGTAAAGGATATGTTCGAACAGCGTTTCCCTCATTTGCCCAAAGTAATCCTTCTCGCTCCGGTCTGCCGTCCGGGATGGCTTATAGAGATGGAATGTATAGCTATAAAAGCCGATCAGAACGAGAACTTCGCAAACTATTGATGAGTTGATTTATCAGTAAGCTGTTATCCGCTGATTTTCAATATCCGGTACATCCGGAATCTTTATCAGTTTATAACACAAACTGAATCTAAAATAAAAAAGGATGAGTGACCAACCGTATCACTCATCCTTTTTTATTTTAGATGAAGGTGTTTCAAAACGTCCTTTCCGAGAAAATCACCCCTGCTACAAATTGGTTGTAGCAGGAGTGGTTACCTTTAATACACTGCCACTTTCCGATCGTTTACAATATACAATCCAGCCGGCAAGTTCTGTGCCGTACGTCCTTCGGGAGCCTCAAATGAAAGAACCATCCGACCGTCAATACCAAATACCTGTACACGACAAGCAGAGGCCGTTTCCACAATCAGTTCTCCCTTTCCGGCATAAGCACGGAAACCGTTATCTGCCACCGGAGCAGAAGCAATACCTGTAGACAATGATGAAATATCATGCCCGGTGAAGACACAGGCGCGATAGTTGCTATCACCGTTGTTTATTACTTTCAGTTCCCAGTCGCACCCCGGGAAAGTGGCTGTCCGGTTGGCATTCATGGCCGAAACGAGCAGATTGCCGACCACTACGGCACCCTGGGTTGCAGTAAGGGCCGATTTCTTGAGAGGATAACTTTTCAGACTGTTGCCTGTAAGATCCGTATCAAGTGTATAGAGATAAGAAGCGGCATACAGGTCGTATCCCGAAGCCAGCAGATTACCGTCTTTCAGGATAATGCTCTCCACCTCAGTCAGTCCGCCGTCTATCAGCGTACCGGTCTGCACGGCACCATCCACCGCACTGCACTTCAGAACAAAGGCACGAAGTCCGTTGGTCTGTTTATTCGGATTCTCCAAACAAAGTTTCTCGCCATCCATCACATTGCCGTAGAAGCTTCCTCCCATATACAGGTCGTTACCGGAAGCAGTCAGACACATCGGTTTCATGCGTGCCCCTGCCTGTGTCACCGGATGATCTACCGTCTCCAACAGACGGGCCCATTTCACACTTCCGTCTGCCGGAGCAATGCTGGCATAAAACAGACAATCCCTTTTCGTGGGCGTCAACCGATTGCTACCCAACGTCACGGTAGACTCGCCATCACCTTTCATATAACCGCTGAGGAACAGATTTCCATTATCATAAACGATACTTTTGGGGATCTCGTAGTTTATCACCTGACCTTTGGTCACGACATTCCACTGTGCCGTACCTGCTTTATCCAATTTAACCACAAAAAGATCGCTGCATGTTTTCTGTGTATCGCCATCCCATCCTTCGGCATTATGGGGAGAGGAGAGATTGGCATTCCGTCCGAAGTTGATGGAAGTACGATAAGTACCCGTCAGATAGATGTTATCCGCTTCATCCGTTGTCATATCACCCAACTCAAAATTATTGGAAAGTTTCTTCAAAGCACCGTTGATGGTTACTGTTTTATAGCTTACATCGACACGCTTCGTCCACTCCACTTTTCCGTCCTTACTGATCTTTGCCAGTATAGGCTGATACACACCGCCGTACGTTGAGTAATCAGGGGCATCCCATTTGACGGCATTCTCTACCCCATTCGCATCCACCAACTGGCAAATGATATCAGTTTTGTAAGTCGCACAGCTCGAATGTCTCATTTTGAGGGCAAGCATCACCCCGCCATCCGAAGTAGGAGCCATCGCACCGCTTGAGAATTCTCCCACATTGGTATAAATACCCCACTGCAGATGACCGTCTGTACCAACCTTATAGAGTGTCATGT
>CAVCAX010000047.1:0-5149 GCA_963599995.1 Coprobacillus sp. CAG:698
ACATATAACATCTTTCAGAAAAACATATAGCATCTTTCAAAAAAAGATGTAGTATGTTTTAATAAAAAGAGGTAGCATGAACCTTTTATGCTTGCCCGATGTTATTATTTCCAGAGGAAACTATTTACAACTAAAACAAATATGAAGATTATCATCATCGGAGGAGTAGCAGGTGGAGCAACCACTGCTGCCCGAATCAGAAGAGTGGACGAAACAGCGGAAATCATACTCCTTGAAAAAGGCAAGTACATCTCTTACGCTAATTGTGGACTCCCTTATTATATCGGAAATGTCATAACCGACCGTGAAAAGCTGTTTGTGCAGACTCCCGAAGCGTTTTCCGTGCGTTTTCGCATAGATGTGCGTACGGAAAATGAAGTAATCTTCATCGACCGAAAGAAAAAGACAGTGACCGTGCGTCTCAACAATGAAGATACATACGAAGAGGGCTACGACAAATTACTGATCTCTACCGGCGCAATACCGGTCAGACCACCTCTGCCAGGAATCGACCTCGACGGCATCTTTACGCTCAGAAACGTCTATGACACGGACCGGATAAAGAAATATATCCATGAACACCCTGTCCGCAGGGCGGTGGTTGTCGGAGGCGGATTTATCGGTCTGGAAATGGCAGAAAACTTACATGCATTGGGAGCCCAAGTATCGATCGTAGAAATGGCCAATCAGGTAATGACTCCCATCGACTTCTCGATGGCCTCTCTTGTGCATCAGCATCTGATGGACAAAGGGGTGAATCTATATCTGGAACAGGCAGTAGTCTCTTTTGAGAGAGCAGGAAAGGAACTGAAAGTAATATTCAAAAACGGGCAATCGGTTCAGGCGGATATCATCATACTCTCCATTGGCGTGCGTCCGGAAACGACATTGGCACGTGCAGCCGGACTGACAATCGGAGAAGCCGGCGGCATTGCCGTCAATGATTTCCTGCAAACCTCGGACGAAGCGATCTATGCAATCGGCGATGCCATTGAATACCGCCATCCGATTACGGGAAAACCTTGGCTGAATTACCTCGCAGGCCCTGCCAACCGACAAGGACGTATCGTTGCCGACAATCTTCTTGGAGCGAAAATCAAGTATGAAGGAGCTATCGGCACCTCCATTGCCAAAGTGTTCGACCTCACCGTAGCTACCACCGGATTGCCCGCCAAACGCCTGTTGCAAGCCGGAATAGCCTACACCTCATCGACAACGCACTCTTCTTCACACGCCGGCTATTATCCGGATGCCACCCAAATGAGCATCAAAATCACATTCGATAAGGAAAGCGGAAAGCTATACGGTGCGCAAATTGTCGGTTATGACGGGGTCGACAAGCGAATCGACGAATTTGCACTTATTATCAAACAACAGGGCACCGTCTACGATCTGATGCAAGTGGAACAGGCATACGCACCTCCATTCTCATCGGCCAAGGATCCGGTAGCCATTGCCGGCTATGTGGCAGAAAATATCATCGCAGAAAAAGTGAAGCCCGTCTACTGGCGCGATCTGCGCGACACCCGACCGGGAGATGAATTACTACTGGATGTGCGGACTCCCGATGAGTTCTCTTTAGGCTCATTGCCGGGAGCGGTCAACATCCCCTTGGATGAAATACGCGACCGCATTGACGAAATTCCCAAAGACAAACCGGTATATGTGTTCTGCGCCGTCGGTCTAAGAGGGTATTTGGCCTATCGCATACTTTCTCTGCATGGGTACGACAAAGTGCGTAACCTTTCCGGCGGACTAAAAACCTATAAGGCGGTCACCGCACCGATTGTTCTGAACGAAGGAAATGAAAATCAACATACCGGAAACGAGGCAACTTCCACTACCTTCACCCCTGCCCTGCAAACAACGGCAGAGAGCGGCTCACCGGCACGTGTCATTCGGGTGGATGCCTGCGGCATGCAATGTCCGGGTCCTATCCTGAAGTAGCCACGTATATGGAACGCGCCGACCATGCGAACATTAACCTGTTTATATAGAAAAGAGATAGATAAATGAAAACAATATGCCTGATGCGCGATATCTATAAAGCTCTCGCGGGCTTTGAAGCGCAGTTTGAAGAAGTATATGGTTTATCACTTAATGAAGCAATGATACTGTGTGCCCTGCAGGAAGCTCCCAAAGGGATAACATCCACCGATTTGTCCGCCCGCACCGGAATGGGAACTTCACATACGTCCAAAGTCATCAGAAGCGTAGAAAGGAAAGGACTGATAAAAAGAGCCTTAGGGGAAACAGACAAAAGACAAATGTATTTCAGTCTGACTCCGGAAGGGAAGAGAGTATTGGCGGCCATCAATCTCGAAAAAGTGGAGGTGCCGGAAATACTCAAACCTCTCCTATAAACGGCTCGTCAAGAGCCTAAAAAGCACAGAGGTCAATAGTAAAAATAGTGTACATTCTGACAGTTTTATAAGTCACTGTGTATCAACGGGTTTAAATAGGCTGTATTTTTCTCGTAGAGAAACGGTCGGTTCCTCGTAGAGTTTCACCCCGTTTCTCTACGAGGAACGACGTCTTTCTCTACGAGAAACCCGACTAAGATTCACAAAACACAACAAAAACAGACCAACCCACTTATTCGTCCAGCTCATTTTGTATCTGCGAAATCGCTTGCTCTCTCATGCCTTCCGGCAAGGTAGCGATCCGTGCCGGAAGGCTTTCTCCGAATTGAATAAACACCGATACATTTTTCCCCTTGGGTCAAGTCACACCGGCGGCTGTCCAAGGATCGTTTTGCCCGTAGACAAATATCATCTTCGGGTCATTCTCCTTCAGAAAGTTTGCTATTTTCCTGTTAAGCTTTTTATGAAATTTTATGTGCCGCAGTTCTTTCGGAAGTATCAACCTCCACAATAACGAGGTAACTGTTTGATATCTATCCGATTTTAATTTTGTACGGAGATGCCCTCTTTCCGGAGATAACCCGACTTATACTTTAACATTTTAACACTCAGCTCTGCGAACCTTTTATGACAGAAGTTGTTGTTTCTATCAAAAGCCTAAGGTACCAGGGCAGGATTTTTTATTTAACCTAAACATTATAGAAGATATGAAGAGATTAATTCCTATTTTATTGGCGGTCTTCGCGTTCGCAGCTTGCGAAAAGGACCCCGACATGGACAAATTAGACAATGATTATTTGGTGTATACCAATTACGACAAGAAAGCTGACTTCAAAGCGTTCACCACTTACTACTTGCCGGACAAGATTCTCGTGATCAACGACAAAGAAGAGCCGGAATATCTGGAAGGAGAAGCTGCACAAGAAATTCTCGCCGCTTATAAAAGCAACATGGATCAAAGAGGCTACACAATGGCTGCTTCCAAAGAAGAGGCTCAATTGGGTATACAAGTCAGTTACATCAAAAGCACCTATTACTTCACCGATTACGGACAACCGGAATGGTGGTGGGGCTATCCCGGATACTGGGGTTCAGGCTACTGGGGCAACTGGGGTGGCGGATGGTATTATCCATACGCTGTGAACTATAGTTACAGCACCAACTCATTCATCACGGAAATCGTAAATCTGGATGCACCGGAAGGACCGAAAGAGAAATTGCCTATCTTATGGACGAGCTACATGACCGGTTTGGTCTATTACAGCAGTATGAACAAAGCACTCGCCGTGAGAGGTGTTAACCAAGCATTTGCCCAATCACCTTATCTTACTAACAAATAACAACTAACATCAAAAACGTTATGAAAACAATAAAATATATTTCCCTCAGAGTGTTGGCCGTCGCAGCCCTCGCTCTCGTCTTTGCCATGCCGGCAAAGGCACAGTTATCAGACAACGGATATGCGAACATCGACTGGCAGTTTAATGTGCCGTTGAGCAATGGATTTGCCGACGATGCAAGCGGCTGGGGTATGAACTTCGAAGGCGGTTATTTCGTCACCCCTAACCTGGGATTAGGTCTCTTCTTGAACTACCACACCAACCATGAGTATGTAGGCCGTGAAACCTTTCCGATAAACGGCGGCAGCATGACCAGCGACCAGCAACATACCATCTTTCAGTTGCCTTTCGGTGCCGCTGCACGCTATCAGTTCAACCGTGGCGGAGCATGGCAACCCTATGCCGGTGTAAAACTTGGTACCGAATACGCCAAAGTTCGCTCTAACTATAACATCTTTGAGTCCAGATACGAAAACTGGGGCTTTTACATATCACCGGAAGTCGGTCTGAATGTTTACCCATGGGCATACGGTCCGGGCTTGCATTTGGCACTATACTATAGCTATAGCACCAACAAAGCCAGCGTATTGACTTACGACGTGGATAAACTGAACAACTTCGGTTTCCGTATCGGACTTTCTTTCTAAGGCTGAAAAGCTGAGTTCGAAAAAAGAAAGAGGATGTGTCATCAATTTGGCGCATCCTCTTCTTTTTCGTATTGTGTATAATCATGGGGATAAGCAAACACGCAGCTAACAAGTATAAAGAAACCACCGGAATAGAACAGGATGAGAATAACCATAATTTCGGCATCGCTCATACGATTGGATTTGTTGCGATGCTTGCAACTCTTATCTTCAACCATAAATTTTTCTTGTTGCAATGTAAATTCTTTGCAGAAATCATCTGCCATACAATAAATCTCCGTAACTTTAGCCTCTGAGAACATAATAGTAGCAATCGTTTAAATGTTATAATTGGGTACTATAAATTTATATGTTTGTGAATGTAAATAAATATAACTTACATAATGACATTTGATGATATAAAAATATTGATTGCTTCGGATGAGTCACGGACTCTAGAGTTAAAGAAAACTACCGGTGAGTTGAAGAACGGCATGCATTCGGCTTGTGCTTTCCTCAATACGGAGGGAGGATGGTTGATTTTTGGTGTTGCCCCCAAGTCACTGAAGATAATCGGACAAGAAGTTACAGATAGTACCCAACGGGAAATCGCTCAGGCACTCGCGGGACTTGATCCAACTGTTGATGTCTATATCAATTATATAGATGTACCTGACTATCCTGGCAATAAAGTTATTGCTATACACTTTGATGGTTGGGTTTGGGGTGGGCGTCCTCACACCTTTCATGGTTGTCCTTATTACAAAGTCGAGAGTACGACAAAAGTCATGCCACACAATATGTATGATGAGCGCATACG
>CAVCAX010000048.1:0-3434 GCA_963599995.1 Coprobacillus sp. CAG:698
GCTTCCCATTCGGCAGAAATGCTCCAACCAACGTGGAAAGCCGGATTCATATTCCGCTTTCGGAGGGACGGCAATAACGATTCGCTTTATCGTATTGACCGGTATCAGGAATTTGGAGATAATAATCTCGCAATTTAATCCTTTCAGCAGGTTTCCGGCAAGCATTCCGAAATATGAATCAGTGATATTCGCTTTGCGGTGCAGCCCGGTGATGATACTCGTTACTTCATTCTCTTTCACAGAGTGGATGATGCCGGAAGCAATATTCAAGTCATAGCGGGTCAGCTGTTTCAGCGAAACATTGGCTGCTGTTGTTGTCATGGCCGCTTTTTCCAAGTAGCGTTTACTTCGCATTCTCAGGTTATCGGAAGTGCTGTCGTCGTTGATAACGTGCAGTGCCAGAAGATTGTCCTTTAGTTTCGTATCACGTATCACTAAAGAAAGGTTCATCATGTCTTCAATGGTGTCTGGATTGGCAAGAGATACCAAAATCTTTTCAGTTTCCGTTGAAGACTCTTTTCCCGGTTCCGAATCATCCATGGCCAGTTTCTTGGCCGCTCGTTCGGTTATCAGGGAACTGACTACGCAAGTAACGAGGATCAGCAGAACCGTCCCATTCAGTACATCATCATTCAACAGACGTTCGCCGCCGGGCAGGATAATATTATATCCGACCAATACCGCCGCCAATGTAGCTGCCGCCTGTGCATTACTCAATCCGTACATCATGTTTCGTTCGAGAACGGACATCCTGTATATCTTTTGCGTGAACCAGCAGGCAATCCACTTGCCCGTCAGTGCCATTACAATCATTACGGCGGCCACCTTCAGCGCATCTCCGTGTCCGAAGATAACACGCAGGTTGATCAACATTCCCACTCCGATAAGAAAGTAAGGAATGAAAAGCGCATTCCCGACGAACTCCAGATGATTCATCAACGGAGAAACGTGTGGAATGAGTCGGTTCAGTACCAATCCTGCGAGGAAAGCCCCCAAAATTCCTTCCATTCCTACGAACTCCATGAGTCCTGCTCCAAGAAAGACCATGGCAAGGACGAAAATGAACTGCATCACATGGTCATTGTAGCGGTGAAAGAACCAGCGGCCGATACGCGGGAAGAAATAGATAATTAGTCCACCCAGGAAAATCACTTTTACTACCAGCCATAACCAGAAGAAACCACCGGTCTCTCCTTTGAACAAACCGCCTATGACAGCCAACACCAACAATGTGAGTGTGTCCGTCACTGCCGTTCCTCCTACCGCAATGCTTACGCTACGATGACGTGACACCCCGAAACGGGTGACAATGGGATAAGCCACCAGGGTATGTGAGGCATACATACTGGCTAGCAGTACGGATGTGATTATACCATATTTCAAATAAGACACATTGGCAACGAATCCGATTCCGATAGGTACAATAAAAGCGAGCAGCCCCAGGACTAACGCCTTGTTCCGTGTCTCTTTGAAATCTCCCATGTTCATTTCCAGACCGGCCAGGAACATGATATAATACAGTCCCACTTTTCCGAATAATTCGAAACTGCTGTCGCGTGCCAGAATGTTGAATCCATGTTCACCCACAGCCAGTCCCGCCAGAATCATACCGATGATATGCGGGATGCGCAACTTGTTCAATAAAATAGGGGCAAACAGTATAATGAGAAGTACAAGGAGAAATATCCATGTAGGGTCGGTAATAGGGAATGTTAAATCAAGGCCAATCCAATCCATAATTTGATGATTTCGTGATATCTGTTGCGCAAAATAACTTAAAAAAATACTATAAAGAAAACGTTTGCCGGTAAAATATTGTTTTACGGGCAATCTTATTTCTTTTCAGTTCTGGAAATCTTTTTACTTCTCCTGTGACATTGGGCAACAATGTGTGGGTTGGAGGAAACTCCAACATTCTGCCCGGCGTCACAATCGGTACTGGAATATCAATACCAATATCTTCGTGAGCGATTATGACACGATGAAGGTGATCTTTACAAACAAGCTTTTCGGGGAAGAAGCCGGACAAGTGCCGGAAAACGCCGAATGCTGGAAAATGTTGAATGCGGGGTTAGGGGATGTATGTAAGCATTGTCCGTCAACCATGTTGTATGGAACAATAGCGGTGAAAGAAAATGCATACAATAGATGTTAGTGATGATTTTACTCTCATACTCTCATAGATAGCTTCAATCCCTTTATACATCGTTGTTTGCGGCTATGAGAGTTAAGTTGGAGTAACCTGAGGGTAATTTTTACCCTCAGGTTACTAATTCCCACTATTTAATCTGTAACATGTTTATTATTAGTATAATAACCGTTTCCTGGTACATAAATCGGTTGCATCACTCCACCCTCATTTTTCAGTTTTCCTTCGTCACGTAGCCGCCGGATATGTCGCATTGCCGTGCTTCTTGTCATTCTGCAGAGGTCTTGGAAGTCACATCTCCGCATGAATGGGTGTGTTTGGAAGTATTTCGTCAGTTTCCGGTCTATTTCTTCGTTCGTCAGTTGGGAGAAGTCGAGCCCGCCTTTGAGACTTTTTACTTTCAGTATCCCAAATTCATTTTTCAATGTCTGATCGGCACGAAACTGGATCGCTTTCAATTTTACTTTGGTAGCCTTTCGTTTGGTGTCTATCGTTACGGGTTCCGTACTGGTCAGGCAAGGGCGAAAATAACCGATACCGTCCAGATGTACTTGCCGTCCGTTTGCCAATTCCTGTCCCATGATATGCGAAAGGGCGTCGAGTACAGCTGTGACGTCCGTTTCTGTCAGCGAACAACGTTCTTGAATGCGTCGGCTCAATACGTCGGTTCCTATCGAACCGTTATATTTTAGACGTGGGTGCAGTGTCTTTTCTCCTTGTTCTTTGTCCGAAGGCTTCGGGTTTTCATACCAGTCAAATAATATTGCCATAGTTTCATGTTTTGTTTTAAAGTAACCGTTCTTGTTATGTATTCTCTTAGGTAGTTATACGTTAATGCTTAGAGTTTGTTTTGTTAAGCCTTAATGCTTCTCAGGGGCTCACTGCTGTGAATAAGATTGCTTACACTTGTTAACGTTTTTGTTTACAACTGATAGCTTGTTTGTTCACACTGGTGAGCTTCTGGTAACTATTAAGCAAAGATACATCAAATCTGAGTGTAATACAAATAAAATGCGGATATTAATCAGGAGAAATGCTTGCTTTCCGGAAGCTTATAGCGTATCTTTACAGGAATTAAAACAATAAATTCCGATTGTAGAAAATAGATAAAAATAGAATGAATATTACTTTTATCAGGCAAGATAGCGAGAGTGGAAAAGAAACTCTCAGTGTTTGTGAGGCAGGCACATTGTTCGACAAAATGAAAACGGAAACAAAATCGGGACACATTATGACTTTGCGCGAACTTATTGGGTCCGTTGGAACAGTTATTTCATTGTTATCC
>CAVCAX010000049.1:0-10013 GCA_963599995.1 Coprobacillus sp. CAG:698
GATTACAATTGTCCGGTGAAGAACAATTCCCGGACGGAACTCCCATTCCTGACTGGTTCAGACAAAATGAAGTTGTCAATATCAATACATTAGGCAAGAAATATAACATTCTCGAATACGGTGTCGTCAACGACAGCACCCTTCTCCAGACCGAGAAAATCCAATCGGTCATCGACCGGGCCTCCCGACAGGGAGGTGGCGTTATCATCATCCCGAAAGGTACATACCTCAGTGGTTCTCTTTTCTTCAAACCGAAAACCCATCTGTATCTGGAGGAAGATGCCGTTTTGAAAGGAAGCGATGACATCAGCAACTTTCCTATTATCGATACACGCATGGAGGGACAGAGTTTGCCATACTTTGCCGCATTGGTTAACGCCGATAAAGCGGACGGATTTACGATTTCCGGACAAGGAACCATCAACGGTAACGGACTGCGTTACTGGAAATCCTTCTGGTTGCGCCGTAAAGTGATACCCAAATGTACAAATATGGACGAATTGCGTCCACGGCTGTTATACATCTCTAATAGTAACGATGTACAAATTTCCGGTGTCAGCTTTATCAACTCTCCTTTTTGGACTACCCATCTTTACCGTTGCAACCGTGTGAAGCTATTGAACCTGCACATTTTCTCCCCCGCCACTCCGGTAAAGGCTCCGAGCACCGATGGTATCGATATAGATATTTGCAGCAATGTACTGGTGAAAAACTGCTATTTATCAGTAAATGACGATGCCATTGCCTTGAAAGGCGGCAAAGGACCATGGGCGGATCAAGATCCCAATAATGGCGGTAACAGCAATATCATTATAGAAGATTGCACCTATGGTTTCTGCCACAGTGGCCTGACGTGCGGAAGCGAATCCATCCATAACCGTAACATTATCCTCCGCCGTTGCAAAATCAACAATGCGACCCGTCTTTTATGGCTGAAAATGCGTCCGGATACCCCACAGAGATATGAATATATCCTCGTAGAAGACATCACGGGTGATGCCAAGAGTTTCCTATATATCAAACCATGGACACAGTTTTTCGACCTCAAGGATCGCAAGGAGATTCCGATGTCTTACTCCGATCATGTGACCCTGCGTAATATTGACTTGGAATGCGACGTATTCTTCCATGTCAGCCAATCCGACCAGTATAAACTGACAAACTTTACTTTCGAGAACTTGAATATCAAAGCAAAGAAACCCGAATGTAATAAAGAGATAATCAGCCCGTTTATTTGGAAAAATGTAAAAGTAGTCCCTGTACAGGAAAGATACAAAGACAATCCGGTTATCAGAAACTGATAGAAAATAACGCCTCAGCCTGAAATTTTCCATAATCAATCGGCTGGGTCAACCGCACACCCGTTGTGATCGGATAATTCATCCGCAATACATTCCAATCGAATACGAGGTCTGTTCCGAAAGAGCTTTGAGTGGTCCATGCACCCTTGCTATAGGCTTGGTTGCGTGACAAGTCATAGAACAGATTGGCTCGCATTCTCCGGATGTAGACCAAAGGACCGATACTCAAATCGGGAGAAAACAGAGGCAGGGCATAATCCGCCTTGAACGCCCATTGCTGGTGTGTCTGATACTGGAAATTGTATCCTCTCGGCTTCTCCAGTAAGTGCTTGGGAAGGTATAAAGCCTTGCCGTCAAGTTCCTGATACTGATATCCGAAACGAAGCATCAACCCATGATTGCGGAGAATGCCGGGCCAGTAAGTCGTTAACCGGCCTGCATAAAGGGCACCGAAATTCTCCTTGTTGAATGGAGTTGCGAGATACTGCAAGCGAAGCTGGTAACCGCTACGGGGCAGAATATCCCGCTGCGCTTTCCGTCGGTAATTATAGAACAAAATCTCCGGCAATACATATTGGAAAGCATGAAACTCCCGGCTACCGGACTCTTGATACCGGTTATTCGTATAATAATAACTCACCGCAGGCTGTATGCCGCGTACACGATGGTTACGGGTCAGGTTGAACGGGAGATAAACCCGGGCCTCAGCTTCCAGATAAGTACGATCGGTATAATATCCCCGCATCAACAGTTGTCCCTCGTCATTCTGAGTCCAAGCCATATCGATAGCCTTATCCCCATAATCGGCAGCCACATCAATGACGGGAAACCAACCCTGATAAGTAAATGATAGCTTGCCGTGATGGTGACCTTTATCGTAATACCAACCTGCCTGCATAATAGCCGTGTTCAAGGTATTCTGTGACATAATGGTCGCCCCCGGCTTAACGATCGTACTCAGATCGGAAGCACTCGTATTCATAGCTTCGGACACATCATAATAGAAAGGTGCCCAACTATGAATCTTAAAAGTGTGCACGCCTTTCCGATAACGCGTGGGTTGAAAATCCACCGGTTCCAAACGGGCCGAATCCAAATTGAAACTCTCCTGCCCCGCCAATGTCTCCACAAAGGGCATAGAGACCGGACGATTCAAATCTGTCTTCTCCGCAAAGAGGCTATCTACCGGAAGAGAAGCGATCCGGTAACCGTTTGCCTGATAATCGGCGAAGAACAGACGATCTCCCGAATGCGTAAAAGAAGGATCGAAAGCACCGAAACGTGCGCATGTCAAACGATAAACCCGGCGGTCTGCCGGATTCAAGCAATATAGATTATTCGTTCCATTCGCCCCGGACTCAAAGTAAATCCGTCCGTCTTTCCAGACGGGAGAGGTAATATTAACAGAAGTTGTGCTCAACAGCTCTTTCCACTGTCCGGAAGAAGGGGTAAACTGCAACAAGCTGATTCCGGCATCCGTAACTACCACTGCTACCACTTCATCCTGCTCCGTAAATGTGAGTTCTTTAATAAAAGCATTGCCCGGCACCTGAAAAACAAACAGCTCTTTGCCATCTTCGAGTTCCACCAGTACAAGCTGGTTCTTCCCGTCGACCGTGGTCCGTGAAACAGCAGCCACTTTCCCGTTTTTATCCACCGATGGAGAGAGATAACGCTGTCGGGGAGTGATATTTTTTATACGTCCCTCTTTCAAATCATAGCACTTCAACACGGAATAATTCTCATGTGTCCAGCGAAGACCCGGAACGATCTCTGTCCAGTATACCTTCCCGTTACGGTAGTCGAGACGGCTATTGATACTGCCGATATAACTCAACCGCTTCTCTTTCCCATTGACAATCATCACCAACGAATTGATATCTTTCAACCCCGACTTAACGGCAATCACCGTAGAATCATCAACCACACAGGGATACCTGTAAGAAGTATAAGTTTTTTTATCGGGCGAGTGATAGAATGGAACGAGCCTGCAAGTATCCTGCCGTTCCCACTCCTTCCGCAGATAATCGAAAGTATCCTGATAGAGCCGTTTAAAACCGCTTCCCGTATAATGCCTGAACGACCCCTCAAAGAAAACATTACGGACATAGCGTCCGGTCGTCTTATCCCAAATATCGCTTCCGTACCGTTGCCGTGCATAGGAAGTGAGATCATACCCCAACGCATAATATGTACCGGTATAATTCTTGTACGAGCCCAGCAGCCATTTATCGAAAGAATAAAACTTATCCCCACCTAACATTTGTGCACGATAAGCCATATTAAACTCCGGTAGGCGTCCCCGGCCACCGTTAGACAGGGCTGTTTCGGTACCTACCGCATCACCTTCCAGAAACCAGACCGGCATAAAAAAGGCAGCAACGCCCGCCGCCTGCTCACCTATCAGATAATAGAAAGGCTTGAAAATCCCGTTCATCACCTTTCCGGTCTGAAACACATGACGTGACTCGTGCAGCACCAGATGCTTGTCCCACCTCTGAACTCCCAGGTCGGAAGAAGGAGTGGTGATAAGTTCCATCCGGCGGGGAGCCCACGACACCATGCCGTTAGGCTGCATATTGGCCGGGTGAAGAATAACGGGGAAGCGGGCTTTCATCGGCTTACCGATAGTCTTCTGTATATGGGGATAGGCATTTTCAAGATAAAGTGCATAATGATAAGCCATGGAATCCGTACCCTGCGGATAAACCAGATTGTAGTGCGGTAATCGCACGATATTCCATTTAAAACGGGCCGGATCCGAACCATAATTCATAAACTGGGCGCGGACACCGAGCGAAGCCGACAGACAGATAAGCAAAAGAAAGAAATATTTCGATTTTGACATGACAAGGTTCATTTGATTGATAGCTGCAAAACTATAAAAAATCTTCTGGTTATCAGCTAAAAGTAAGGAACTGTTTTAGAAACAAACAGACTTATCAATACTCCGCTTTCCTTTCAAACTTCATCACCCGGCCCGATACAGGATGTATAAATTCTAAATATTCGGCGTGCAGATAAAGCCGTTCCGCCTTTCTCCCATAAAGTTCGTCACCTACTATCGGACAGTTCAATCCGAGAGGATGGGCGGCATGCACACGTAACTGATGTGTGCGTCCCGTCAATGGATAAAAAGCAACACGCGTCCGGTTCCCTTTTCTTTCAAGAACTTTATACCGGGTAACGGCAGGCTTACCTGCTTCTCCATGAACCACCTGTCGGGGCCTATCCAAAGGGTCCGGACAAAGCGGCAGGTTTATCTCCCCTTCGTCCTGCACAGGAGTGCCGTCCAACAAAGCAACATAGCGTTTTTTCACCGTGCGGTTCTTAAACTGTGCCTGAAGATGCTGATGTACCTCCTTGGTTTTGGCTATCAGCAACAGGCCGGAAGTCGCCATGTCCAACCGATGCACAATGACCGGTCCCGTAACATCCGGATACAACTTCTTCACCAGGCTGTACACCGAATCGGCACTTCCCTTTCCCGGAACGGAAAGCATACCTGCCGGTTTATTGATCACCAACAGCCAGTCATCTTCAAAAAGAATCTCCAGCTCTGCACCGTGACATGTACTCTTTGATAGCGGGTCGGGCTCCACATTCAATCCTTTCAACATGTGTTGCAGTATCGGTCCACACTTTCCTTTACAGGCCGGGTAATAACAACCGTGATGCCGGATCTCCGTTTTAGGAGAATTTCCCCACCAGAATTCGGCCATGGCAACCGGCTTCAGTCCATGTATATAAGCATATTGTAACAACTTTGGAGCTGCACATTCACCGGATCCGGCAGGAGGAGTCTTCTGCACCGTCTGTTCGAAAATCTCGCACAAATCCTTCACCTCCCCAAGTCCGTTCCTCATCTTAAACTGTTCGAAAAGCTTTTGCTGCAGTTCAGCCGAACGTTTTTTCCTTTCTCTTTTAAGTGACTCTATCTGCGCATCGTATGCACCGACTTCTGCTTGCAGGACAGCCACCCTGTTTTTCCAATACTTTTCCAGCCGCTTTAACTCGGCTTTCTGATACTGGCTCTCACGTATCATGGCAGCTTGTTCCTCCTCATCCGGATGTTGTTTCCGCCGCTGTGCCCGTGCTTCTTTGGCAACCTTCAAAAGCGCCTTGGCTTTCTCAGTCTCACGCTTGCCCGCATGTATCTCTTCCTCCAATTTCTTCTTTAAATCCTGATAATGCGGATGCTGCTCCAACTTCCCGATCCGTACATTAATGGCCGATATGTTTTCCTCCCCTATTTTAAAGAAACCATCCGGCTGCAGCAAATCGTATACAGGAGGGACAAAGAATGAATGCAGATTTTTACCGGCCAGGTTACCGGAAAAAGCAGCCAGATACCCAATCTCATTCTCTTCGGTCTGCACAATCAGCACCCCGAACATCTTCCCCTCACGCAATTCTTCCTGCCAGTCGTCCCGCGCCGCGATGTAAGCCTGTACCTCTTCGGCCGCCATGACACACAGCGGATGAGGGGTATAATGAAAAGGGAATGTAAATTGTTCGGGCAAAGCAATGTGAACAACAGGCCGGGCAAAATGATGCAACATATATTTTCAATCTATTTGAAACAGGATTATCACTGAACTTTCCGATGGAGTCAGAAACTGTCTTTGAATTTCTACAAATATCCTTTTGATTGGCTTTCGCCTATGTCCTGAGCGGTTTTCCTGTTCGAAAACTCATCCCAAATCATCAGACGGTAGATTCAAAACTGTTTCTTATTGCTTGCAAAATAAATTCTATTTACTCAGTATTGCAAATATTACCAATGAAAGTTCCTCCCTTCATCATAAAAATATCATTTTGATGCATTCTTTTTGAACAAAAAGTCATCTGATGTGTTTATTATTATGCAAATCAGCCTGAGGCTCTTTATGCCTATGCGAATATCCATAATGAAGCAACCGTATGCCTCCCCGGCATAGACAGGTAAGATTGCATAGTAGTTTTGTCGTGTTTTATTTTGTGTTTGTGTTGTAACGGTGCTGCGATGTGAATCGAAGTACCGTTTTTTTGTATATCAATGACGACGCAGCAGATGCAGAAACACATGATTCATGCGTTCCGCAACCGGCTTCCCCACAACAATAAAAGTCACGGCAACCAATATCATCAGTATTCCTAAGATAAGGCGGGGAGTAAGCTGTTCGCCGAAAATCATCACACCGAAAAAGAGAGCGGTGACGGGTTCCAATGCGCCCAAAATGGCTGTCGGGGTAGAACCGATGTTATGTATCGAGATGGTCGTGCAGATGAGTGAAACAGCGGTAGGCAGAGAGGCTATTGCCAGTATATTGATCCATGCCGAAAAAGAGGGGACGGCCTGCAGCTCGGTCAGGAAATTCAGCCGGACCACATAAATGGACAGTCCGAAAAGCAAGGCATAGAAAGTCAGCTTGGTTGTCGACATGGTTTTGAGAGTGGAATGGTTGACACCGACAATATAGATGGCATAGGATAAGGATGAGAAAATCACCAGTACCATCCCTATCAGGCTGAGTGTCTCTTCACCATCCCCTTTATACAGCATGCCGATGCCCGCAAGTGCCATAAGAATGCAAAATATAGTCAGCAACGATATCCTTTCATGAAAGAACAGGAACATAATGACCGCCACCATCACCGGGTATACAAAAAGAATGGTAGATGCAATGCCCGCATCCATATACTTATAACTTATGAACAAAAGCAGTGAAGAGGCTGCAAAGAGTAACCCTCCTATCAGCAGCGGAAGCACTTCGCTCTTTTTCAATGCAAACGACTGTCCTTGTATCTTCATCAGGATACCCAAAATAAGCACGGCAAATGCATACCGGTAAAACAATACGGAATCCACACTCAACCCTTCTTTATACAGAGGAAGAGTAAACAACGGATTCATACCATACGTGGCAGCAGCTACGGCTCCACAAGCAACCCCTTTCGCTTTATTGCTTATACGCATATAACAACACTTTTAATTTCGGGGTGCAAATATACACCTTTTTAAAACAGGATGCCTATCTTTGCACCTCCTAAAAAAAATGAAAATTGAATAAGAACCGTATCTCCCGTGAAAAAAGGACTGTAGAACTGATGATCCGCCTCTACTGCCGCAAAAAAGAGAAGAACCGGACTCTCTGTCCGGCATGTGAAGAACTGCTGCATTATGCCCATGCACGGTTGGACCGTTGTCCTTTCGGTGAAAAGAAAAGTTCCTGCAAGCAATGTACCGTGCACTGCTACAAACCTGCCATGCGCGAACAAATGCGGAAAGTAATGCGCTTTTCCGGTCCCCGCATGCTGTTCTATGCTCCGTGGGCGGCAATAAGACATCTGTTCGGTCTATAAAAGATAGTACCATTACTTATATTATTGCTTTATAATAGTTATCTTTGGCAATTAAAAATACGAATCATATAAAAACAAATAATGAAGCGGGCAATCATCATAGGAGCTACTTCCGGAATAGGCAAAGAAGTTGCCAAAGAATTACTGTTGCAGGGATGGAAAATAGGAGTTGCCGGCAGGCGAAAAGTTGCGTTAGACGCATTCCGTACAATTGCCCCTGACAATATAGAAGTGGAAGCACTGGATGTGACGCAGGAGGATGCTACGGAGAAGTTGCACAGCCTCATCACAAAATTAGGTGGTATGGATCTGTTTCTCTTAAGTTCCGGTGTGGGGTATCAGAATATGGAACTAAATGCTGACATCGAACTGAACACGGTGCGTACCAATGTCGATGGATTCGTACGGATGGTTACTGCCGCTTTTCAGTATTTCCGGCAACAAGGGAACGGACACCTGGCAGTTATCAGTTCCATTGCAGGTACCAAGGGGCTGGGAGTTGCTCCGGCATATTCGGCTACCAAACGGTTTCAGAATACCTACATAGACGCTCTCGAACAACTATCGAATATGCAGAAATTAAACATCCGCTTCACGGATATCCGCCCGGGATTTGTGTCAACCGAACTACTGAATGATGGGAAAAAATACCCGTTACTAATGAATGTAAATAAAGTAGGGATACACATTGTGCGGGCTCTCAATCGCAAACAACGGGTGGCAGTTATCAATTGGAGATATGCTGTCATCGTCTTTTTCTGGCGGATGATTCCACGTTGGTTATGGAAACGGCTACCGGTAAAAACAAACTGATTCGGCAAGGCAATGCTTCCGGACGATGTTTCAGCCATGCTATGGCATACATACAGGTAGCCTTCGGCTTTAATCCTGATGTCTGATTTCATAATCCATAAATCTGTTCTTTTTAAATGTATCTTGTCTGATCGATCCACAGTAACCGGCTTGTATCGTATCCCCGACGTAGTGCGGCAGCCAGTAATAACCTTTTCACATCTTCGGGCAATTGGGGAGTCCGGCTCAATATCCATAAATATTTATCGGAACTACTGCCTATCAGTGCGTAGTTGTATTCCTCCCGATCCAATTCGAGTATATAATAATCGGAATAGAACCAAAGGAAAAAAGAGACTTTCAGACGTCCCGGTCTGGTAGTATCGGGAATCTTTGCACGACCCACGACACGCCGGAACCTACTTCTGCCATACGTATCCCGTTTATATCCGGCATTCAACACACGGATACTGCCATCGGGAGAAAGCCCGTAAGTAGCCGTAACCCCGGACATTCCCCGCTCGAAACGATGGTCATAACGGGCAATTTCGTACCAACGCCCCATATAGCGGGGTATATCGAGATGATCGATCGTGCTACGGTCTGTCCCTCTGGCAAATTGTACGGCTGTGCTATCGGTGAAATTATTCATGTGACGTAAACTGTTGTTAATGTATAGTACAAAACATATCAAAAGCACAAAAAGTTCTTTGAAGCTGCCAAAATGAGCTTATCTTTGCAGAAGATAAGCTGCACTCGGCAATTTGAAAGTAAACTTTCATTGCGCTCGTTTGCATTATCTTTGCACAGGAATGGCCAACTCATAGCTATATGAATGCATGCGCCGCATTGAACAACGATTTATAGAATGAAAGAAAAACGTATTACTCTAATTTTAAGCATTGCTCTGGCAGTCTGTACCGGAGCCATTATCCCGACTCTTATCAGTAGTATTCTACCTGCCGAACCGTATTCGGTAAAATCCGAAGTGCCCTATTGTGTCACTCCGCCAAGTGTTCCCGAACAAGCTACTTTCAACGGCGAAGCCATTGACCTGCGCCGGTACGACCGCCGTGAACGGATGGACCGGGAGATGATGTCCTTCACCTACATGCACTCTACTACCATGTTGATGTTGAAACGTGCCAACCGGTACTTTCCCATCGTAGAACCGATATTGAAAGCCAATGGCGTCCCCGATGACTTCAAGTATCTGATGGTTATCGAGAGTAGCCTTAATCCTATCGCCCGTTCTCCGGCGGGAGCAGCCGGACTATGGCAATTCATGCCGGCTACCGGACGTGAATTCGGTCTGGAAGTGAACGACAATATAGATGAGCGTTATAACGTGGAGAAAGCAACTGCTGCCGCCTGCAAATATTTCAAACAGGCTTACGGAAAATATGGTGACTGGATGGCGGTGTCTGCTGCATACAATGCTGGACAAGGACGTATCACCGCACAATTGGACAAACAATTGGCCGACCATGCCATGGATCTCTGGCTGGTAGAAGAGACATCGCGCTACATGTTCCGCCTGCTGGCAGTCAAAGAGATATTCAACAACCCGCAACG
>CAVCAX010000050.1:0-9337 GCA_963599995.1 Coprobacillus sp. CAG:698
GTTCTCTTGCACAGCTTGTAGCTACATTGAACAAATGAGGGTCAAGAGTCCTAATGTAAGAATAATCAGGGACAAAAAATATTGTTATATCTGTTGTTAATCCTTGAACTCTAGCAACAGTGTCAATAATAATATTTTTTTGTGTGCCAATCTCTTGAGTAATTGTCATTTGTAAAGCATGAGTCGTTTTTTTCAAACACGTTAGTATAGCAATCTCTTTATTCTTGTTGTCATTCAATATGTTCCCAGTTATGAAAGAAGTCATATCTATGGCAAATTGGGGGGAGCTATCACCCGAAGGCATATCTGTAAGTATAAGAGTTGGACCACCATCCTTACTTAAAACCTTACACATAGATGGAATATCATTGTATTCGTGTGATTCTCTTGCCAATAATGAATCATTATAAAAAATTCCTGTATAATTTGCAGTTCTTTGACCGAACCTGTATGTCTTTGTCAACTGATATATTGGTGAGGAACTATTGTTTGCCATCAATTTTAATCCCTCAACTAAAGGTCGATAGCTACAATTTTTTATGCGTTCATTATTTAAACGTTTCATACTAAAAGTCACTTAAAAAGAATATAGTAAGACTTGATTATAAATTTTGTGATTCATTAAAATCTGACATGAAATGCTTCATGCTTTTTACTTCATATCCATCGAGTGACTGAATACACCTTTTACCTTTCATATTAGGTACCAAAACCGACTCGTCAGATATTTTAATTACATAACAAAAGCCAGACATCATATTGATTGTCATACAATTATCTTTAACACTCCTTGTATTAAACCTTAGAAATTAGTACCTTTAAAGAAAAGTTTAATGTTTTTTTTCTATAAAGACTAATCATAAGGTTCACTACAAAAATAGTGAATTATTTGACAAGCTGAATGTTTTTTCGCCGAAAGTATGAATTTGGCCTAAATAAAGTTTATATCACTTATGATTTTAGCGTTATGTAAGGTATAAACAGTAAGTTTTTATTAGTTCTCAACTGCTTTTGAAAGTGGTTCTGATGCTGTATCCTGCGCATGCAGGATACAGCATTTTATGTCCTCTTATACACTTGATTTTGATTTTTTCTATGGATAGAGCCAATTGACAGTCCGGTCATACTGGTATCACTACGTTGACGTTAGGAGTCATTTATGAAGGAGTAGCCTTTCCTATCCTTTTCGTCTGTAGCCCAAGCGTGACAACTCCAACACGTAGAGAAGATAGATATCATTGACCGATTTATCAAGCTCTTTGGGAAATCCAGCATTGAATCTTTGACCGATGACCGTGAGTTTGTAGGAGATTCATCAAAGGCAGATAGTGTATTACAAATGCGATAATGGCTGAGATAAAGCCGGAGATACAGTTTTTTAGCTGTTTCTTCGGCTTTATTAGCAAATCAAACGTAAGCAAATTCTTTTTTTATGCTATCTTTGCGCCCAATTATGAGACGATTCCTACTTACATATATATTACTTTTTATTGTTGGTCAGTTGGCGATCCAAGCGCAAGTCAGCCCCAGAAATCCATACAACGACCAGACAGATGAATTCGGTAATATCGTAGACCAATACGGTAACCAGATTGATCCCGCCATGCGTCCGCAAAATCCGGACAGCAGCAACGTAGAGGTACAGGGACTCCCTCCCAAGCTCTACATGTGGCACATCAGTGAGAATTTGGGAAATGTAACCCGTATACCAGCCGATACATTACGCTTGAACTTCCAGAACACCAATCTTACGGAAGGCATGACAGGACACTATAACTACCTGTCCAATATGGGTGCCCCGCGCATATCCCGTATCTTTTTCGACCGTGACGCTACACCGGAGCCAACCATGTTCATGCAGCCCTACTCCTTCTTCTTCGTACGGCCGGATGAATTCAATTTCACCAACAGTAACGTTCCCTATACCAACCTGACATATTATAAAGCCGGTAGCAAAGTAAACGGCGAGGAACGTTTTAAAGCCTACTTCTCGGTCAATGTAAATAAGCAGATGGCTTTCGGCTTCAACATCGACTACTTATACGGACGGGGATATTACAGCCATTCGAGCACCTCTTTCTTCAACGCTGCTCCTTTCATCAGTTATTTGGGAGAGCGGTATGAAGGGACATTGCTATACAGTTACAACTATCTCAAGAACAATGAGAACGGAGGTATCACGGACGACAACTATGTCAAAGACCCCGAAGCCGTATCCGGCGGGCAGCAAACTTATGAATCGATCAACATGCCCACGGTCATGAGTACGGCTACTTCCCGAAATTCAGACAGTTATATTTTTCTGGCACAACGCTACAAACTGGGATTTCACCGTGACCTGCCCCAAGAAGAAAACGACACGTTGCCACCTGCGAAAGAGTTTGTTCCGGTCACCAGTTTCATCCATACGATGCAGTTGGAGTGGAGCAAACATAAGTTTACTTCAGAAGACCAGTTGAAAGATTATTACCAGCATACATACATCAAGCCGGGTACTCCTTATATCGTTGATGATTCCACCTCCTACATAGGGGTAAAAAACACATTGGGAGTCTCCCTTCTCGAGGGTTTCAACAAATACGCCAAAGCCGGACTGACCGGTTTCATCTCACACAAATTAAGTAAATACGAGCTGATGAATAAAGACTCGGTCAGCACAGACCGCTATATCGAAAATGAAGTCTTTGCAGGAGGTGAATTATCCAAACGGCAAGGCAGCATTCTTCATTATCATGCCATCGGCGAAGTGGGATTATTGGGCAAAGCCATCGGACAGTTCAAAGTAAACGGCGGTCTCGATCTGAATTTCCGTTTGGGAAAAGACACGGTCAGCCTGATGGCGCGTGCTTCGGTAAGCAATACATTGCCCTCCTTCTACATGCGGCATTACCACTCCAAACATTTCTATTGGGATGATGATAATATGGATAAAGAATTCCGTACACGCATAGAAGGAGAACTGAACATCGAACATTGGAGAACGAACCTGAAAGCCGGTGTAGAAAACATCAAGAACTACACGTATTTCAACCAGCAAGCTCTTCCGGAACAATTCGGCGGTAACATCCAAGTACTTTCGGCCACGCTATCTCAAGATTTCAAACTTGGAATTCTTCATCTGGACAATGAGGTTACCTGGCAAAAATCAAGTAACAGTACCGTCCTGCCCTTGCCGGACCTCTCCTTATACCACAACCTGTATATGGATTTCAAACTGGCAAAAAAGGTGCTGAGCGTCCAATTAGGCGCCGATGCACGCTACTTTACCAAATACCACGCACCGGCTTACATGCCTGCCACAGGGCAGTTCTATCTGCAGCCCACCGATGATCAAGTAGAGATAGGCGGTTATCCCATTGTCAATGTGTATGCCAATATTCATCTGAAACGGACCCGTTTCTTCGTTATGATGTATCACGTGAACGACGGATTGATCAATCGTCCGAATGCATTCTATGCCCCTCATTATCCCATCAATCCCCGACTGTTGAAATTTGGCGTATCCTGGAATTTCTACGATTAGTCCTGCTCTACGTTATTTCATTAACCCCACCCTCATACATCTATGAAACCTACTCAAAGGAAATGTCTGAAATACCTGCTTATTGCCGTTGTCTGCTTTCTCGTATTTGCTCTCTGGCCTCAAAAAAAGGAAAAGGCGGAAGGACATCCGCGCGATTATGCGGAAATAGCGGCAGACGGCATTCTCCGTGCGGCAACAGAATATAATTCCATCAGTTTCTTCGTTGATGGCGACACGGTGAGCGGATTCCACTATGAACTGATAGAAGCCTTTGCCCGCGACAAAGGTATTCAGGCACAAGTCTCTCCGGTCATGAGTTTTGACCAACGCCTGCAAGGACTCGAGACCGGAAAATACGATGTAATAGCATACGGCATTCCGGCCACCAGCGAATTGAAAGACTCGCTGCTCCTCACCTCACCCATCATCTTGAGTAAACAGGTATTGGTGCAACGAAAGGCGGCCTCCGAAAACGATTCGCTCTTTATCAGAAACCAACTCGACCTGGCAGGGCGAACCTTGCATGTCGTAAAAGGCTCTCCGTCCATCCTTCGCATCCATAACCTGGGCGATGAAATCGGGGATACGATCTATGTCAGTGAGATAGAGAAATACGGCTCGGAACAACTGATCGCCATGGTGGCTCACGGAGACATCGACTATGCCGTCTGCGATGAGGGTATTGCACGGGCGGCCATAGATTCACTGCCCCAACTGGATATCAGTACGGATATCAGCTTCACGCAATTTTACTCTTGGGGAGTAAGCAAGCAATCACCCGTCCTGCTGGATAGCCTGAACGCATGGCTTACCGACTTTCGCCGGGGAAAAGAGTATAAAGAAATAATGCATAAATATTATCCCGTTAAATAGCTTGAGCACGCCAACGATAGAAGAAAGACCGCGCTGTACGATCCGTTGCATCAGATTGAGGGATAAATAAAAGAGCTGTGTCTGTGAAAGATGAATTGAACGGAAAATAGTCTTAATTCCACTTTTTATGCCTATTTTTGTCTCATTAAAAATAAGATAGGTATATGAGTGAAAAGATTATTAAATGGGGCTTTATCGGTTGCGGTGAAGTGACAAAGAAAAAAAGCGGTCCGGCATTCCAAAAAGTAGAAGGTTCGGAAGTCGTAGCTGTAATGAGCCGCGACGGTGCCAAGGCAGAAGCCTATGCTAAAGAGAGAGGTATCAGAAAATGGTATGACGATGCCCAGGAACTTATCGACGATCCGGAAATAAATGCTATCTACATCGCCACCCCTCCCTCATCACATGCCACCTATGCCATTATGGCCATGAAGGCGGGAAAACCGGCTTACATAGAAAAGCCGATGGCCGTCACCTACGAGGAGTGTACGCGTATCAACCGCATCTCGCGTGAAACTGGAGTGCCCTGCTTTGTGGCATACTACCGCCGTTATCTCCCCTATTTCATCAAAGTAAAAGAATTGGTTGAAGAGGGTGCCATAGGTAACGTAATCAATGTACAGATCCGTTTCGCCCAGCCTCCCCGCGACTTGGATTATAACCGGGACAACTTGCCTTGGCGGGTTCAGGCAGATATTGCCGGAGGCGGGTATTTCTATGACCTTGCTCCCCATCAGATAGATTTGTTGCAGGAAATGTTCGGCTGTATCCTTGAAGCCAGTGGATACAAAAGTAACCGTGGCGGACTTTATCCGGCAGAAGATACATTGAGCGCTTGTTTCCAGTTTGATAGCGGCCTGGTCGGCAGTGGTTCCTGGTGCTTCGTGGCACACGACTCCGCCAAGGAAGACCGCATCGAAATCATTGGCGACAAAGGTATGATCTGCTTCTCCGTATTCTCATTCGATCCCATCGCATTGCACACCGAACGCGGACGCGAAGAATTCTACATCGAAAACCCGGAGCATGTGCAGCAACCGCTCATCCAAGCCGTAGTAGACCACTTATTAGGAAAATCAGTCTGTACCTGCGATGGTGAAAGTGCCACGCTGACAAACTGGGTGATGGATAAGATTTTGGGAAAGATATGATGACTTTTACAGCTTCAATAAATCAATAAGAAATGACTAAAGAAGAACTTATGCGGAAAGCAATCGAACTTTCCAACGAAAACGTAGCCAATGGCGGCGGCCCTTTCGGAGCCGTCATTGCAAAAGACGGAGAAATAATTGCTACCGGAGTGAACCGTGTGACTGCTTCATGCGATCCTACAGCTCATGCCGAAGTCAGTGCCATCCGTGCAGCGGCTGCAAAGCTGAAAACCTTCGATCTGAGCGGTTACGAGATATATACCTCGTGCGAGCCATGCCCGATGTGCCTGGGGGCAATTTATTGGGCCCGTTTGGATAAAATGTACTACGGTAACAATAAAACCGATGCGAAAAACATCGGCTTTGACGACTCTTTCATCTATGACGAACTGGAACTGAAGCCGGAAGACAGGAAATTGCCATCGGAAGTATTGCTGCACGATGAAGCGATAAAAGCTTTTGAAGCCTGGATGAAGAAAGAAGACAAAATAGAGTATTAAATACGAAGGATATCGATGCGATACAGTCCCTGAATACAACAGGGCATTATAAGAAACAAGAATCCCCGGAGCACTGCAAATTCTCCGGGGATTTCTTTCACACATAAAAGTTATTATTGCAATTGGAACTTCCCACTAAAAACGCACACCGATAGTAAACAGTACCTGACTGCGGGTATTGGTAATTTTCGTCGTCTCCGGTGTCACCAAAGTCCTTCCTTTAGGAGTCTCAAACTCATTGTAAAAAGCATAGAAATCTTCTTTATAAGTAGAGAATTGGTAAGCCAAGTCGGCATAAAACCGTTCTCCCCGATAGCCAATGCCTACTGTATAATTGTTACGCGATCTCGGATTTGAAAATCCCGTATCCGTCATTATCGAATTCGTAGGAATCGCTTTGATCGCATCCTTCTTGAAAGCCGTAGAAGTAAAATTATATCCTGCACGGAATGCAAACTGGGGGATCACCTTATATTCTGCACCGATACGTACGGTATGTGCCCCTTTCAGGCAAGACTTAGCTTCAGCAGTCTCATACTCCATCTCGTCCCCTTCGGGATAAATGAATCTCGTTGTCGAATAATCCTCGTATTCGTACTCTGCACCGATTGCCAGGCTGCTGCCGACAGTATACCCCAAGCTCAAATTATAGGTCCATGGTGTACGAAGAGAGAATTCCCTCTTCATATCTCCTACTTCATTGTAAGTATCCACATCGAAAGGAGTTGTTTTATCATCATTGTCCAAGAACACATCCGCTTCCAACCGCGCACTGGTCGTGTAGGTCAGATTATAAAATATAGGGGTGTGCACAGCTGCTCCTATCCGAAACGGAGACGATTCGAAAGGACGGACAATAGCACCTAATTTCACGTCAAATCCCGAACCGCTTATTTTATTCCAACTCTTAAGCAGGTAGCCGGCACCGGTTCCAAAATCTTCATCATATTCGGAATATTTATCATAGTTAACGTCATAAGCGCCAACCGTTATACCAAAATAAGCCTGATCATTGACATTGAAAGCGATATTAAAATCATATTGGTTAATCCCACCTCTTTCTTTTGAAAAATAATTGGATTCCACGTAATCAGAGACAATCGATTCATACCTGCCGTCATCCTTCTGGTTCATCAGGCCTCCGTTCCAGCCTAAGGCTGCCAACCAGCCGGCATCCGGATTGTCAAAAACATCTCTGGCACCCAAATCCACGTTTGCATCATAAGCCTGCTGGGCCATAAAATTTGTCTGAGACAAATAACGTCCGTCATACTCTCCTATCAGCCCGCTCATGGACAGATTCTTATAAAAGGATTTCGTCTTTTTATAGTTGAATCCGAAATTCACATAGCGCAACGGAGTACGGTTGCCTATTTTAGTAGAAAGTACAAAACCGATATTGTCATACGACCAATGATTCTTATCATTATTGAGCAGATTTCCGGCATATTTACTTTCCATCCCATAAGAAGAGAAACTAAATGAAGTCATTACATCATTGCTACGATAAATGCCTATACCGGCGGGATTGGTTCCAATGGTAGATATATCACCTCCCAAAGCCCCCATAGCTCCACCCATTCCTACAAAACGGGCTGTCCCATTCAAATCCTTATCTGTCAGTTTCGCAGCATCATACACACTTTGTGCATTAACACCTATCGTAAAGGCAGCCAATACTGCAGTTGTTATTATATTCTTCATAAAGCTTAATTTTTCATTTTAACACAACATTTTATCTTCTACTGCTTCTTGTGGAACCACCGCCACCACCCGATGAAGAACGGGAAGAAGAACCGCCACCGGAATAGCTGCCGCTTGAACGGGAACTACTGCCCGGAGAAGAATAACTGCGGGAAGAAGAGGAAGAAGGTGTAGAACGACGTGTCGTGCTTCCACTTGAATAACTTCTGGAAGGTGAAGTCGAACTTCCACGATTGTAAGACGGTGCGGAAGATGTAGACCGTCTCGTAGATACATCGGAAGAAGAACCGCTACGGACACTGCTACCGTTACTCCGAACGCTGCTACCGCTGCTACGAGTGGTGCTTCCGCTGCTACGAACGCTGCTGCCACGACTGCTGTCGTAAGAAGAGCTGCTACTACGCGTACTGCTCGGTCGGGTATAGGTACCTCTGCGTGTCGATGAAGCATCGCTGCGCGTAACAGTTCCCGGTCGTGAAGAAGAACGGGTACCGACCACACGGCCTGTGCTGCTTGAACGGCGTCCGGCATCTACCGTGCTTCCTCTGCGTACACTTTGCGAACGTCCACCGTCTGCACGACGTACTGAAGAGCTTCCTCTCAATGATCCGTACGAACGTCGGTTGGTATATGTACTGTTTCCCCAATAATGGCCACCGCCACCCCATCCGGGATAGTAGCCATGATGGTGTCCCCAGTGGTCGCCCCAATAGCCGCCATGCCAACCACCATGCCAACCGGCATGCCAGCCACCATACCAGCCACCCCAGTAACCGGGATAGTAACCACCCCATCCATAGTAAGGACGAGACCATCCCCAGCCCCAACCGGGACCATAGGAATTGTATCTCCAATCCCACCACAACGGATTACTGAACGTAGGGAACGCATAAGCATAAAGTCCATCGGTGTACACGTTCCATTCCCACGGGTTCGTTCCGTACACCACATCCCAATAGAACGGGCTGCTGATACTAACGGCAAAGCGCGGATTACGGAAACGTATGATACGCTCGGCATATTCATAATCATCCTGAGAACCCTCAAACTCACCGTTCACCCACTCTCCGTCCAGATCCGATTGGGCTTTCTCTCTTATATAAAGCGTGTCGTTATCCATTTCGAAGTCGTTGTCACGCGCATCGTAACGACGGTTGTACTCATCCACATCACGCGTGTTCCCTTTCCGGTCCTGAATCACAACAGCGGTTCCGGGAGCCGTATAAATATTCGTCGTGACCTCTCTCTGAGCAGGCTCTTTCCTGACGGGTACAGTTTCCTTCTTCTCTTCTTTGGAAGGGATGAAGTAGAGATCATCATCATAGCTCTGTGCCATCAACCCTATGGGAAGACACAAGGCAATCAACAGTAAAAAAACAATTTTTTTCATATCTCTGTGGTTTATGGGTTACCATTAATCCTTTTATTCACGTTACAAAGATAGGTAACGTATCCATCTTTCGGGAGAGATTTTCCCCAAAGGATAATAGGGATTTCCCTATTTATAAAAGAATCATACCTATTTTTTTATGTAAACAATGCAGGAACGGATATTACCGGTTAAACAAAGTTATCGTTTGTTTAAC
>CAVCAX010000051.1:0-1546 GCA_963599995.1 Coprobacillus sp. CAG:698
GATATGCGCTCAGGAGGATATTTTAATAGACAACAGCATTTACAACAATCTCCCATTCGAAATGCCCGTTGTAGAGCAGCCCGTTTTCCCCGACTATGAAGTCAACATCGTTGCCTACGGTGCCCGAAACGATGGAAAGTTTCTCAACACGGAAGCAATCAACAATGCGATAAAAGCAGTGAATGCCAAAGGCGGAGGAAAAGTAATCATTCCGGAAGGATTGTGGCTGACCGGCCCTATCGTGTTGTTAAGTAACGTAAATCTATACACCGAGCGCAATGCATTGATACTTTTCACCGATGATTTCGAAGCCTATCCTATTATAAGCACGTCATTCGAGGGACTGGAAACCCGCCGCTGCCAATCTCCCATTTCGGCACGTAATGCGGAGAATATCGCCATCACGGGTTACGGTACATTCGATGGCGCGGGAGACAGTTGGAGACCGGTAAAGAAAGACAAACTGACGGCGTCCCAATGGAGCAAACTTGTCAAATCGGGGGGAGTAACCGATGCTGCGGGGAAAATATGGTACCCCACAGCCGGCTCACTGAAAGGTGCGTTGGCCTGCAAAGATTTCAATGTTCCCGAAGGCATCAATACCGATGAAGAATGGAATGAAATCCGTCCGTGGCTCCGCCCTGTATTGCTGAATATCGTAAAAAGTAAAAAGGTGCTGTTGGAAGGAGTTACATTCAAGAACTCTCCCAGCTGGTGTCTGCACCCGCTTTCATGCGAACACATCACTGTAAACAATGTAAAGGTATTCAATCCTTGGTACTCTCAAAACGGAGACGCATTGGATCTGGAGTCCTGCAAAAACGCACTGATCATCAACAGCCTGTTTGATGCCGGAGATGATGCCATCTGCATCAAATCGGGAAAAGACGCAGACGGCCGCCGTCGTGGAGAGCCCTGCCAGAATGTATTGGTCAGAAACAACACCGTGCTGCACGGACACGGCGGCTTCGTCGTAGGCAGTGAAATGTCCGGTGGCGTAAAGAACATCTATGTAGCCGATTGTACCTTTATGGGAACCGATGTCGGCTTGCGTTTCAAGAGCACCCGCGGACGCGGCGGCGTGGTAGAAGGCATCCACATCAGCAACATCAACATGATCAATATTCCGAACGAGCCGCTGCTGTTCGATCTGTTCTATGGCGGTAAAGGTCCGGGCGAAGAGACGGAAGAGGAACGTATGGCCAATACCAAAAGCGACCTTCCTCCTGTCACAGAGGAGACTCCGGCATTCAGGGACATCCACATCTCGAATATTTACTGTAAAGGTTCCGGACGTGCCATGTTCTTCAACGGATTGCCGGAAATGCCTATCCGGAATGTCACTGTAAAGAATGTAGTCATCACCGAAGCTGCCGAAGGCGCCGTTATCAGCCAGGCCGAAAATGTGCAAATGGAAAACATACGCATCGAGATGAAGAAAAAAGGCGGGCATACGCTTCAATTGAAGAATGCCAAGAAGATCAAAGTCGACGGCAAGACCTATAAAGAGGCTGATGCCAAAGGCGTGAATCTGAACTTCAAATAA
>CAVCAX010000051.1:1556-15784 GCA_963599995.1 Coprobacillus sp. CAG:698
ACTTTTCATTCCATAACAGCAAAGCGGACAGTCCTTCAATCATTTCAGACAGGACTGCCTGCTTTTTTTATACTACATTTGCAGAAAGACAAGAACCTTCTTGCTTTTTCTTTTTAATCGGACTAATTTACTTATCATCAAACAATAGAGAAAGGTTATGAAAAAGAGTCTTTTTATCCCTTTGTTTTTCCTTTGTTCGTGCTCGTTGGCGACACTGGCACAGACCAATGAAAAGACACTGACCGTAGAAGTCAGCAATCCCTGGAACCGGGCAAAAAGCAACGAACCCGTAGTCATCAATTTAAATGAACTCAACACCGGATTCCGCATAAAATCCGCCACTGTCACAGACGGCAATACGGAGATTCCATCCCAGCTCGACGACCTGGACGGAGACCGTCGTGCAGACGAATTGGCATTTGTCATCGACCTCCCGGCAAAAGGAAAGAAAACGCTGACAGTCAACCTGTCATCAGAGAAAAGCGACAAAAAATACGAGGCAGGAGTATATGCAGAAATGCTGGTAAGCGACAAAAAGGGGAAACACGTTCCGGTGCATTCGGTCACCATCCCCGGCAATGCCAATATCTACAACCAGATGCACCATCACGGCCCGGCTTTCGAATCGGAACTGGTGGCCTACCGCCTCTATTTCGACCACAAGCAGACGGTGGACATCTACGGAAAGTTCAATAAGGGGTTCGAAATCAAAGAGTCGCAGTTTTATCCTACCGACGAACAACTGGCACGCGGTTTCGGCGATGATGTTTTGCGTGTAGGCGGCAGTTGCGGTGTAGGGGCACTGAAAGGCTGGAACGGAAAAAAAGCCACCCACATTGAACCAGTAAGTACATTGACAGAGCGCATCATTGCCTATGGTCCCGTCCGCGCCATTGCAGAAATCAAAGTGACCGACTGGGAATATCAGGGTTCCGAACTGAACATGACGACCCGCTATACACTTTATGCCGGTCACCGCGACTTGCAAATAGATGCGTTCTTCGAGGAACCGCTCAAAGACGAGGTATTCTGCACCGGTGTACAAGACATCAAAGGCTCGGTTTCTTATTCCGACCATAAGGGACTGATCGGCTGCTGGGGTACAGACTGGCCGGTGAACGATACGGTGAAATACGCCAAAGAGACCGTAGGACTCGCCACCTGCATCCCCCGGAAATATGTAGGGACGGAAGTAAAAGACAAGCCGAACTATCTCTACACACTGACAGCCAAAGGAGACAATCATTTCTCCTATCACACCACATTCACTTCGATGAAAGAGACGTTCGGCTATAAGACACCGGAAGCCTGGTTTGCTTACATACGTGAGTGGAAAGAAGGACTGGAACACCCTATTGTTGTCAGAATCAGGTAATAAAACAATTTATCCACCCGATCAGACAATTATTACCCATCGCAAGAAGATATGCTTCGTAGCTTTGTGCATCCATAAAGACCAAAACACATTGTATAACTTAAAATTTATTAGTATGAAGAAACAATTACTTCTCGCGATGGCTTTCGTAGCCGGTGTATTTACAGCAAATGCACAAGAATGGAATTTCAGTAATTTCACGGCCGGTGACATAGCAGAAACGACCACCATTGACAAACTGACCATCCATGCATCTTCCGCAAAGAAAGTCTCGATTGACGGCAACAAGAAGTCATTTGAAGATTACTCTTTCACCCAGCGTCTCAAATTGGGTGGTACGGGTAGCTTTGATGCAGAAACCGGTGCTCCGACCGAGAGAGTCTTATCATTTCCGATAAGTGGAAATGCCACAATCACCATAATCGGTACGCATGCTTCCAGCTCCGGCGATGCAAGAAATCTGATGGTAACAGCCGGTGGTAAAGATGTTGAAGTAGGTTCAATGGAAGTTACTCCGGGAGAAATCACCAAAAAAGAGATCACCTATACCGGAGCGGCAACCACCATTTATGTATATTCGGCAAGTAGCGGAATCAATCTGTATCTTCTTTCTGTTAAGGAGAGCGCAGGTCCGAGCGGAGTCTCTTCTACGGAAGCCGGAAAGCAGGTAGTAGCCACAGAGTATTACAATATTCTCGGCATGAGACTGAACGAACCTGCCAAAGGTTTGAACATCGTCAAGACAATCATGGATGACGGTTCTTCTGAAACCGCCAAAGCATATATAAAATAAATGTCTGTTTGAATTTTCTTTGCAACTGCCCCTGTCTGTATCAATGCAAGCAGGGGCGGTTTTGTATATGATTGTCACTGCACATCAATTATTACACAACAATGCACAATAAATACACCAAAGCAGTCGATTATTCATCCCCGTTTTCCTCCGGAACATCTATATTTGCAATCAGGAATCCGATAACATACTAACAATAAAAAACAATCCATGAAAAAATTAGCACAGATCTTAAGCCTTTGCCTGTTTATGACCCTCTCCGCTACGGCACAGAAGAATTACGTGTCCGAAGTCTGGGTTGCAGACCAAGGAGACGGGACCTATAAGAACCCGATTCTTTATGCCGATTATTCCGATCCGGATGCTTGTCGCGTAGGAGATGATTTCTATATGACATCATCCAGCTTCAACTGCCTGCCCGGTTTGCAGATTCTCCATTCCAAAGACTTGGTCAACTGGACCATCATCGGCGCTGCCGTCCCCTACGCCCTTTCTCCCATCGAAACTCCCGAACGCCCCGAACACGGCAATCGCGTGTGGGCGCCGTCCATCCGTCATCACGACGGAGAGTTCTACATCTTCTGGGGAGATCCCGACCAGGGTGCGTTCATGGTAAAAGCCCGTGATCCGAAAGGACCATGGTCGGAGCCCGTACTCGTAAAACCGGGAAAAGGCATCATCGACACCTGTCCTTTATGGGACGAAGACGGCAAAGTATACCTCGTACATGCCTATGCAGGCAGCCGTGCCGGTCTCAAAAGTGTCATCTCCATCTGCGAGCTGAATTCAGACGCAACCAAAGCCATCACACAATCCAGAATCATATTCGACGGACACGAAGCCCACGAGACCTGTGAGGGTCCCAAGTTCTACAAACGCGGTGAGTATTATTACATCTTTCATCCGGCAGGTGGAGTTCCTACCGGTTGGCAGGTAGTGTTGCGGTCGAAGAATGTTTACGGCCCTTATGAGTGGAAAACGGTTTTAGCCCAAGGCGATACTCCGGTCAACGGCCCTCACCAGGGGGCATGGGTAGACACTCCGACCGGTGAGGATTGGTTTATGCACTTCCAGGATGTAGGGGCATACGGACGCATCGTGCATCTGCAACCGATGAAGTGGGTGAATGACTGGCCCGTTATCGGCATAGACAAAGACGGGGACGGTTGTGGCGAACCGGTATTGACCTACAGAAAGCCCGATGTGGGCAAGACCTATCCGATCTGTACTCCGCAGGAAAGCGATGAATTTGACGGATACACCCTCTCGCCGCAATGGCAATGGCACGCCAACATCAATGAGAAATGGGCCTATTATGCCGGCGATCACAGCTATGTGCGCCTCTATTCTTATCCGGTAGTAAAAGAATACAAGAATCTTTGGGATGTAGCCAATGTGCTGCTTCAGAAGACTCCGTCCGACAACTTCACGGCTACCATGAAGCTGACCTTCAAGCCGACTGCCAAATACAAAGGCGAACGTACCGGCCTTGTAGTCATGGGTATGGACTATGCCGGACTGATCCTTGAGAATACAGACAACGGACTGGTGCTTTCGCAAATAAGCTGCCTGAAGGCAGACAAGGGAACGCCGGAAACAGTGAACGAAGCAACCGGTCTGAAAGACGGTACGGTGTACCTGAAAGTGAAATTCAGCAGTGACGGCCGGAAACTCGGTAAGAGCGAAGGCGGGCACGATCTGCTGGTGATGTGCGATTTCAGTTACAGCCTTGACGGCAAGAAGTTCCGGAAGTTAGGCAAACCGTTCCAAGCCAAAGAAGGGAAGTGGATCGGAGCCAAAGTAGGCATGTTCTGTACCCGCCCTGCCCTAACGACCAATGACGGCGGATGGGCGGATGTGGACTGGTTCCGCATAACCGGGAAATAATCTTAAAAAGAGTTTATAACACTCTTTCTTATCCGCTTCAACCCATAAATTCGTGCCCCTGCAAAGATGAACTATTGCAGGGGCATATTTGTTTTTCTACATTTGCAGAACATTTATAAAAACAGAAAAACAATGAAAAAGCTCGTTATCTTCGATCTGGACGGAACACTGCTGAATACAATTGCCGATTTGGCCGACAGTACAAACCACGCTCTGAAAGCGTTAGGATATCCCACTCATAAACCCGACCAATACAACTTCATGGTGGGCAACGGCATCAACAAACTCTTTGAGCGTGCACTCCCCGATGGAGAGAAAACAGAAGAGAATGTGCTCCGTGTCCGCCAGAAGTTTGTGCCTTATTACGACCGGCACAATGCCGACAAGAGCCGCCCGTATCCCGGAGTTACGGAATTATTGGAAACCCTGCAGACAGCCGGCATGCAATTGGCAGTTGCCTCTAACAAATATCAGGCGGCTACGGAAAAACTGGTCGCCCACTACTTCCCGAATATCAGATTCACCGCCGTATTCGGCCAACGCGAAGGCATTCCGGTGAAACCGGATCCGGCCATCGTGAAAGATATATTGCAAATAGCTAAGGTGCAAAAAGAAGACACCCTCTACGTGGGGGATTCAGGGGTGGACATGCAGACTGCTATCAATGCAGGCGTGCCCTCCTGCGGGGTCACTTGGGGATTCCGCCCACGCAACGAGCTGGAGAGTTTTCATCCTGATCATATTGTGGATGATGCAGAAGAGATAAAGCCGCTCTGTTACTAAAGTACCGGCAGACTCTGTCAACCATATTTACAGGTAAGATAAAGGAGTAGTCGTTCTAAAGCGTCAAACTACATATTATTATCAAAACTCTTGCTTGTTTTTACCGTTTCATAACTGTGAGACGATCATCTCACAGCTATGAAACGCTCGACACTCAATTGTGAGACGGTCGTCTCACAATTGAGTGACGTTCAAAACTTCTACAGCATTTCTATCTCCCGCAACCACTCTTCCGCCAATACAGGCCATTGTGCAGTCGTTCCCGGATTATTGCGCAAAGCAATGCTATGCCCTCCTTCCGGAAAGATGTGTAAAGCAGACTTCTTTACATCAGCACGCTTCAATGCCGCATAATAAAGAATGCTATTGAGTGAAGAGACAGAACCGTCATTGGTAGCATGAACAATAAAAGCAGGGGGCGTATGGCTTGTCACCCGTTCGTCACAAGAAAATTGATGCAGCAACTCCGCCGACGGGTTCTTACCTAACAGATTGTCCCGACTTCCCTTATGTGCCACTTCTCCCATTGAAATCACCGGAGAAATAAGAATGGTGAAATCCGGACGGAAAGATTCCCTGTCCGGCGCATCGCCCCCACGCCCCCAGTCTTCTGCAAAAGTAGACAGACAGGCCGAGAGATGCCCTCCTGCCGAGCATCCCATTACCCCTACCTTATGTACATCGATGCCATACTCCGCAGCATGCGACCGGATGTATCTCATTGCCCGTTGTGCATCCTCCAGCGGTGCCCGATACCCCACCTTTACATCGGGCGACTGAGGCATACGATGATTAAGCACAAAAGCAGTCACTCCAAAAGTATTAAACCACTTCGCCAACTGCCATCCGCTGATCTGATAAGCCAAACGGGCGTATCCCCCACCGGGAATAATCAGCACAGCGACTCCTTTGTTTTCGGCTATCGACGGTTCAAACACATATACGCCCGGCGTACCGACCTGATACACCCGTTCGTTGGCAATACTGTCTTTTACTGCAATGCCTTTGCTGTTCGGCATATTATCTTTCCACAACGAATGGAAACTCTGCGCGGAAACGCATTGAATGACTCCCGCAACTAACCACAAACAGATTAATTTCTTCATTTCATTTATTTCTTATCTAATTATCGGATGAGGCAAAGATAGCGTTCCTTTTTCATTTTGAGGTGGAATAATTGGTACATCATATACACTATGAATGTCTGTAATCATGAAAAACATGCGTACTGTGCAGACATTATAAAACACTATATGTATCTTTACACCAGAAAAGACAGCTATGGAACAGATGAATCTAAAAGAAGCTATAACCTTTCGCCTTCACAACCAGCAACTTTTGAGGCCTCAATTTGAGAAGGCAGAGGAAGTGGTAGAATGGATGGGAATGATGCAAGCCCAAGACTACAATCAATTCCGGTGGGCCATCGGAATGAGAATGAAGAATCCGCAGTTGGAGGCTGTCAAAGAGAGCTTTTCTGCGGGTAGGATTGTGCGTCTTCATTTGTTGCGCTGTACCGTACAAGCAGTTACTGCCCAAGATTATCCCTGGATGCTGGATCTGTGCCGCGAAAGAAATCTCAGTACCATCAAGTCGTGGCCGAGCTACAATAAAACCAACTTTTCCGAACAATATTACCAGGAGGGAACAGAAGCCCTCAAAGAAATACTTGCCGACGGCCGTTCTCTTACGAAGAAATGTATCGGAGAAGAGATGGCTAAGTTCGGGTTTCCAAGCGATATTGCCCATCTCAACCCGATTCTCCTACGGGGAGAAATAGAGGGATTGTTAATCTCCGGTGAGATGCAAGGGAATAGTGCCACGTGGGTTTTGACCGAAAGAAGATTCAAGACATTAGAGAAGTTTCAAGACAAGACAGAGCAGCAACTTTCAAGCCGTGAAGCCTTGGCTATCCTGGCCCGTAACTATTTCCGCAGCCATTCACCTGCCAGTTTTGAGGATTTCTGTTGGTGGACAGGCTTATCCATCACCCAAAACCGAACGGCAATACAACAGATTGCCTCAGAACTTGAAGAAGTAAAAATAAAAAAGCACCCCAAGGAAGAGCAGACTCTGTTCATCTATAAACTTCATTCTATAGAAGATTCTTTGGCAGGAAGAAATGTGCCAGCCTCAACCACAGAGGAGAATCCGGTCATCCTACTTCCACCATACGATGAATACCTTATCGGCTATAAGAGCCGTTGGATTTCGTTGGACAAAATCCATGAGCCTAAAGCCCATAACCGTTTCGGTATCTTCCATCCCGTCATCCTCTATCAGGGAAAGGTGGTGGGTAATTGGAAGGCATCCGTTGCACAAAAAGCCAAATGCATCGAAACAGACCTATTCTCTCAAAAACGGGAGATCGGCATAAGACGACTACAAAAAGCAAAAGATGCACTACAACAATTCTATAAATAAAGCAAATTTACCCGATTATCGGATAAGGTAAGTGCTCCTATTTCATCTTGAAGTGGAATAATTGATATATGCACACGATAATAGAAACACTTTCCCCGGAATAAAATCAAAAAACTCTTTTATATTTGCCCTGCTATTTAAAACCGAATCTATACCATGTAAATATGTCATCAAACAGAATCCGTTGCCCCCAAAAGCCGCTCTCCTACCGGAACAGAACTGATTAAGCGGCACTTTTCGCCTTAAAAACAAAAAATACTATCGTAAAAACAAATATTGCACATCTGCCTGTTCACATCCATATACTTTTGTAGCAATGAATTAACACTCTACACGAGTGTGGATAAGAAAACAATCTAATTAATAAACTAAAAGTAAACATGCAAAGAATGTCTAACCAAGTGAAAAACATGCGCACTGTGTTGTTTATGCTATTTGCAGCACTATCGCTCAGCGTTTCAGCGCAGACAATTACCCTCACGGGTAATGTGAAAGACACGACCGGAGAACCGATCATCGGCGCTTCCGTTGTTGAAAAAGGAAATACTACCAACGGTACGATTACCGATCTGGATGGTAATTTCAGCCTCAAAGTTCCTTCAAATGCCAATATCATCGTATCTTATATAGGTATGAAAACCCAAGATGTTGCAGTCAAAGGACAAAATTCAATTAATGTGACACTGTATGACGACGCTCAATCTCTTGAAGAGGTAGTCGTTATCGGTTATGGTAGTGTTAAGAAGAAAAGCTTAACCGGTGCTGTCGGTACCGTACAAGGAAGTGAACTTGCCAAAGTTCCCGTAAGTTCTGCCGCACAAGCATTGACGGGTCGTTTGGCAGGTGTACAGATTACAACATCCGACGGTTCTCCCGATGCGGAAATGATTATCCGCGTACGTGGTGGCGGCTCAATTACCGGTGATAACTCGCCTCTGTACATTGTAGACGGATTCCCCGTATCAAGCATCAGTGACGTAGCTCCGGGAGACATTCAGGATATCACCGTACTTAAGGATGCGTCTTCTACCGCGATCTACGGCTCACAAGGAGCCAACGGTGTCGTATTGATTACTACCAAAAGTGCCAAAGGCGGAAAGACTCAAGTTTCCTACAATGGATACATCCAAGGTAAGAAGCTTGTAAATAAGATAGACGTCATGGATCCCTATGAATTCGTAATGTTCAATTACGAAAAAGCGGCTATGAAAAACAGTATTTCAAGCTTTGAAAAGCGTTTCGGTGCATTTGGCGACCTCGATCTCTACAAATACCAAGAAGCAGCCGATTATCAGGACGAGATGTTCGGTCATCCCGATCTGTCCCAATCACACAACATCAGCGTTACCGGTGGCAGCGACAAAACAAAATTCTCATTAAGCGGCACCTACGTTAACGATGGTAGCTTAATGAAGGATAACGGCTATACCCGCTTTAACTTGAACTTCAAATTAAACCATGAAATAGCCAAGGGGCTAAAACTCGATTTCGGTATCCGTATTTCCGATAGTACCGTGAAAGGAGTAGGTACAGGTGGCGGCAGCTATAAGATCCGTTCTTACGATGCCTTAATGAAAGCACCGGTCAACGGTTTCTATGATTTCACCGAAGTAGACACAAGCGGCATGAGCGATGAAGAACTCGAGCAGTATCAGAATGATACGATGACCTTGCAAGAAAAGGTTGATCAATATTGGAGAAGGAAACAAGAACGCCGTTTCAATTTCACCGGTGGTCTGACCTGGAACATACTGAAAAGCCTTACTTATCGTCTGGAAGGGGGCTACGATTATACGTTCTTCCAACAGAAAGACTGGTATGGCGCTAAGAGTAGCAAAGCTATCCAAGACGGTAACAAGCTGCCGATGGGCGAGTGGAACAAAAAAGACACCTATAAATACCGTATCACCAATACGGTAAACTGGAAACGCTCATTCAACGAAACACATGATATAGACTTGATGGTCGGACAGGAAATTGTGGTAAGCAATAATGAATCGAACACCATGGTCGGAAAGTATTTTCAAAGTGAAATTACTCCGGAGAAGATGTTCGCAAGCATGGCTTCCAATTCCGGAGCGACCGGTTCCAGAACAATCAGCAGTTCATTGGGACAACCCGATAAGACTGCGTCTTTCTTCGGTCGTTTGAATTATGGCTATAAAGACAGATATTTGGCGACTGTCACCGTACGTGCAGATGGTTCCAGCAAATTTATAAGAGGAAACCGCTGGGGTATATTTCCTGCTGCGGCTCTCGCATGGCGTATCAGCCAGGAAGAGTTTATGGAACCGACCCAAAATTGGTTGTCCAATTTGAAACTTCGTGTCAGCTATGGAGAAGCTGGTAATAACCGTATCGGAAGCAGCATGTATGAAACGCTTTATAAAGCATATTCATCATCCAAATATTATGGTGCCGGTAGTTATCTGAATCCCCACTACACACTTTCGAATTCGCAAATGGCCAATCCTAATCTGAAATGGGAAACAACAATCACCCGAAATGGCGGTTTAGACTTCGGATTCTTCCACGAACGGTTATCCGGTACATTAGACTTCTACTGGAACACCACAAAAGACCTGTTGGTAGAGAGACAGATTGTAGCTCCGGGGTACTCAACCGTACAGGAGAACATTGGTCAAACGTCAAACCGCGGTGTCGAATTAAGCTTGAATGCAACGATTATTCAAACGAAAGACTTCATGTTATCTGCCAATTTCAATATCGGAATCAACAGAAACAAAGTCGATAAGCTGGCCGAAACCAATGAAATGTCTTATCCCTCCGGCGGATTCTCAACCGACACCAAAGAGCAGGATGATTATCGTGTCATCGTAGGCGAGCCTTTAGGTCTGGTTTATGGATTCGTTTATGACGGAATTTATGGAGTAGATGATTTTGTAACATACACTGATGCGAATGGTAGAACTCAATTCCAGTTCGACAACAAAGGTAACTACATTCTGAGAGAAGGGGTAGCCAACAACAGCTATCTATCCGGTTCAAATGCCGGTGTACGTCCGGGTGCCATGAAACTGAAAGACCTTGACGGAAGCGGTGATATAGACAAAAACGACCGTCAGATCATTGGCCGTACAGCTCCTAAGCATACAGGTGGTTTCGGTTTGAATGCCGTTTGGAAAGGTTTGGATTTCTCGGCTATGTTCAACTGGGTATATGGCAATCAGGTATATAACATGGACAAAATTGTAAGTACACAATCCTATCGTACGACTTATGCCAATTTGCGCGACTACATGGGTGCCGGCTCTGCCTGGACCTACCTGGATCGTACCTCCGGTGAAATCATAACAGACTACGAGACGGACGCTAAAATCCATGAATGAAGGTAAAACTTACTGGTCACCTCTGACCATTCCTGATGGAAATCCATTAGTTACCTCATGGGCTGTGGAAGATGGCTCCTACCTGCGTCTGCAAAACCTTACATTAGGCTATACTCTACCTAAAGAATGGACTAAAAAATTTGCATGCAGTCAGTTACGCCTTTATTGTACATTGAATAATGTATGGACATGGACCAGTTACACCGGATATGACCCGGAAGTAAACTCCTCTATCCGCAATAGCAAAACAAGTGGTATCACTCCAGGTGCCGACTATTCGGCTTACCCCAAAGCATTCTCCTGGACAGCGGGTGTTAACATTACATTCTAATCACTTTCAACTAATAGATATTATAAAATGAAAAAGAAACTATTATATACCGCAATTTTAGCAAGTACGATGTTTTTGAGTACTTCATGCGATGATTTCCTTGATACGGAAACGCTATCGAATGATTCCCAAGAGTATCTGTGTTCGAATCCGACGGATGCCCGTAAAATGGTAAACCATGTCTACTCATTCTTCTGTGAAGACACCTATACTTCCCGTATGTCTAATGCTTGGATGCAAAACACCGACGTAGAAATGTTCTTTGTCAGTAAGGCACAAGCTATTGCCCACAATGACCGTCGCGGTATCTGGGCATTAAACGCCGGCGATTTCAATGATATAAAGAATTGCTGGGAGCACAACTACAATGCCATCGACTTTGCCAATCAGGTAATTGAAGGCATAGAAGCCAGCGATATGTATAAAAGCGGAAATGCAGATATGAACCAACTGTTAGGTGAAGCTTATTGCTTGCGTGCTTATCGTTATTTTCTGCTTTGTAACTTCTGGGCCGATGTGCCATTCTCTATCACTCCTTCCAGATACGGAGAAGATAACAATACGCCCCGTGTAGACAAAAACATCATTTACTCTCATATCATTCAAGACCTTATCAATGTGGAGGGTTCTATGAAATGGGCTGATAAACTGGAAAACGGTGCAGAGCTGATGAATCGTGAGTTCGCTATGGGCTTCATTGCCAAACTGGCAATGTTCCGTGCCGGATACTCCATGCAGGCAGACGGTACCATGAGCCGTTGTACGATAGACAGCCAAATCACTCCTGTAGTCTACACAGATGAAAATGGTGTAAAGCAGACGGCAAGTACCAGTGATGATTTCTACAAGTTGGCGCAAGCATATTGCCGTAAGCTTATCAAAGAAAAAGACCGTGCTCTGACAGAAGACTTTAAAAGCATCTTCTACAATCAGATTAATTCATCCAGCAAAGCCAATGGCGATGTTCTTTACGAAAACGGTTTTGTTCAGAACGGTGGCGGTGATGTTGCCTGGTGTATAGGTGTTACCGTATCAGGAGGAAGTAAGGGTACAACTACCATTCAAGTCGGGCTCTCTCCCAAATATGCCTGCTCATTCGATCAGGAAGACCAACGTGCAGCCGTGACTTGTGCCAACTATAAGTATCTGGCAGATAACACACAGAATGCATGCGATCCTACCGGCATTACTATCGGCAAATGGTGCCGTATGGATATGGCTACCGCCAGCGCTACCAAAAACACAGGTGTCAACTGGCCTGTACTCCGTTATGCCGATGTATTGTTGTTACTTGCCGAAGCCGACAACGAAATCTATAACGGTCCGACAGACGAAGCCAAAGAAATGCTGAAACGCGTACGTGAACGCGCTTTTGCCAAATCAGAAAATAAGGCTCAGAAAGTTGACGGATATATTAATCAGTTAACAAACTACGCTGACTTCAAACAAGCCATCATGGACGAACGCGCATGGGAACTGGGAGGCGAATGTATCCGTAAGTTCGACCTTATACGGTGGAATGAATATGGTAAAGCAGCCGTACAGACAATAGAATGGATGATCGAAGAGGGTAAGAATGCACAGCAATTGGAAGAGATCAATGGAGAATTTGTATACAACAAAGATCTGGAAATAGCAGATACCGGTGTAGCAAACTCTTTGTACTTCCAATTTGAGAACGGCATGCTGAAATTCGACAATGACATTTTTACGGCACGCGATGCAAAGACCGAGCCTTATAAGAGTGCGGAGACTATTAAAGACGAAGATGTCAAATCCGGATTTACCAGTGCAAAAGATAAGATGTACCGCATTGACTTTGCCAAAAAGTTCATCTCCTCATCATCTACTGATCCGACAACCGACAAGCCTTACGGACAAGATGAAAACGGTAACGACATAAAGAAAGGTGTAGTATTGGAAAGTGCATTATACAGTTTCTATGGCATTACCGATGGAGTATTGATCAATGGAACAGAAGACCTTTCTTCTTTAGAAAACAAACCGGCTCCTTATGTTATGCCTATCCCTTCATCGAAGGTTTCCAACAGTGCAGGAGTATTGTCTAATGATGGATATGGAATCCGCAACAAATAAAAAAAAGAACGATATGAAAGCGATAAAATATTTCAAATATATTGTATTAAGTCTGCTTATCGGAACAGGCTTAACAAGCTGCGAAGAAGATGACTTGGGGACAACTCCCCGTCTGTTCAGACCTGTGGCTACTATCGAATCACAAAACAACAACATCGTTGTGACTTGGGATAACATAAAAGGTGCCTCCTCATATGAGATCGTGTTATACAAAATGACAGGAGAAAACGAAGACGGCACACTTATCGGTACAAAATATGACGAAGCGACCACCAACACATCGCCTTATACTTTCGAAGGGGTAGAATGGGATGAAAAATATGGTGTCAAGATCAAAGCAATCGGTACGGAGCTACAATCGGAATATTATGAGACCAAAGCAATCAATGTCGTATATCCCACTAAATTATACAGTGTCCGCACAATCGACATTGCCGCCCTGCCCATTTGGTCAAGCGGAGGTAACCAGATTACAGCACTGGTAATTACTCCGACAGAAACCGAAGATGCCCCTATCACCGTATCTGTCAGCGATGAAGAATATGCTGCCGGACAAAAGGTGATTTACGGCTTGAAACCCAATACCGCCTATACATTGACAGCCTATTCGGGAAAAGAGCAGACAAGAGCCAACTACGAAGGCAAATTGAGCTTTACTACCCGGGAATCGGAAGACTTCGATAAGAAATACGGAGAAGGGATGTATATAGACTTACGAGGTAGCGATGACCCCAACATTCTGACTTCAGAAGAAGTAAAAGCCAAATTAGACGAGACCGAAGGGCTGACAGTTGTTCTTCAAGGAGGATACGAATATAAAACAAGTAGCGAAACTCCATTGAAATTCAAGAAATCAGTCAACTTCATTACCGGTTTATCTCTTGAAGGTAACGCCATCATTGTACAAAGTGGAGCGATGCAATCGGAAAGTGGAGCAAACATTGCAAAACTTTCATTTACCAGCATTGATTTCATCAGTGATAAAGCACATGATTTGCCGATAGCCGAATGGACAGACAAAGGTTTTGGAGGACGACAGGTATATAATGTAAACGGAAGTAAGTCAATGGTAGGAGAACTCGCATTCAAGCACTGCCGCATCGAAGGATATCGTGCTGTTGCACGTCTTCAAGGAGAAGATGGAATAAACAGAGTATTATTTGACGGATGTACGATCAATGGCATCGG
>CAVCAX010000052.1:0-2919 GCA_963599995.1 Coprobacillus sp. CAG:698
CATTTTGAACAATACAAAAGCGGCTGAAATTTAGTTCTTTCTACCTTTGAGGTCGTAACAATTCTTACTTATTGATACAGTTACTATTTGATTTTTATAGAAAAGTGTCTTGATATTTATTCGAAGTCTATCCAAACTTATTTTATGTCACTTGCAGTTTTACTTTTAGGAGTATTGACCGGCGTCTGTGACAGAAGACAAAGTTGTAAACGGACAAAAAGAAGGTGACAGATTTGATAAACCATTATATTTTATAATTCTAATAAGCAAAAAACATGAAAAAGACTTTTTGGAGTGTAGTGTTGTGTGCCGTAGCCTTATGGGGGATACAAGCTGTCTGGGCTTCCGTACGCTCGGTCGACACTACCGGTGATAATCTGATTCCAAAATCGGATTTCACAGAAATCTCCTCTTTGGGAGAATACACCAAGAAACCGTTGGTGTTTAACGAATGGTTAATGCATTATAATGCAGATAAGGACAAGGACAATTTTCTCGTGAAGATTGAATTGGTGAACGATGAGACACGCGGCCAGGTACTTTCTTTCTACGGACGTCCCCAATCTTATTATACTTCTTATGTTGGCCAACGTATTGAGGGTACAATGAAGAAGGGTATTTACCGGCTGACCTACTGGGCAAAATCCGATGACAAAGCCAAGATTAAGTTTTTCTTCAATACAACCAATGCCGCCAACGCGGATGAGGGCCGGTACATGGTAGCCAAAGAGACACCGGCAGATGAGACGACCAAAGCCTATTACGGCTTTCATGATCAGATTCTGACGCCGGAATGGAAACAGTATTCAGCAGAGTTCAATTTCGCACAGGTTGCCAAATCACTTTATAACATTCCCTGGACGGAGACGGAAGAGTCGACAGCCGACGATTTGGTAAACGTCGCATTGAAAATACAGGGAATGGATAATTTGAAAACAGTCTTGGTAGATGACATCACTCTGGAGCTTATCAAAGACCTGTCTGAACCGGAAACTGAGAATCTGGTGAAAGACCCGGGTTTTGATACCACTACTACCGAAGATGTGACTCCTACCGATAAAGTCTGGAAGACGGATGCCGGTATATGGTCGGCTTGCCGCGATCAATATGAGACCAACCAAGGTATCAAGATATCGATCAAAGACGATGCTACACAAGGCAAGGTGCTTTCTTATGAGGGCAAGGCGGCCTCATGGTATACTACCGTAGTGGCACAGCGTATTGCCGGAACTTTGGATAAAGCCATTTACCGCTTGTCTTTCAAGGCAAAAAGCCCGAATGCCGGTGTTGTAAGAGTATATACCCGTTGCACGGATGAAGCGAATAAGGAATTCGCCGGTCACTTTTTTGTAAAAGCCAACGGAGCGCCGGTAAATCCGGATGAGGCATGGCGCGGTGTATATGAGAAATTCCCGGTAACAGACACATGGGCTACCTATCAGGTGGAATATGACATGACACAGGTGTCCGACACTCAATATGACATGACTTATAACCAGAATGTGTTTACTGCCACCGAGTCCGACCGCACCAATATGGCCATCTGCTTCTACAATGACCTGGAGAATTCTGAGATCCTGATTGACGATGTACAGTTGGTAAAGGTCAGTGACGTTGAAGACGCTCCGGCTATCGTAAAATATGATTTCGAGGAGACATTCGTTCCTGCCGGTTGGAAAGCTCAAGGTGGGAAATTGGCCCTTTCCACCGATCATTACACGAGCGGTGTGCAATCTTTGGAATGGACAGTCAACGAAAACAATGCTACAGTGGAATTCCCGATCGGAGGTGATGGCATGAAGCTGACTTCACGCAATGCGGCTTTCTTCAACATCTATGCTCCGGCTGCCACCGGAAATGTGATTTATTTGGATTTCCTGAACGATAAAGGCGAAAGCGTGAAGAAAGCTACCCTGCTGCAGAACTTCAAAGGATGGCGTGAATTTAACCGTGCATACAACGAGTATGCCAATACCGGTGACGAGACAGCTGTCCGCGTACGCTTTACTTATAGCATCAAGGACGGTAATACTGCCGGCGTAAAAGTCTATCTGGATAATATGAACCTGAATACGACGGTGGACGCCAACAGACAGTATCCGGACATGATGGCAAAGGATTTGCAATACTTGAGCAAGACTAATGCACGTTTCTTGGGTAGTTATGCTTACAGTGAAGAAGTAGAAGCTACGGAGCCTACAGCAGAAGAACTGGAAGGCCTTGAAAAACTTCGCGAAGCGACCAAACCCAATACGCCTACCCCAAATCTTATATTGGTACGTCAGATCCAGAAAGAGATCAATGACCTGGAAATCGTCCGCAATGCCGACGGAACGGTAAAGGGTAAGCAAATTGTAGACCCTAAGAATGTGGATACAGACTTCGTAGTCAACCTGTCCAAAAAAGTAGAAGCATTGGCTGCTGCCTATATCAGTGGTAGCCCTACATGGGTGAAAGAGGCTTTCCCGAAATGGATCGACCTGATTATCGACCAAGGTATTTTCTACAATTACAGAGGAGGCGACCTGATGGGTTATGGAGAGACCCGTACTCTTCCGAACAATTTCATGGATGCCATGTCTGCTTGTACCGATGACCAGAAGATGGAAATACGCAAGGCTCTTATCTGGTTATTGGAGGCCGACCAGGCATGTGCACCGTACGAAACAGCAGCGACAAAACAAAGTTCAGACTTTGTGTACAACTGCATTAAAAACATCGCCGCTGTTTTTGTACAGGCTCCGAATGATGCAGAAGCAGCGAAAGGGGCCAGAATCCTCAAGCACTTACTTGAGAACTTCTGTTCATATATCCCCGGCAAGGGCGATATTCTGAAACCTGACGGAACAGGGTTCCATCACAATACACACTATAACGGTTATATGTATGCTTATACCTCTTGGGTAGGTGCTTTGTATA
>CAVCAX010000053.1:0-1720 GCA_963599995.1 Coprobacillus sp. CAG:698
TTTTACAAACATGAACAACAGCCGGCAAACAGGACATACAATTTATAGAAATAAAAAAGGAATGAGCGGATTTCTCATTGAATTATATTTTGCTAATAAGCAATCAGTTATACATAAGAAACAAATCTCAATAAAAAGTTGTCATATTTATCCACCGTATGTTTAAAAATCGTTAACGCACATATATTTCCTTATACAACAAGAATACATTATAAACTAATAATAAGTACCTTTGCACCCAATAACAAACTAAGACTTGTTATTTGTAGTAATAACAAAACAAACACTCGACTATGAAATCCAATCTTTACAAGTCAAGCATAGTATTACTCCTTGTGGGAACAGCCGCATTTACAAGTTGCGTAGATAATGACAAAAACTATTTTGATGCGGAAAAAACCAGAGAGCTCTATCTAAGCACCTTCCCCGTACAAGACATCGATCCGCACACGGATTGGAAAACGACTCAAAGCACTAATGTATCCATTAGCGTAAATGAGGATATGGGGACTGATTATAGAGTGCAAGTGTTCGATGCCAACCCATTGGACAAAAACAGCAATGCCCGGCTTTTGGCGGAAGGATACGCTAATCAAGACATGAATTTTGAGACTGTGATGGATTGTCCGACTGCCTTGACTGCTGTCTTCGTGGCCCGGATAGACGACAAAGGGCGTTACATCATAAAGCCGGCGGACATCAGCAACGGAAAAGTCACAGTTGCTTTCGGTAATGGCAACGCCATCGTTTCCCGTGCTACCCGTTCGGTAGACTTTAAAGTATCCACCATGGAAGCGCCTTATAGCGAGCAAGAGATTGCAGAAAAACTGCAAGAAGCCACCGAAGTTCAGAGAGGCTGGGATTTGGGAGCCATGCAATACTGGGACAGCAACAAATACGGCAACTATGATGTATTCAATACCCCGAACAATCAGCCGCGTTTTTTCAAAGTGACCTCTCCCTGTTCCGATATTCTGTCCGCTTCGGGAAGCGCAACCATAAAAGTAATAGTAACCTCCAAGCTGACATTGACCCAATCCCCACAAATGTCCGGAAATATCGAACTGATCGTTGCTCCCGGAGGCGAGATTGCCGTTTCGAGAGAACTGAGATTGAGCCAGACTTCACAGGTCACCGTATTAGGTAATGGAAAAATAACGGGTCCGGGAACACTTCACCTGACCAATGTAGGCGACAGGAACCCCAATTACAACGCGGGAACCATAGAACTTTCCAAAATCAGCATGAACCAGTCCAATGGACTGATCTATAACTGCGGAACGTTCAGGGTAGGAAATCTGGATATCACCAACACCTCTACCAAATTGGTTAATCAGGGAAAAGCCTACATCGAAAAGACGAACAGCCGCTGTACGATAGAAAACGGCTGCCACCTCGAAGCCGAAGATTTTGACGGTGTGCTCAGATTAGGAGAATCATCTTCCGCTACCATCCGAACTTACAATAAGAACAGAGGGGACAATCCGGATCTGACATTAGGACAGAATTCCATCTTATATATAGAGAAAGCGTATTTGACAGAAGAATATTTCCACGGCCCTTCCCACGGATATGCACTGGTGAAAATCGAAGAAGTTGAGCAATTGAACAACTTCCAGTCTGCCGGCAATATCTATTATGAAATAAAGAAGTTTGATGACGCCATCAGCACCGACAGATGGATGGACCGCTTCTATGATGCGTTGAAAAATTCGGAAGG
>CAVCAX010000053.1:1730-2524 GCA_963599995.1 Coprobacillus sp. CAG:698
ATACAGTATAACGTCACATTAAGTGCTGTCGGTGCGAGCAAACAGTTGGGAGCCGCCCTGCGCCTGGCAGGCATTGACAAAAGCGCGATTGAAAGTGTCTCATTTGCCGGCAGAACAGAGATGCGTTCGACATTGGTAAATTCCATGTTCGAAAACAGTGAAATAGAAAGTAACGGGAACGAAGTGGTCATCCCCCTCTTCGGAGACGCACACCAAGTGTATGGATTCGGTGGAAGTTTACGTCCGATGCTCAACACCGGACAACAACAGACCGATGAAACCCACACGCTGAAAGTAATCGTCACGCTTGCCGACCAAAGCAAAACGACTCCGATTCTGACCAAAGACAATCTCGATTTCTTCATAGCATACTTTATGGGTAACCAGAATCCGAGAACTGAAGTCCACTTATATGAATTCAGGAAATACGGCGCTACCGCCAAGGGCAATGTGTATAAAGAGAATTTAGATATTGCCGGAAATCTGACGTGGGGAATATCCGTACCGGAATTCAAATATCCGATAGAGATGACCAAAATCACCGAAGCCTATCCACAATTTGCGGCATGGGCACAGGACCACACAAGTAATCTGGACTGGTACAAGCATCCTACCGATAAAACCGACAAGAAGTATATCGTCGAATAAATCGGAGAAAACACTTCTCGAAAAGCAAAAAGAAAGCCGGAATCAGAACATTCCGGCTTTTGTTGGATATCCAAATGGCAGATTTATATAAAAACAGACAAATTATTTTATTTATAGAGCGCAGTTATCAAAATTATATATATATT
>CAVCAX010000054.1:0-10700 GCA_963599995.1 Coprobacillus sp. CAG:698
TTTGGATACTATGAGTTTATTTGACATCATCAGATGTTTTTTTTGACAGATCGTTCGACTGAGGCAATCTCGGATGTAATAGATATGTTTGTACAATGATTTGAAATATGTATACAATGTAATGATTTTGCAAATCACTATAGTCTGTATGTTAAATGCTATAATAATTGTTGACTTTACGATGTGTCAATAACCGGCTGGTAGCAAACCGGTATTTCTATATACAATATATATGTATGATGGTGATTGATTTTAAGAAAATTAGAGGTGTAATGTGGGTGAAAATGAGGTATACGAATTCCATAATAGCGATCATTGCGACCATCTATAATATATTGATATATAATAAATTATAATTCTGCTGATTATTTATATAAAGTACCTGTGCAAATATGTAAACCGCTAATTATAAGCGGATTAAATAAATATTAGTCCTGCAAAGACTTTGCAGATTTCTTACATCGGAATGCAGACGCAAGAGACAGCAATCAAACCAACTGTAAAGGTAATATTAAAGTCTGACGCACAGATGATTGACGAGGTGATGGTAGTAGCCTACGGTACTGCAAAAAAGTCCTCCTTTACAGGTTCGGCTGCAACCGTAAAGGCGGGCGAATTGAAAAAACGTCAGGCATCCAATGTGACGAAGGCAATCGACGGATTAGCACCGGGCGTTCAGGCAACAACCGGTAGCGGACAACCGGGATCTTCATCCACTATCTATATCCGTGGTATGGGATCTATCAATGCCAGTAAAACTCCTCTTTATGTAGTGGACGGTATACCTTATGACGGTTCTATTGCGGCTATCAACCCCGATGACATCGAAAACATCACCATTTTGAAGGATGCCTCCGCTGCTGCATTGTACGGTTCACGTGGAGCAAACGGTGTTGTTATGATAACAACCAAGAAAGGTGTGAAAGGTAAAACTGAAGTTAATTTCAAGGCTTCTGTCGGTCTGTCCAGCCGTTCGCTTCCCAGATACGAGACAATGGATTCCAAACAGTATGTTGAAGCTCTGTATGCAGCTTACTATAATCAACAACTTGCAGACGGAGTTCCGGCAGGACAAGCCGGTGCGGCTGCTTTGAAGGAAATGTCTTCCGGTGCAACCAAGATATTCGGAACCAACGAACAATACAACCCCTTTAACTATGCTGTCGCTGATTTGATTGATGTTAAGACAGGTAAAGTTCGTGATGACGCTACTTTGATGTGGGAAGACGATTGGTTGGATGAAGTAACGCGTAATAATGCATTGCGTCACGAATACGCTTTCAACCTGAACGGAGGTACGGAAAAGACACAATATATGTTCTCATTGGGATATGTTAATGAAGACGGTATATTGGAAACAACGAATTTCCAGCGTTATTCCGGAAGAACCAACATTGAGACCAAACCGGTGGAATGGTTGAGTGCCGGTTTAGGAGCCAACTTTGCACGTAACATGTCCAACACCGCAGCGACATCTACTGCTGCTTCCAGTAACGTATGGAGTTCAGCTGCTTTGATGGGACCGATTTTCCCCGTATACCAAAGAGACAGAGCCAATGGCGGAGCATTTATCTTGGATGCTGACGGCAACAAGCAGTTCGACTACGGAACCAATCGTCCTGCCGGACAGCAACAGAATTTTAACTCTATCGCTACATTGTATGATGACAAATACAAAACAGTTGCTGACAACTTGTCTGCACGTACTCATCTGGATTTTGGCGATTTGAAGAACGGTTGGGCACAAGGCATCAAATTATCTATTAATTTCGGTCTTGACTACTACAATGCCAACGGTTTGACTTATTATAATCCGTACTTCGGAAATGCCGCCTCTTCTAATGGACGTGTTACTAAAGCAAACTCTAATTCATTAGGATATACATTCAATCAGATCCTGACTTATAGCAGAAGTTTCGACAAGCACAATCTCGATGTTTTGGCCGCTCACGAATGGTATGCATACGAGAGCAATACCTTGAATGGTACAAAGACAGGTTTCCCCTTTGGAGGACTTTATGAATTGGATGCTGCTTCTACTGTTTACAGTACCGGTGGAGCCAGCAAGCAATACCGTATCGAGTCATATTTCGGACGTGTAAACTACAATTATGCCGATAAATATTATCTGTCAGGTAGCTACCGTCGTGACGGTTCTTCACGTTTCTACAAAGATAACCGTTGGGGAAATTTCTGGTCAGTAGGTGGTAACTATCGTATTTCCGAAGAAGCGTTCATGAAAGATCTTACCTGGTTGAGCAATCTTTCTCTAAAAGCCAGCTACGGTGTACAGGGTAATGACGGACTTTTGGACGATGAGGGCTATAGCAATTTCTATGCATGGCAGTCTCTCTACGACTTGAGTTATTCCAATGGTAGCGAGTCGGGAGCACTTGTAAACACTGTAGCCAACAAAGAGGTGTCTTGGGAAAACAACCATAACTTCAATGTGGGCGTGGAAGCCGGTTTCTTTGATCAAAGATTGCAGATGGAACTCGAATGGTACACACGTAAGACTACAGACATGTTGCTTAACTACCCTCTTCCGATTTCATCCGGTTTTAGCGGATATTCCAGAAATTCAGGTAGTATGAGAAACAGAGGTTTTGAGGCAACGATCAGAGGAAGCCTGATAAAGACCAATGATCTCCAGTGGGATTTGACAGTGATGGCTTCTACTTTGAAAAACAAAGTGCTGAAACTGACAGATGACGGCAAAGACATTCTTAGCGGCAGTCAGATCATCCGCGAAGGCGAACCTCTCTATGCTTATTACGTTGCTCGTTCGGCAGGTGTCGATCCGATGACAGGTGATCAACTGTATTGGGCTACTGTAGACGGCCAGGGAAATGAGGTAGAACCTTATATTACTACGAATGAGACATACGCTCAGGCATCCCGCGTTGTTGCCGGCAGTAAAATTCCTGACCTGTTCGGTTCTATCAGCACACAATTGCAATACAAAGGTTTTGACCTGTCGATTTCAACCAACTATTCTATCGGTGGAGAGATGATCGACGGTGTTTATCAGAACCTGATGAGTTTTTATTATCCGGGACAAACCAAGCACATCAATCTGGAAAGAGCTTGGAAAAAACCGGGTGATGTGACAGACATACCGCGTTATCAGATCGGTAAAAGCTATCCTTCAACCGACGATATGCTGATCAACGCTTCTTATTTCTCTATCAAGAACGTCACTTTGGGTTATTCACTCCCTGCAAAAGTTGTCAAGAAAATCGGTTTCCAGAATTTGCGGTTTGCAGTAACCGGCGATAACCTGTGTATCTTTACACATTTGAAAGGTATGGATCCTCAATACAGCATGATCGGTGGTACTACTTATGTTTACGCACCGTCACGTACTGTCTCCTTTAGTGTCGATGTGAAATTCTAATCTGAACCAAATGATTGAAACTATAAAAATGTCAAAGATGAAAAAAATATTATATGTACTGGCTTTAGTGGGGATTTGCTCATTCAGCTCTTGCGGCGACGCACTTGATACAAATCCTACGGATAAAGTATCCGGAAGCCTCATTTTCGGGAATGCTGACGCCGCACAGGTGGCGATGAACGGAGTTTACCGGGCTCTATTTGCCAATGGTTGGTCTACTAATTGGGCTTCTGAGAATCCGGGTCTGATGACGATGAATCTGGTGAAGGACCTTCAAGGTGAAGACCATTTGATGGCCAATCAGGGACAAGGTTGGTTCTACTATGATTATTCATTCCAAACCGATGGTGACTGGACTCATACCAACGGCCGTCAATATGCCCAGTGGAATCTTTATTATACGATCATATCACAGGTAAACTATGTGATCGATGCTGCCGCTCAGCTGGAGCCATTCGGTGCCAAAGGGCAGTATGTGCTGGCACAGGCATATACAGTCAGAGGTTTCGCTTATTTCTGCCTGTATAACTTCTTCTGCAAAGGAAATTACCCCGAGAATAAAGAGACTGCGGGAGTACCTATTTATGTAGAAGCTACTTCTGCCAATACTGTGGGACAACCCCGTGGTACGGTAGAGAAAGTCTTCGAAAGAATTAATGAAGACTACAGAACTGCAGTCCGTTTGTTCGAGGCTTCCGGTGTAACACAAGCGAACCCGACGAATGCCGATCTTTATGTTGCTTATGGTCTGTGGGCGCGGGCTGCTCAAGCTCAGGAAGAGTGGGGCGATGCCGCAACATACGCCAATAAGGCTCTTGAAAAACCGGGATTGACTCGGGTAGCTTCCATGACGGATCTCGGTCAGTTCAATAACTGCAAAGCCCCGAGTATCATGTGGGGATTCCAGGTTATAGCCGACCAGACAGGACCTTACGGACCATATCTGTCACACATGGATCCGGAAGGTGGTTACGGAAATGTGGCTCAGCAATGTATCGATGCATGGCTTTGGGGAGCGATTCCAGACACTGACGCCCGTAAGAGAACCTGGTGGGATGATCCGGAAGCTTCCAGATACTATCCATACGAACAGCTTAAATTCCGCTACTCTGATTTCTCAACTTATCTGGGAGATGTCATCTATCTGCGTGCGGAAGAGATGGTGCTGATTGCTGCCGAGGCTGCATGCCGGTTAAATGATTACACAACTGCCCGTGCCTTGCTGAAAGAACTGGGTGATAAGCGTGACACCAATTACGACGCAGTATTGGCAACCCGTACCGATGCGGCAACTTACAACACGAATACTCATGGAGCATTTGTGACATTGATGGATGAAATCCTGTTCCAGCGCCGCGTAGAGTTGTGGAGTGAAGGTATGGGACGTGCATACGATCTTTGCCGTTTGAACTTGGGATACAACCGTAATTACAGTGGTTCCAATCATACTTCAAAAAATGCATTGAATCCCGGTGATGACTTGTTCGTTACTTTGATTCCTCAAAAAGAGTTTGACGGTAATAGTAGCATGAGCGTAGCCGATCAAAATCCCAGATAATGAGACATTATATTTAGTACAGGAGATTTTAAAAGAATGAAATTATGAGAAAATTGAAATATTTTGGTGCTGTTGGTTTTATAATGCTTTCTTTGATCGCATGTGATCAGAATGCGACGGAGGGCACTATATACAATGCGACTAATACAGAGGTCGCTTTCAATGAGGCATCTGCAAATTATACATTTACTTCAGACGATCCGGCAGAATTCGAAGTGTCACTGCTCCGTGCAAATGCTGACGGTGCGGCAACTGTTCCGGTAACGAAGGTAGACGAAAGTGGTTTGTTTACAGTTCCTGCCAATGCAGAGTTTGCCGATGGTTCTTACGAAGCGCTTATAAAAGTATCTTTTGACAGGACAAGTCTGGAAGTAGGAAAAGATTATTCCATAACATTGAATGTTCCGGAAAATCCGATTCAAGGAAAAAACGAAGCGTTTACTTTGACTGTAAACAGAGATTATGATTGGGAACTTTATGCGACAGGAATTTATACCTCCGGTGTGTTTCGTGAATATGAGCAGGATTTGTATAAAGCAGTAGGAGCCAATGCATATAAATTCCCGGATTTGTTTGCAGAAGGTTATGATTACAAATTCTTTGTTGCAGAAGACGGCACTATCTCACTGCCCGGTGGATTGAACTCTAATGGTCTTTATGACTTCACAACTGGCTATATGTATGGTTCTTATGGTATGATATATTTGTATTTAGATGCAGATCCAAACTATTCCCTTTTTGTGGAAACTGCTAAAAAGATATCTTTAAGCCACTATTATTATGTAAGTGGAGCTGCTTTTGGCTGGAAAGATGACACATTTACATGGTAAGTGTTTATTTTGAATAATATTAAAGTCCTCTTACATCTTTATGTAGGGGGACTTTTTTTATGTATGCTCATACCGAGCATACATAAAAAAGACCGTTCTTTTGCAAGAACGGCCTTTCAAAAAACACTTTATTTATGATGTAAAGGGGGGAGCCCCCCTTTAAACATTTCATTGATAGTCAATTCAAACAACGGATTACAATCCTTTATTTAAGTCAGTTTCTCCGGTAGGTATCGACCACTTCCAGAATGTCTTGTCACATACTCCGTCTTTGTATCCGAATGTTCCGGAAACAGAGGCATCATAATTACCGCCTTCTGCAAATGATTTTCTGACAACGGCAATACCCCAACGTTTGCAATCGAGCCAGCTATGTCCCTCACCCCAAAGTTCCAAACGTCTGTACTTGGCTATTTCTTCAAAAAGTTGCTCTCCCGTCAAGTCGCAGGAATATTCCGGATCACGACCGGATGTCTTATTCAATTCAATCAGATTATCCCGTGCCGGTTGAGGGTTACCGCTATTCAGGAAATAATTGGCTTCTGCTTCGATAAGCAACATTTCCGAAGAGCGGATCAACGGAATGGATCCGATTCCCGGCATACCCTCGCAAGCATATTTAAGGCTCGTGTAAGCATTATAGGGAGTTGCTGACATATCCGGGAAATTGGCATTGATGTATTCTCCCGCTTTTGCATACGCTGCATCGCCGTCATCGCCATCGGCAAACATACCAACCTGACTGGAAGTTTCTGTATCCACAACCTCTTCTACCGTTTTACCTTCGGGAAGGAACGTCCCTTTGTGCAAGAATAAGCTTTTACGAATATCGCTGTCAGATATCTCATCGATAAAATCACGGGCTATGCAAACATGAACATGTTGTTTGGTAGCATAAAAACCGTTTCGGGCGAAAACAACTAAAAAGGCGCCGTAATACAGTGTTTCCTGTGCATCATTAAATGTTCCCCAAATCCATTCACTGTTGTTCTGGTAGAATCCTGCCTTGTAGTCCGATACACTCATCAGAGAGTGACCTTCACGGGCGGCCTTGGCATTGTCGAGCGCAGTCTGGTAATCGCCCTTGGAGAGAGCCACACGCGCTAAAATTGCTTCGGCAACATTCTGATCGGGATAACAGGCAGCCGACGTCCCATAGAAAGAGTCACGCGTAATGTCCCCGTTGGCCTTGAACAGGGAAATTGCCTGATTCAAATCCGAATAGATCTGCGCATAAGTCTGAGCCAAATTCGATAACGGCATATCACCGGTAGATTCGTCTATACGGAGAACAATGCCTTCGGATTCCCCGTTATTGCTTTCTTTCCATGAATCACAATATATCTGGCTCAAGCGAAAGAACGCATAGGCACGAAAAGTAAGTGCACCAGCTTTGATATAGTCTTTTTCGCCTTGCTCCCCTTCGGCAGCATCGATATTTGCTAAAACCGTGTTGGCATTTCCGATGATGCTATAGTAATAGTACCACGGGTAAGCACAGTAACCGGATGTGACATTCTGTGTAAACTTATTATTAAATATGACAGACCATCCCGGTGACATCAACGGGTAATTGAAATCACGTCCCGGATATTCCAAATAGTATTGTATGACAGTACCTTCGCCATTGTTGGCAAAGTAAGTCCAATAGGCTCCGTGTTGCATACTCATCAATTTGCATAAGCCATTGATTGCTTTTTTGGCATTGTCTGTAGTACTGAGAACAGCTTCATTCGAAGCCTGATCGGTCGGTTCGGTTTGCAGCCAACTGTCAGAGCAACTGCTACCGAAAATTAATATTCCACTTAAAGCGGAAGTAAGTATATATTTTGTCGAAATCTTCATATTTCTAAATTATTTAGGGTTAAAATTTCAAATTCAATCCGAATGAGACAACACGTGCGGTCACATAAGTCTGATCTGCGCCTCCACTGTAGCTGTATTGCGGGTTCATACCTTTGCGGGCAGCAATTGTAAATGCATTTTCGACTGAAGCATAGACACGCAAACCATCTATATTTAGTTTGTCGGTAACTTTAGACGGGAATTCATATCCTACGTTAATATTCTTCATCACGAAATAGGATGCATTCTGTAACCACCGGGAACTTGATATACCAAAATATTGAGACTCGGTAGACATGGCTGCACGGGGAATTCCGTTGGGATCGATACGATTCGGAGAGGTCTCTGTAATGCCTTCCGGAGTGCCATTCCATGATTGAAGCATGTCTTTGTGCAATGCCGATGCACTATTGGCAGACATTCCCATCAGGCTGGCATAATTCGTATCATACACTTTTCCGCCTAAAGAGAAGGTTCCCAGCATGGATAAAGAGATTCCTTTGTAAGTCAGCGAAGTGTTGATGCTGCCGTAAGTCTTTGGCAAAGCAGAACCATGCCATTCGCGAAGACCGTAACTGCCCGGATTGTAACAGTAATACTGGCCATTGATCTCAAAAACATTTCCTTTGCTGATATTGGCATCTGTCACTTTTTCCGGATCGGCTACGTAGATGGCCATACCATCCATCTGATCGACGCCCGCATAAGTGTAAGTGAAGAATTCATAGATGCTCTTACCCTCACTTAATTTCTGTACTCCTTTGGTGATGTCTTTATGATCGGGCAGTTTGACTATTTCATTCTTGAGGAAAGTCAGGTTGACTCCCAAATTCCAACGCCAGTCTTTATTTGCTATAATATCGGCATCCAATGCCAGGTCCAATCCTTTGTTGGATACAGTACCGATATTTTTAGTTATGATAGAACGTCCGGTAGGATCAACCGTATCGGTTCCCCAAAGATCCGTAGGACCGGCTGACAACGGGTTATAAACATCGAACAGCAGATTCTTGGAACGTTTGTCAAAATAGTCAATAGAAAAGTTCAAACGATCGAACAGTCTTCCTTCCAATGCAACGTCAACAGAACTGGACTTTTCCCATTTTAAATCAGGATTGGCAAGCTGGCTCTTGATGTATGCCCCCTGGTGGGCATTGGTATCGGCCAGATACAGTGCCTGATAAGCATAATAAGCAGCACTTTGGTCATTACCCACTTCACCGTAAGAAGCACGAAGCTTTAAGTTATTAATCCAATTGAGTGATTTCATGAAATTCTCTTCCGAAATGATCCAGCTGGCACCGATTGACCAGAAGTTACCCCATGGATCTTTGAAACGGGAGGAACCGTCTCTACGGAATGAGAGGTCTGCAAAATAACGCATGGCGTAACTGTAACGCGCTCTTCCCAAATAACTTTCCGTAGTATAATTATCTTCATAACCGGTTGCACTTGTGGTTTCCGCAAAATTGGAACCTTGCGTATTACCTTCAAGCATCATATTGGTTTTAGAATACTGATTTGACGAATAAGTCATTTTGTATGCTTCATGTGCCAGCAACACATCTACATGGTGAAAATCAAAGTCATGCTTCCAATAAAGTTCCTGACTGAAGCGATACTCGCGCTGGCGGCTGTCATAATTGAACAATCGTCCGTTATTGGCAGAGCCGTCTCCTACGTTGGTATTATTAAAACGCACCCGATTCTGATTATAGGTATAGATATCTCCCTTGACTGTTGCTTCAAAATCTTTTAAGAATGAAATCGTACCATAAGTCTGTCCGCTGAGTGTGGTTCTGTCTTTACGGTCAAAGTCGTTTTTCATTTCATAAATGATGTGACGGTCACTCAAGTAATCATTGGCACCTCCAATGTGCAGGTTATATTCTTGATTTCCGTCTTTGTCAGTCATAATACTACCATCGGCATTGTGCTTGTATATCGGGTACACCGGTGCCATCATCATCGTTTGGTAAAACGGATTGGCGTATAGAGCTCCACCGCTGTTGGCTCCCTCCGAGTAGTTGTTCTTACTGACAGCTCCGTTAAGATTTACACCGGCCTTAAACCATTTCACCGGACGGAAATTAGCATTCAAACGGGCGGAAAAACGCTCAAAATCAGAACTGATAGTATATCCCTGTTCTTTCAAATAACCGAATGAGGTAAATACGTCATACTTGTCTTTTGCAACATCACTGCTCATATTGTATTCCTGACGGTGTCCGGTACGTTCTACTTCTTTGCTCCAGTCCAAATCGTCATATCCTGGCAGTACATTGGCAATAAAATTGCCGTTGCTATCAAACAACTTGTCATTTGCCGCATCAAATATATTTGATTTGATAATTCCCATCACATTCTTGGTCGCATATTCTCCCGGTGTCATCGATCCCAACTTGTCGGCCATGTCTACGGCTGCATATTCAGCTTCTCCTTTCCACATGGTTTCCATCCAATCCTTGATGCCCAACCGGTCATATTGCGGCAGACCACGCATGTACATACCCTGTTTGATGCTAACCCGGAAATTAAGGCGTTCCGATTTACCTTTCTTGGTATTGATAAGTATGACACCATTGGCTGCCTTATTTCCATAAAGAGCAGAAGAAGCAGCGTCTTTCAATACCGAGATACTTTCAATATCATCACTGCTGATGTCATTGAGGCTACCATTGTAAGGAGTTCCATCGATAACAATCAAGGGAGAATTCACTCCGTTCACAGAACTGAATCCTCTGATTCGGATAGACATTTTGTCACTTCCCGGTTCACCGTATGTATTGTTTATTTGAATGCCCGGTGCCGAACCTTCCAATGAACCGGCGGCATTGGTAACAGGACGCATTTCTATATCTTTCGCATCTAAAGCAGATACGGCACCCGTAATAGACTTTTTACTGGCTGTACCATAAGCCACAACGACAACTTCATCAAGTGACTGTGAATCAGGAACCAACATTACCTTTACAGTTGGTTTGATCGCCACCTCATGCGTCTGCATTCCGATGTAAGAAATCTGCAAAGTCTTTGCAGAACTTGGTACGCTCGACAAAGTAAAGTTACC
>CAVCAX010000055.1:0-406 GCA_963599995.1 Coprobacillus sp. CAG:698
TTAATTGCAAAGTCGATTCGATATAGTCTTTCCCTTTAAAAAGAGCATCTTACGGTTCTTTCATTGTATAAGTTCTTAATGAAGTAAAAGATCACAGCCGGACTAATCAGAAAATTGTCACACGATTTCATAAAAGTAAATCAATCTATTCCGCCTATAGCCTTATCGGATTTTGTAAAATCAAAACAAACAAAAGTCACAAAAATCGCAAATATGATGACACAATTCTTCTATTTTACAATTTCCGCTAACAGACTCTTTGATCCAAAAGCAGCAAATAGAAGAAAAGGTGCATAAAAGAAGAAATTAAATGCGCTTTTTCTGCATATATTCACACGAAAGAGAATAAATATGCACTTATTCCAACGGATTCATGTGGAATGTATCCATGTTTCTCCGGGAGAAA
>CAVCAX010000055.1:416-2768 GCA_963599995.1 Coprobacillus sp. CAG:698
GGTTCAGTTCCTCGTAGAGGAACGAGTCGTTCCTCTACGAGAAACCATAAGAGTCTCTACGGGAAAGATATTTTTTCCTTGTAGAGGCCGCTTTTTTACGCTAACAGCCGATAGAATTCAACCTGCTTCGAAATAGAACAAAGAATAGGAAATACATATTTTAATAACAAATTATACATAAAATATCAAAGCAGCAATCTTTATGACAGCCAAACATTTATACTGGCAGCTTTTCAACATATTCAATATGAAAATGCTGAAAGATTTTGGTTCCAACATGATCATTGGTTATAATAAAGAGATTCTGTACAAACTAAAATGCCATATTGACATTTTGTAAAAGTACTCTTACTATTTGGAGGAAGTCCGACCATGTACATTCTTTCTGTAACAGTTGTCCATTTCTATCACAGTCGGACAATCCGTCCTATTTTCCTTTATCCGCAATGAGTTCTTCTCCATGGTAAACGCGACAGACCATTGTCTCAATTCTGCCGTGATCAAGACATGGCATCTGCTGTGAAACATCTAAGCAAAAGCAATGAAAAGAGGATCTGAGAAGAATATACTTCAAGTGGTTGAGAAAGCGATATGAGAATTCCCATAAAGCAATTCTCATATCGCTTTCTGTTCTGTTTACTTTTTTGAACGCGATATAGCTGGGGTCGTCTTAAGAAATTCGTCATAAAGACGTATGATGAGTGTCGGGTCATCAACAAGTTCCTTACGATGTCCCTTGTCCTTGAAGTATTCTCCGAATTTTTCAGAAAGTTCCTTCGGACCAAATTTCGATAGCGAAAGCGAGAGATATGTCATGTCAACTTTTCCGTTCACTATGATATTGTATATTCTGTCATCACCACGCAACTTCACGCCGTATGTAGTCACAAGGTATGATACTTGATTTCTTGGACCCGTTGAAATGTATGTCAAGTACGAGTAGATGGTGCCGTTGGGTAAGCGCTTTTCTACACGAAAAAGCCCCCGAGTTTTCTTGTCCCATTTGAATGGTACAGGTGAACAGAAATCCTGTGACTCAAACTCGGTGCCTTCATTTACAAACTTATAGCCCTTAATATCCTTTGCCTTATACACCTTGGCATTCTTGCCGTCCGCTGTGGGTGACACTTTGACGAATGATATTATTGACCCACTGCTTCCAAAGAGACGTTTTAGTCCGCTGCTCACGTCATTCTTTTGATACCCCTCAATGGTAGTGCCATCGTTGAGTGTAACAATCACCTTGTCTTTTTCTTTTGACTCGGCACGCATAGTTGTCGTTGTACCCAGAGCTATAAGCAACAGGCACATAATTGTCAAAATCTTATTCATATTAATGCTGCTTTTATTGGTTATATTTGTATTGTGAAAGAAGTCTCAGAGTCTCGGATTTCCGCCGTCGAGATTGCATTATTAGCCTGCATAATTCAGGATCATCGGCTACAAATTTACATATTCGTTCGCACCAACGTTTGCTACCATACCCCGTCGTACCACCTATATCGTTCGCTGGCATGCCTTGTTTGACAATAAGAAAGTGAACCTTGCTTTTCGAGAATATTCTTCGAGTGTAGAAGTTGACAAATCTACCGCTTGCAAAGACCCCATAACCTTTTGTCGAATGCGTAAGTACCTGTATGTGTGGTGCATTCACATAGCGTATACACCATCCGTAAGTAGGAATTTTCAACATTGTCCATACATCATTTGGACTTGCTGGATGCCACACTCTTATAGAATCTATGTTGTCATAATGAAGTTTTTCCTTTTTGTTGTCCTTGTTGTATGCGTTGCGTACAATCACAAGGTTGCCACTGCGTTTTGGCAATTTCAACCGGTCATTGTTTACTATAGTCATCTGCGTTCCATCGGATATATATACATCGCCACAAACCATAGTGCCATAACCATTTGTACGGCATGCAGACAGCAATACTATACAAATAATTACCAATAATATGTCAACTTTACAATAATTCATATTCTTATTGACTATTCTGATAACGCAAATATGCATTTTTCTATCAAGAAATGCAAAATTAAATCACTTTTTTCGGGAAGGGAAATAGACCTTTCAACTCTATTAAAAGAGTCTTTAAATGAAAGAGTCGTGATTTAAACGAATCATAACCATTATTTTTTAGTATATTTGCCCAAACTAATGCTAATCAATTTTATTATGAGAAAACTTAACCAAGCACTTTTTGCGGTTGCCGCACTGGCTTTCACTTCATGCAACACGCAAAAGGAAGAAAAAATTTATCAAGTAATCCCTCTCCCCCAAGAAATCGTAGCCAGCCAAGAGACTCCTTTCACGCTACAGGAAACGACAAAAATCCTTTATCCGGAAGG
>CAVCAX010000055.1:2815-11888 GCA_963599995.1 Coprobacillus sp. CAG:698
ATGCAGAATTTTTATCCGGATATATCAAAGAGGCAACCGGAAAAGAACTCGGCATTGCAACAATCACCTCGGAAAGTACGCCGTCCAATGCAATTGTCCTGGGATTGGACCAGAGTATCTCGGAAAAAGAAGGGTACGAACTTACAGTATCTCCCCAACTGATCACCATCAACGGGCAAACACCCAATGGAGTGTTCTACGGCATACAGACTTTGCGGAAGTCAATTCCGGCAACAGTAGCCGATGCCCAAATCACACTTCCGGCAGTAACCATCAAAGACTATCCGCGCTTCGGTTACCGGGGAATGCACCTTGATGTGGGACGCCACTTTTTCCCGATAGAATTTGTGAAAAAGTATATCGACCTGCTGGCTCTGCACAACATGAATACTTTCCACTGGCACTTGACAGAAGACCAGGGATGGAGAATTGAAATCAAGAAATACCCGAAACTGACGGAGATCGGCTCGCAACGTTCGGAAACAGTAATAGGACACAATTCCGGCCAATATGACGGAACACCTTACGGAGGGTTCTATACGCAAGAACAAATAAAAGAGGTGGTGGCCTATGCACAAGAAAGGTATATCAACATTATCCCCGAAGTGGACCTGCCGGGTCACATGCTTGCCGCACTGGCCTCTTATCCGGAACTGGGTTGTACGGGCGGTCCGTATGAAGTAGAGAAAACATGGGGAGTGTTCCCGGATGTCATCTGTATAGGTAATGAAAAAGCCATGGTGTTTCTTGAAGACGTGTTAAGCGAGGTCATCGAGCTGTTCCCATCCGAATATATCCACATCGGCGGTGATGAGGCGCCACGAGACCGTTGGAAAGAATGCCCGAAATGCCAGGCACGCATCCAATCGGAAAAACTAAAATCCGATGAGAATCATACGGCTGAAGACCGTCTGCAAAGTTATTGCATGTCACGTATCGAAAAATTCCTCAATAGCAAAGGAAGACGCATCATCGGATGGGATGAAATACTGGAAGGGGATGTGGCACCAAATGCCACTGTTATGTCTTGGCGTGGAATGGATGGCGGTCTGGAGGCAGCTAAGCTCGGACATGATGTTATCATGACTCCCAATACGTATGTCTATTTCGATTATTACCAAACGGCAGACACCAAAGATGAACCGGATGCGATCGGCGGTTGCGTACCCTTGGAACGAGTATACAGCCTGGAACCTGTTCCGGCTTCACTGAATGAGAATGAAAAGAAACATATCATCGGTGCACAAGCCAACCTATGGACGGAATACATAGCCACCACCCAACAGATAGAGTACATGGTACTCCCACGTATGGCAGCCTTGGCAGAGGTGCAATGGACACTTCCGGAGAAGAAAGACTACCGTAACTTCACCAAACGCCTGCCGCAACTTCTGGCATTCTATGACCGCGAAGGCCTCAACTATGGCAAGCATGTATTTAATATAGACTCTAAAATCACACCTGACCCGAAGAAAAAAGCAGTTGTCATAGAACTGAGTACCATCGACAATGCGCCTATTTACTATACATTGGACGGAACGGAACCGAGTGAGAAGCACGGAACGCTGTATAAAGAACCGATAACCGTTACACAAGCTGCCGATTTCAAAGCAATCGCCATACGCTCCAACGGCAATAACAGTAAAATCAAATCGGAACAGATCGACTTCAATAAAGCGACTTGCCGCCCCATCGAGTTAAAAAATCAGCCGGCTCCTAAATATTCTTATGACGGTGCCATCGTGCTCGTTGACGGTTTGAAAGGAACAAATTCTTATGCCAGCGGACGTTGGCTCGGTTTTCCGGGGAAAGATGTCGAAGCAGTCATCCAATTGGAAGAATCAACGGAAATAAGCCGGGTATCGACAGAAGCCGTCATCGACCTCAGCGCCTGGATCATGGGAGCCTGTGGGGTGAGTGTTGCCGTATCTGATGATGGAAAAGAATTTCGGGAGGTGGCTTCCAAAGACTATCCGATCGAGACAGAGATTGCTGCTCCTAAAACGGTCGAGAGCTACAACGTTGAATTTTCTCCGGTAAAGACGAACTTCGTTAAAGTCATCATCAAGCATACTCCTGCTTTGCCGAAAGGACATGCCGGAGAAGGAAAAGCTCCTTTCCTCTTTGTAGATGAAATAAGTGTGTACTAATCCGAATTTCATGATCAGCAAAGTGATTAACGGCTGATCAATGAACGGCCACATACGAATTATTCCGGTTAAAATTGAAAGTAAATGAACGGCTGGATTTCACTGCTCTTCATCTGAATGACCAGATAAATCATAGCCACCATCAATACCGCCTTCCCGAGAAAGGGGAGGCGGATTACTCCGCGGCAAACCGCATTTTCCCACCGATCGGGAGCAAAATGAAGCAGAAAGCCCAACAGCATCAAAGCAAAGACTCCCCAATATCCCTCGACCAGCTGGGGAAAGAGCTGGGGACGGAACGCCGTAAATATCTGCCTCAACATATCCATCGAATTGTGTATATCGGCATTACGGAAGAAAATCCAGCAGAAGCAGACAAAATGAAAAGTGATGATGACTCCGAAGAAGCGACGGATGCCATGACTCTGTTCTCCTTTTTTACGACCGGTAATGCTCATCCATGCTTTATGAAGTGCCAATGCCACTCCATGAAACATGCCCCAAAGAACAAAATTCCAGGAAGCTCCATGCCACAACCCGCCCAAAAACATGGTGATAATCAGATTGAGATACTGACGAAACTTCCCGTGCCGGTTTCCACCCAACGATATATACAAATAATCGCGCAACCAACTGGATAAAGAGATATGCCAACGTCTCCAGAACTCAGTAATGGAAGCCGATTTATAAGGAGAATCAAAGTTCATATTGAAATGGAACCCCAGCAAGAGTGCGATGCCGATGGCTATATCGCTATATCCGGAAAAGTCGCAATAAATCTGCAAAGCGTATCCATAAAGTCCCATCAGATTCTCCACTCCGGAATAAAGAGTGGGATTATCGAATATTCGTTCTACGAAGTTTATGCTGATGTAATCGGAGATTACCGCTTTCTTGAAAAGACCGGCCACAATGAGGAATATCCCACGTCCGAACATTTCCTGCGACACATAGAGCGGTTTACGAATCTGCGGAATAAAATCGCGTGCCCGAACAATCGGACCGGCCACCAACTGCGGGAAGAAAGAGACATAAAAAGCATAATCCAACAGGTTGGTCAACGGCTTTATCTCCCGCCGATAGACATCAATCGTATAGCTGAGCGACTGAAATGTGAAGAAAGAAATGCCGACCGGCAAAAAGATATCGAGAGCCGTAAACTCCCCGCCCATCAACGAGGCAATCACCCCACCCAAAAAGTTGGTGTACTTGAAATAACAAAGCAAGCCCAAATTAAGACACAAACTCAAAACGACCCATGCTTTTCGCCTATACTTACCGATCGTACGATCCATCAAACGTGCAAATACAAAATCGCCCACAGTGACCAATGCCAACAAAAAAAAGTACGTACCGCTACTCTTATAATAGAAATAATAAGAAAACAGAGTGACAAACAGGATACGTGCCGTATATTTATATTGCAAAAGCACATACACCACCATAAAGGCAGCAAACAGCCAAAGAAATATTCCGCTGGTAAATATCAACGGGGCCTGCGGATCGTATGCAAGCACTTCATGAAGGCGGCTGAAATCAATGTCAATGGGTAACATAATCGTTATAGGCTTTTATTAGGGCTTCGTATAATAAATTACCTTGAAGAGTATAACCTTCAGGCATATAATGCACATGGTCGGGACGCATCAAACCGGCTTCCTGCCAGTTTTTACAGGCACGCCGTTCACCTCCAACCACATTGTACATATCCCATACTACTAAATGATGATCATGGGCATACTTCCGAATCGTGTTTACAGCAATCACCGTTCGTGGATTTACAGCATACGTTCTGCGTCTCCGTTTCTGACGAAAGCTTTCGTATGAACCAGGAGGAGTGGTCAACAAAATCGGGACATCCGGCAGACTGTCACGAATCAGCGAAATCAACTCATCCATCTGATGATAGTGCAAATTGGAGTTATAACGTTTATTGTGGCTCTCGTTTGTTCCGAAAGAGAGTATCAGCAGTTCCGGTTTCAAAGCAGCAATAGCGGCAATCCGGTCGGGATGGGTAAAAGTCAGGCAAGTCGCTCCATTGACACCCATATCGGTATAAGATACCGCACCGAATGTTTCGACCAATCTTTGTCCGGTAGTCTGAGGATAGATATGCCCCCGGATATGGCTGTCTCCGATATGCAGGATACGTACCGTATCTTCCAGGATTCTTCCCTTCACCAGACGCAGATGCTCCAATACAGGAGACAAGACACCCAGGCTGTCGACGATCTCATTAGCTCCTACCTCCTTAAAAACAGCAGGCAAGTCCACTCCGACTTGTATCGTATCATAGAGCAGCTTCATCTCCTTCAGCGGTTTGACGCTCAACATCAGTTCGTCTTTCGCCGGACAAGCCGGCAAAGGATCTTGCGCCAGCAGTTTCAATGCGGAAAGAAGAGCAAACAACAATACGCATATAGGTTTATTCAGTCTCATAAGCATGCCTCCTGTCGTATTGTTCTTTTCCATAAATCAATGTCTCATAAAGCAATCCGGCCAGATACTTTCCTCCCCGGAAATTGATATGCGTATAGTCATAATTGGCCATCGACGGTTTGGCGTGTACCAGCTTTGCCATGCTACCGTCTCCGCCCATTGCCTCGAACATGTTCCAGAAAGCGATGCCGCTCTCTGCCGCAATATTCTGCTGATAGCGAATCAGGTTCTTCACGCCGGACATCGTGCGCAATTCGCCTGTATCTGTCTTATAATCACGGTCGCCAACGCTAAGCAACAAGAAACCAGATTGCGGAAAGCACTTCTTCAAGTGTTCGATAGCGGCAACCAGCCCCTTCTGATAACTGTCATAATTGTATCCGCGCTGCGTAGCTACATTCAAGCCGTATTGCAAAATGATAAGGTCGTAAGGACGCTGCCTGTTGAATTCTTTCAGCATTTCGGCAGGAATCGTCCGCAAAGAGAGACCGGAACTGCCACGCAAAGAGAAATTATCGACGATGATGCCTTCCGTACCGTCCATGGCCATGCCATAAAACAGAGTGGAATCTGCCCGGTTTACCGTCCAGCGTATAGAACCGATATGCCCGTCGATTTGCAGTGCCTGCAGATGTCCGTTGGGGGCCAAACGATGGTTCTGCTTTTCACCGTGATTCACACTGACAGTTAGATCGACCGTATCTTTATTATAGAAAAAGATGGATGCTTCCCGACAGGTGTCCAGTAAAGAAGCATATTTATTCTGTCCGCGCAGTTCAACGTATGCTTTTTCTGTGGGAATGAAATAATGTCCGGATACCCCTTGCTTCCGACGGTCAAAATAGACACTATCGGTTACGGTATGGCTCGACCACCCTTCAAAGGTATGCCGCACAGTGGGGCGATACCCGTTGGTCATGGAAGTAATGGTAACGAAACCTACCCCACAGCCCCCAAAATGTTTTTGTAACATCTCCCGTAAATCAGCAGTAAATATATCGGCTTCAATAAAAGAATCGCCGAAAACGGCAATACGCACCAGACGCCCTTTGGAAGAGACTTCATCCAATGCACGATAAAAGGGAGTCATGCCACGTAAGGTAGAATCGCTGTAATCTTCAATGCAAGTCATGCCGGTGCGGCAAGTATCTACAAAAATCGGCTTTACTACCGGCACAGGAGGCAAGCTGTCTGTCTCCAGTACTTCTGCATCGGGTTGGGACGGACGTATATCACTTAGCAAATCCACCCGTCGCATGGTATGACCGTCAATGGTTATGGCCGGTAACCAGTGCATTGCAATCAGGGCCATCATCACAAAGGAAGTAAGTCCTAACGAATATTTCAAATAATTCTTCATTGCACTCTCTCATTTATAAATCGCACTCTTATATGTTATAAGGAGTTTGCAAAGATAATGTAAACTGAGAGTAGAATAAAACGAACGAGTTCATTTTTTATGCCAAGATACAGCTTATCTTCGCCTGAAGCGAAGACAGATAAGGCGTATAAAAAAAAGGAAAATCCACATGATTCATGAGATTCCCCTTTCTTAATGTTAAGATTGATCCGGATCAGATCGTTCGTTCTATGTTCCAGACGAATGCACGCAAGCCGAGCTGTTCCGTTTGCAAATCCATTTTATGTAAAGTATCCAGCAGTGGGTCTACCTTTTCGTCTTCAACTACAGACAGGATAGTCGAACACATACTTGGCCAGGCATGACTTCCGAAGTGCGGATCGCCGGTCTTTGAGCCACGCCCCTGCACACGCTCCAAATAGGTGAATCCCCGGCATCCCAAACGGTCCAACAGAGCAACAATGCGTTCATAATAGGCCTGGTCGAATGTTATTAATACTGATTTCATTATTTCATAAGGTTATTTACGGACTATAGACCGTCTGAGAACGGCCTATAGCCCTATTTTGTTATTTCTTTATAATCTCGTCTTTGTGTGCTTCGAAATAGACATCGAGTTCACGTTTACGCTTCATCACCTTACGCTGATGCTTGATACCCGTACCAGCGAATATACAATACAGTGTCGGAATCAGAACCAGCGTGAGGATCGTAGATACCGTCAGACCGCCAATTACCGCAATTGCCATCGGACTCCACATTTCCGAACCTTGCCCGCCGCCGACTGCCATCGGGATCATACCGAGAACTGTTGTAGCAGTAGTCATCAATACCGGACGAAGACGGCTCTTACCGGCCGTTACCACGGAATGCAACACGGACTGACCGCGTTCACGGCACAATGTAATATAGTCGATAAGCACAATACCGTTCTTCACCACAATACCAATCAACATAATGGCTCCCAACAGACTCATGACACTCAGCGTACTGTCAGTAAAGAACAGAGCCATCAACACACCGCTGAATGCAAACGGCAGAGAGAACATAATGATGAACGGATAGGTCAGTGATTCAAACTGTGCCGCCATCACGATAAATACCAAAATCACGATCAAGATCGCCAAAGTTCCCAAATCACGGAACGAATCCTGCTGGTCTTCATAAGAACCGGACACCTGTATCGTCACTCCCGACGGTATTTCCATCTTGTCGATGAGCGCATTACCGGCATTTACCACATCCCCCAACGGTGCACCGGAAATTACAGCAGACACGGTAACAATACGCTCACGGTCTTTACGCTCGATGGTAGGCGGGGCAAAGCGTTCGACCACCGTGCCAAGGTCTTTAATGCGGACAGCCTCTCCTTTGGCATTGTATACCAGAATATTTTCAAGATTATCGATACTTGTACGATATTCGGGAGCATAACGCACTTTGATGTCATACTCATCGCCATCTTCACGATACTTCGAAGCAACCGAACCGTTAATGCGGTTTCGCAGATAAGTTGCAGCTGTAGAAAGATTCAATCCATGCAATGCCAGTTTCTCGCGGTCAAAATCCACTTGGTATTCCGGTTGATAATCACTACGGCTGATATTCACCTCAGATACTCCTTTCACACCCAGTAGCTGGCGTTTCAGACGGGCAGCCACGCTATCGGTAGTGGCCATATCATAACCATAAACTTCAAAGTCGGCGCTTGCTTGAGCAGACATACCCGTGTTACTACCACCGAGAATAACCTGCGCCTTGCTGAATTCCGGATATTTCTTCAATTCTTCGCGCATCTCATCGCAGACCTGTTCCAGCGTTATACTACGGTCGCCCGGATCCACTAAGCTGATATTGAAAGAGATAATGTGCGAACCATTGTCCTGCATCGAAGCAAATGTATTATCCGAATCGGCCTGTCCTACGGTATAGTTACATACCTTCATAATACCTTTATAATGCTCCAACCAATAATTGGTCAGCTTCTCTGAAATCTCTTGTGCAAGTTCCTTACGGGTACCGATCGGCAATTCCAGTTTCACAGCAATACGGGCATTGTCCTGTGCCGGGAAGAATTCCGTACCAATCCCTTTGGCGCAAAGCAGACTGACCACAAAGAATACGATACAACCGAAAACGACAATCGAACGATGACGAACCGCCCAGTTCAGCATACGTGCATAGCCGGAATCGAGTCCGTCCAAGGATTTCTCAATGGGCCGGTAGAACACTTTAAATGCTTTCGACTGCCTTTTCTGAAGCCTCAACAACTGCGAACAAAGCATCGGTGTCAATGACAAAGCAGCCACGGTAGAGATAAACATGATGGCACACATCATCCATCCCAACTGTTTGAACATGACACCGGACATACCGCTCACCATTGTCAGCGGGAAGAATACGGCAATCATTGTCAACGTAGATGCAATAACGGAAATGGCCACCTCGTTCGTTCCGTGAACAGCCGCCTGTTTCGGATCGGAACCACGCTCTATATGGGTAGTAACGTTTTCCAATACCACAATGGCATCATCCACCACCATACCGATGGCAATAGAGAGCGAAGACAAGGAGATGATGTTAATCGTATTTCCGGTAACAGCCAGGTATATGAATGAGGCAATCAATGAAAGCGGGATAGTGATACAGATAATCAGCGTAGCCCTCCAGCGCCCCAGGAAAAGGAATACCACGATTACCACGAACAACAACGCATAGACAACCGTTTCCACCAGACTGTCGATTGTATTCAGAATGTTATCAGAAGTATCTACGATAACTCCCAACTTTACATCGCTCGGCAAATTCTTCTGCAAACGAGGAAGTGCTTCCTGCACCTTTTTTGAGATCTCCACGGAGTTGGCACCGGACTGTTTCTGTACAACAATCATCGCACCCTTCACTCCGTTGTTATAAGTTTCCTGTGCACGCTCTTCCACCGTATCCACCACGCGGGCTACATCACGCAAATAGACATTGGCACCATTGTGGGTACCTACAACGATATCCTCCAACTGGCGGGAATCTTGAAACTCACCCTCTACACGCAACGAATAAGTCTCGTTACCTATATCGAAATTACCACCCGGGATATTCTTGTTCTCGGCACCGATAATGGAGCTGA
>CAVCAX010000055.1:12040-24935 GCA_963599995.1 Coprobacillus sp. CAG:698
CCTCCAATTTGTTCGGGTCACAATAAACCTGAATTTCACGTTGCGGCGCACCGCTAATAGACACGGTACCCACACCGGGAATACGTGCCAAAGGATTCACAACTTGATCGTCCAAGATCTTATAAAGTGCCGACTGACTCTCATTGGCCTGCACGGACAACAGTACGATAGGAATCATATCCGTGCTGAACTTGAAAATGATGGGATTCTCCACATCATCGGGAAGCTGGGAACTTACCATATCGAGTTTGTCACGGACATCGTTCGTCAATACATCGATATCATTGCCAAACTCAAACTCCAATGTAATCAGAGACATGTTTTCTGACGACCGGGAAGTGATATGCTTCAAATTACTGACAGCATTCAACGTGTTTTCCAACGGTCGGGTCACATTATTTTCTATATCCGAAGCACTGGCACCCGGATAAGCGGTCATTACCATGATCGTGTTCGTATCGATATCCGGATACAAGTCGATAGGTAATTTTGATAAAGAGAACAGACCAAAGATCACCACTGCAAGAAAGCAGAGGGAGGTCATAATCGGTTTTTTAACCGCTCCTTCGTATAAACTCATGTTATTTTAGAATCACTAATCGTTAATACTTATTTTTCTACCTCAACTTCGGCACCGTTTATCAGGCGTGTCTGTCCGGCAATCACCACCTGAGAGTTGTTGGGTACACCGGATTTCAGCTCATATTCCGTACCCATACGACGTCCCAACTCTACTTTGTTGTAGGAGACCTTCCCATCTTTGTATACAAATACGTAACGGTCACCGGAGCCGGCCTGTTTCACGACTGCCAAATCGGGCACCACCACATTATCCTGGGTGCCGAAATTGAGAACGACACGGGCAAACATTCCCGGACGCACACGCTGGTCCTTATTCTCCAACTTAATCTCTACCGGGAAAGTACGGGTAGCCGCATCTACCGTCGGATAAACCAAGCTGATCTTTCCGGTAAATTCTTCATCTCCGTACACATCGAGTTTTACAGAAACGGGGGTTCCCTTTTTCACCTTTGCAAAATAAGTTTCAGAAACATTGATCATCAGTTTCACGGGAGTAATCTGCTCTACTACCAATACCGGATTTCCACCGCTGTACATATCGCCGTTGTCATAATTGCGCGCAGTAACCACACCGTTAATGGGACTGACCAATGTGGTGTTCTCCATCAGGTTTTTATAAGCGGTTTCCTGTACTTCAAGAGCCATTTTCAAAGCATCCCATTCTGATTTGGAGGTACCGCCCACTTTATACAGTTCATCGGCACGGTTAAATTCGAGACGTTTGTTTTCAAGCTGCAATTTCATCTGTTGCAGATTGGCAGCATCCATCAACACTAATCTCTGTCCTTTGGAAACACGGTCGCCAACTTCAACTAAAATCCGGTCGATTCTTACAGGAGACGACGGGGCTATATTGTTTTTGACTTCAGGTTCTACAGTTGCCGTGTACTCTTGTATCTGGTCTACAGGGCGTGCCGTAACATCTGCCAATTTCACTCTTGGTTTCTCTTCTGCTTTTTCAGCAGCCTTCTGTTCATTGCCTCCGGAACATGAGCCCAGCAGTGTGAGGGCAAACAGGGCTACTAATTGGATACTCTTTTTCATATCGTTTTCTATGTTATTTTATTCTTCTGATTTATTCTGCCGTCTCTTCTCTTCCTAATACCTGGTCAAGGTCTGCCTTAGCCACCAGATAATCATAAATAGACTGGTTGTAAGTAAGTTGCGCCTGAGTCAAAGCAACTTCCGAGTCATTCAATTCAAGAATCGTTCCCTTGCCTACTTCGTAACGTTTCTGTGCTATCAGACGTCCTTTTTCCGCCTGAACAATATTTTCCTTATTGCTGACTACCTGCTCGGTACTCGCCGCCATATTATCGAGATAACTGGTGGCCTGCATCGTCAGTTGGCGCTCTGTATTCACACGGTTTTCTGCCAATTGCTGTATCTGGATTTTTGTCTGTTTCACCTTCGTAAAGTTACTTGCTTTAAACAAAGGAATGCTCAGGCTCAGTCCGACCGTTGAATAAGGGAACCACTTATAATGCGACATCTTAAAATCATTGTTCAGCGAAGTGTACATATAGTTGAACGATGCCGCCAACGTAGGCATGAAGTTTGTACGCAACAGTGACAGGTTTTTCTCCAGCAAGACACCGTTCATATCCATCTGTTTCAAGCTGCTATTGTTTTGCAGATTCAATGGATCAGCACTTAACTGACGGCGGAACATGACCATTTCATAGTCTTTCAAATTGCCTTCGACCGCCACGGGAATATCTGTATCCATTCCCATCAGCACCTGCAATTGCAGTCGGGCCAGATTGATGCCGTTACGGGCGGAAACGACTCCCGGCTTCAAGCTGCGTACCTGCACATCCGCACGAATCTTATCGTATTCGCTCACTGTGCCCTGTGCATATTTGGCACTCACTACCTCAAAATTAATCTCTGCCTGATTGTAGCTTTGCAACATTACCTCATAGCTATCCTGTGCCAGCAGCAATTGATAGTATGCTTTCGTCACTTGATTTATCAGGTCCAATTTGGAAGAACGGGCCTTTTCCACTGCCAGATCCACATCTGCTTTAGTCAGATTTATACTCTTATAAAGAGCAGGGGCAAAAATCGGCAGATTCACCGTCAGTCCTCCACTGTAAGAGTTATCCGAACCGACCTGGATGGTTTGCGTCTCGCCTCCGAAATCCATTGCCATGGTCTGTTTTTTCAAGGTACGCGAATAGTTTCCAGACAATGCCACTTCCGGGAACAACCCTCCATAAGCCTCCTTCTTTGCTTCTTTCTTCAGTTGGATCTCCTGGTCGGCCACCCGCATGGTAGGATTCTTGCTCAGCGCAATCTCCAATGCTTTATCCAAAGTCAAGGTCAAGGTATCTCTCATCTCCTGCGCCTGTATCAGACCACCGGTAAAGGCAGCCAGTATGACAGTCAAAAGCATCTTCTTGCCCAATAGTTTTCTCATTCTGTTCATAAAATCAATTTTCTACTTTTTACATTTTAGTTGTTTATCAATCCGAAAGGGTTACTTTCTGCACGCTCTATCCTGTTTTTCCGGTATTCCTGTATAAATGTTTCCAATACTTTGGCTCCTTTTTCCGTAGCAATTCCTCTGATGAAAGTAAACATTATCGATTCATAAACCTCCAAAAAAGGGTATTCGCTGCAAATGTTCGTGTTCAGCAACAAATCAAACTGCTCACGAACCAACAAGTTGATAATCGAGAAATTGACATCATCACGAAAGATCCCCTGTTCTACTCCGGACTTGAAAAAAGCAACCGTGCTTTCAGACTCTTTTTCGCGACTGTTTTTCATCATATTATATATGCTGGGGTATTTCTTCAGGTCTTCAAAAAAACGTTTGTTAGTCTTGTGAAACATCTCGATACTTTTTTGGAAACATACCAGAATAACCTCCAATACATTGTCCGATTCAGCAAGAAGATTTTCAAAAAACTCATTCTTATCTGCTTGGTTTTTCAAAAGAACCTCTCTCAACAGAGTCTCTTTATCCTTAAAAACTTCATAAAGCGTACGTTTCGATATACCTAATGAAGTAGCAATATCATCCATCGTTATGCTTTTAATACCATGTGCAGTGAATGCTTCGGTTGCCCTCACAATAATTCTATCCCTCAATTCTGCCCTGCTGGAAGTTTCTTTTGCGTTATCACTCATCATACGTTTCTCTATACATTTTATAAATCATATAAGCGGGGCAAAGATAGACAGAAAACTCTAATTACAAATTTAGTTTCCATGTAAATCCCTCAACATTTGATAATTATTATAAGTTAATAAGCAATCTGAAAAGAAGTGTTAACGCTCAACCTGTTGCAAAAATAGAGAAAAGACTATACGTAGGAATCGTTTTCCCGTCGTCATCAGGGGAATAATCGCCAAACAGCGGATATATTCCGATAAATCACCGGGATATATCCGCTGTTGCATTCCTTGCATCAAGTGTTGTTCGCACTCAAAAAGGAAAGTTGTTTTCAATAATCGAACTTCGTACGGTTAAGGAAAGCCACTGTTTTGTGAATCTCTTTGTACATTACAATATCGTCTTTAACAAAAGGGACCTCCTTACGATACTCAGCAAGGAAACGCTCCAGCTTCGGAGAGGTTTTCTCCGGACGCCGGAATTCAATACCCTGGGCAGCATTCATCAGCTCGATGGCAAGAATATGCTCCAGATTGTCCATGACCTTGTATAACTTCGTGGCAGCATTGGCCCCCATGCTGACATGGTCTTCCTGACCATTGGAGGAGACGATGGAATCACTGGATGCGGCATAGCAGTACATTTTGTTCTGGCTGACCATTGAGGCTGCCGCATACTGAGGAATCATAAAACCGGAATTGAGCCCGGGATTGGCTACCAAAAATTCCGGCAATCCGCGAAGTCCCATAATAAGCTGTGCTATCCGGCGTTCGGATATATTCCCAAGTTCGGCAAGAGCGATGGCAAGAAAATCATAGGAGATAGCAAGAGGCTGGCCATGAAAGTTTCCACCGGAGATAATACGGTCATCATCGGGAAAAATGGTGGGATTATCCGTTACGGAGTTGATTTCGGTCAGCAACACGGAAGCCACATAACGGATGGCATCTTTGGTGGCGCCATGTACCTGCGGAATGCAACGGAACGAATAGGGATCTTGTACATGCGCCTTGGGTCTGGTTATGAGTTCACTGCCATCAAGAAGGGTACGAAAAGCCTCACCGGTCTCTATCTGTCCCTTATGTGGACGAATCTGTTGGATGCAGTCCATGAAAGGTTCTATCCTACCATCAAAAGCCTCAAGAGAAAGGGCGGCTATGAGATCGGCTTTTTTAGAAAGTCGGAAAGCCTTAAGAATGGCAAACACACCGTTGGCACTCATAAACTGGGTGCCATTGAGTAGGGCAAGCCCCTCCTTGCTCATCAGTTTCACCGGTTCCCAGCCAAATTCATCGAGCACGCTGATAGCCTCACGTTTCTTTCCTTTATAATAGACATCGCCTACCCCGATCAGTGGTAGAAAGAGATTGGCCAATGGTGCCAGATCACCGGATGCACCCAATGAACCACGGTCATAAACGATGGGCATTACGTCATTATTAAAGAAATCCAAAATACGCTGCACGGTGATTACCTGTACGCCACTATGCCCCAATGCAAGGGCATGTGCCTTGAAAAGCATCATCAATTTGATGATCACCGGACGAATTTCTTCGCCTACACTGCAGGCATGACTCTTTATAAGATTCTCCTGGAGAGTACCCAACTCATCCGGGGAGATGTTTTTATTGCACAACGAACCGAAACCGGTAGTTATACCGTAAAGAGGAGTGTTGGAGGCAGCGATCTTCTGATTCAGATAATCGCGGCATTTCTGAATACGCAGTTTGGCTTCGGGAGCAAGTTCCAACTTCAGATTTTCATTGATAATGCGTTCGATAATATCGAAAGTAAGTTCACCGGAACCTACGTAATAAACGTTGTTCATACTCTTAAATCCTGATTGACCACATCCAGTAATTCTTTCTCTTTTTCACAGGCCTTACGTTCCAGTTCATCGGCTTCAGACTGGAGTTCTGACACAAATGCTTTGTCTTTCAATGTTCCAAGATTTATGCGGACATTCATCAAAGCGCCCAATACTGCGGAACGGGCGGACATCATAGCGACACAGGCATCTGTCACTGCATTGCGGTTACCCAATCTGGCTACATCGGCAATGACAGCCATCAGCTCATAAGCATTGCGCGCCACCTGCATAGGCACGAGAGCGGCAAAGCGAGTTGCTTCCTGAATGGCGGCACTACGGGTGCTCTTCTCATCCTCCGTGGATTTAGGCATCCGAAAACAACCGAACACTTTATTATAAGCTTCGGAATCGCGATCGACATCAATCAGGAACCCCTCCTCCTGCCGGATGGCAAGTGCCAGAATATGCCGCATCCGTTCTTCATTCGCTTCATACCCCTTTTTGCCGATAGTCAGTCCGGCAACCATAGCGGCCAATGCGGCTGCTACAGCACCATTAAGAGCGGCAATACTGCCACCACCGGGAACCGGATCACTTCCGGCTACCTTAGTCAGAAAGTCTTTGACGGTTGAATCTACTAACATAATTATCTTTTTTTATCATTAAACGACGGGATAAAGAACTCCGCTCTTTATCGTGGTATTCACACAATTCATACCTATATAATAAGGTAGAATATTATAATCGGTTGAGTCAAGTACTACAAAATCGCCTTGCTTACCGACCTCGATACTGCCGATCCGGTCTGCACGATTCAGTGCAGCAGCCCCATTCAGGGTAAGTGCCGTGATGGCTTCTTCGATGGTAAAGCCCATATAGATGCAAGCCAAAGAAAAAGTGAGAGGAATAGAACCGGAAAAACAACTGCCGGGGTTCAGATCGGTTGCCAAAGCCACGGCACAACCGGCATCTATCATATCACGCCCGCGGGCATAAGGCTCTTTCAAGGCAAATGCAGTCAGAGGAAGTAAGGTAGCCACCACTCCGACATCGGCCATGGCACGTATACCGGCATCGGAAGCATGCAGTAAATGATCGGCGGACAAGGCTTTCAGTTCGGCTGCCAACTCGGCACCACCCAGAGAAACGATTTCATCGGCATGGAGTTTCAATAAAAAGCCTTGCTCTTTGGCTGCAACAAGCAGGCGCCGGGATTGTTCGATGGAGAATACACCTTGTTCGCAGAATACATCGCAACATTCCGCCAGTTCATTTTCACGGACCAGCGGAAGCATTTTGCCGATAAGAAAATCGATATACGCATCACTTTTCCCCGCATACTCCGGTGGCAAGGCATGTGCACCCAAGAAAGTGGAAACGATATCTACCCGCTTGTGTTCGTCCTTGTCCAGACTACGCATGACTTTCAACTGTAACAGTTCGGTCTCACGGTCGAGTCCGTAACCACTCTTTCCCTCAACCGTGGTGACGCCCATCGCACTCATCTTTTTCAGAAAGTTTTCCGCTTTGGTACGCATCTTTATAAAGTTCAGTTCACGGGTTGCTTTCACTGTGCTGGCAATTCCTCCTCCCCGCTGCATGATAGACATGTAGCTTTCACCTTTCAACCGCCAGGAAAACTCCTTTGCACGTTCACCGCCAAAAACAAAATGAGTATGTGAATCTACAAAACCGGGTAACAGGCATTTTCCGCGGGCATTATAGTGCCAATAACGGTGATAAAAGCCGTCACGCTCCTCACCACGATTTTCACCGGCATAAGTGATAATGCCATCGGTCACTTCCACCGTTCCGTTTTCAATGACATGCAACCGGGACATTTCACTCCCCTTTCGAGCCGAAAATCCCAAAGGAGTCACAATCTTTGCATTAAATATTATCAGGTTTTCACTCATTATAGTTCATGATTATCAGAACACCAATTTACCTATTCTTACTCCTCCATAATCCGTGCTTCAAGCACCTGCCGCATCGAGAAATTCTCTAAACCGAGATAGTAGGAAGCCGTATCTATCAATGCTTCCATCGGAACAAGACCGATGATCTCGCTACCCACAATACTTACACCATACCGGCGTGCTTCGATACGTACCAATTCAAAGGCACGATAAAGGGCGGTTTTCGTATAATCAGTCATATTGATGGATACTTGCGTTATCCCGCGATCTTTCAATTCAACTCCCATGGCCTTGCAGTAACGCAGACCGCCACCGATAAAACGGATTTTCTTGGCAATACCGTGGGCAATCTCCAAATCGGGTGTACTGAGATTGATATTGTAAGCCACCAATGGCATACGGGCACCGATGGCAACAGTTCCGGCAGTCGGATGCCGTTCGGCAGGACCGAAATCTGGAGTCCATTCGGGAAGTTTGATCTTTTCGGCCATACCTTCGAATTCTCCCTTGCGCACAGCAGCCAAATTCTCACGATGAGGAGCGGAAGCCGACTTTTCATAAAGAAATACAGGAAGGTGATAGAGTTCCGCTACCTTTGCACCCACTTCTTTGGAAAGGGCGATGGCTTCCTCCATGGTAGTATTCTTTATCGGAATAAAAGGAACGACATCAACAGCCCCCATACGTGGATGCTGTCCGGTGTGATGGTTCAGATCGATTAGTTCAACGGCTATTCCGATGGCTTCGATTACAGCGTCACGCAATGCTGCCGGCTCGCCGACAAGGGTTACCACCAATCGGTTGTGATCTTCGTCATTACTGTAATCAAGCAGTTTCACACCGGCACGGGCACGGAATGGAGATACTATTTTATCTATTTTCTCCAGGTCGCGTCCCTCGCTGAAGTTAGGGACACACTCAATGATTTTATTCCAATTCATAGTTGGGTGATTAATTTGTTAATAAGTTCTTCATCTGCTACATAGGGCATGGTTATGTGATAATAATCGCCATGAGTCGCGTTGAAGCTTTCACTCGTCTCCATGGCATGTCCGTTACGGGCCCATGAACGGCGTGCCACACCTCCCATCACGTCCCAAAGCATGGCCGAACGCAGAATCTCATCAACACGCTCGCTCCCGTCACACACCATACCGAATCCGCCGTTTATGGCTTTTCCAATGCCTACTCCTCCCCCATTGTGCAAAGCGACAAGACTCATGCCCCGTGCACAGTTACCGGCAAAACACTGCACCGCCATATCGGCCATAACATTACTGCCATCTTTGATGTTGGAGGTTTCACGGAAAGGAGAATCCGTGCCACTGACATCGTGATGATCGCGCCCCAACATGATAGGACCGACTTCACCACGCCGCACCATTTCATTGAAGCGAAGGGCTATTTTCATCCGCCCTGCTGCATCCTGATACAGAATACGGGCTTGGGTGCCCACCACCAGACGGTTCTTCTCTGCATCACGTATCCAGTTGTAATTATCCAAGTCTTGTCCGCGGCGATTCACATCGATGCATTCCATCGCAGCATGATCGGTCTTTATCAGGTCTTCGTGCTTGCCGCTCAAGCAGACCCAACGAAAAGGGCCATATCCGTAATCAAACAGTTCCGGCCCCATAATATCTTCCACATAGCTGGGCCAGATGAAACCGTCCTTTTCATCCGTACCGTTCCGGGAAATCTCCCGGACGCCGGCATCATAAATGGCTTTCATAAAAGAATTTCCATAATCGAAGAAATAGGTGCCGCGCGCCACGAGTTTCTTTATCACTTCAAAATGGCGGCGCAAGGACTGGTTCACCAACAGACGAAATCTTTCGGGAGATTCATGCAACATCCGGGTACGCTCCTCAAACGTCAGCCCGACAGGGCAATACCCACCCTCGTAAACAGCATGACAGGAGGTTTGATCGGAAAGCAATTCGATCGGTATATTTTCTTTCTCCGCATATTCCAGCAGATCAACCACGTTGCCATGATAGGCAACCGAACAAGGCTCCCGGCGTTCCATTGCTTCAGATACGATACGGAATGCTTCGACGATGCAATCGGTAACATGCCCTACCCATCCCTGTTTGTAACGGGTTTCGATACGCGAAGCATCTACTTCGGCAATGATGCAGGCAGCTCCGGCTATTTCCGCAGCTTTGGGTTGTGCCCCGCTCATTCCTCCCAAACCGGAAGAGACAAACAGGTGTCCGCGCAAATCTTTATCTTGAGGAATGCCGAGCTTCATCCGTCCGGCATTCAACAAAGTATTGAAAGTGCCGTGCACAATGCCTTGCGGACCGATATACATCCAGCCGCCGGCCGTCATCTGCCCATAATTGGCTACTCCCATCTGCATGGCGATGTGCCAGTCACGCTGATTATCAAACTGCCCCACCATCATGGCATTGGTAATAATCACCCGCGGAGCATCGGGACGCGAACGGAATAATCCCAACGGATGTCCGGACTCGATTACCAAGGTTTGTTCCTGTGTCAGTTCTTCAAGATACAGCTTTATCAGACGATACTGCATCCAATTCTGGCATACTTGCCCGGTTTCACCATAAGTAACAAGTTCGTAAGGATAAAGAGCGATGTCGAAACAGAGATTGTTATCGATCATCACCTGAAAGGCTTTCCCCTCTAAGCACTTTCCCCGATATTCATCGACAGGCTTGGCTTTCAAATCGCCTGCAGGACGGAAACGATAACCGTAAATTCTTCCACGAGTACGAAGTTCTTCCATGAATTCCGGAATAAGTTGCTCATGAAGTTCGGTAGGAATGTAGCGCAAGGCGTTCTTCAAAGCCGTGACCGTCTGTGCCGGGGTAAGAGTATAGCCACGGTCCGGCGCTCGCCGTATACCTTCCACAAAAGCCGGATAGGCAGGCAGAGTGTTGCTGAGAGTTATTTTCATAATAAGCGATGTTAAGGATTACAAACTGTCAGTGCATACAACCTGATAACTCTCCGCAATATAAACAAAAGAGATGAAATTACAAAAAAATCAGCACATTTATTATCAAAAAGATTATTTTTCGAGTTCCTTGAGCATAAGCAGATACTTGCCGGTGATCTCTGCCGACTCACTGTTTTCTTTCAGGTATCCCTCTTTCCACTCAGGATGGGACTCCAGCAAGGCACACATGCGGTCTTTTCCGACAAAACCTACTTTACCGGTAGTTACATCGATTTCGTAATAGACACGTTTCGAAACCAGTCCCGAAGCCGCAATAGCATCACCGACCACCCCTCCCAAGGTGACGTCCATCGTCACTGACGAGCTGGCTGCAACAGACCCTAAGGGTACTGCACTGAAAAAGATATTCCCACCAAGCCACATAGCAGGAGCATACCAACCGCCAAAACGCAAACGTTTATAATGCAACTTCTTGCAATTAACATAAAGTGATGTATCCGACTGTACTGCGTAACAACGGCTTTTCAGATACTTACACAGTAATTTATTATCATCGACACTGATTTTATAATCGGCTCCTCCCGACAATGCAATCTGATTCCTCGTCCGTTTTTCGATTTTCAACGAGGCCACCGTATCCCCCTTATGAGCCAATAAATCTTTTAAAGAGGAATAAACAATCTCTTGTGCGGTCAGATGCACCCCCACAAAAGCCATAAAGCAAATAATCCACAGTTTCTTCATAAGCATCTCCTTTCACTGGCATTAATCGTTCGGAAAGTTACACCATTTGATTTATTGAAGCAAGTTTTCAAAGCAAAAGTTTCCAAAAAAGGAGGAAAAGCTTGATAGATGCAACAGATTACAGTATATCCGTATCCATATTTACAAAGTATTTTGAAATTTAAATAGGGTAAAAGGAAAAGATAGGGGTAGACTTGAATTTTCCTATCACCCGGGCATATAAATCGAGATTTATACCTAAATTTGTAGAAAACAATCAAGTAACAATGAAACAACTGGATAATCTCATTCAAACTTATCAGAATATCATCAGAGAAACAGAACAAAAACTGAATAAAGAGAAACAACGTATCTACCGCATCAGCACTTTACGGTTTATTCTCTTCATTGCAGGAATTGTAGGAGTCATTCATTTCCGGGAAAGCGGATGGCTCATCGTAACCGGAACAGCAGCCATCACTTTCCTCCCTTTTATCTTTCTGGTAAAATTCCATAACCGCTTGTTTTATAAGAAAGAATATCTTGAGAAAAAGATAGAAATAAACCGGCAGGAACTTCAAGCAATAAATTACGACACTTCATCTTTCGACGGTGGAAAGGAGTTTATCGATCCGGCACATCTTTATTCGTATGACTTAGATGTATTCGGTGAACATTCACTCTTCCAATATATGAACCGTACATCGACCGACTTAGGTAAAAAACGCTTAGCTCATTGGTTCAATAATCATCTGGAGAGCAAGGAAGAAATAGAAAAACGGCAAGAAGGAGTCAAAGAACTGACCCCGGAATTTGAAATGAGGCAGCACTTTCGTATCCTCGGATTAATGTACAAAGGAAAATCTGCCGATGAAAAAGAGATCGTAACCTGGGTTGACAGCCCGAGTTATTATCGGAATCGCCTCCTGCTACGGGCACTTCCCATCATTGTGCCTGTAACTAATATTATACTTATTGCACTGGCCGTCGCAGGTATAATATCCAGCACCATACCAAGCGCCGCCTTCGTAGGCTTCTTTTTGCTCAGCCTGGTTTTCTCCAAAGGCATTACCCAAATACAGACCCTATATGGCAAGAAACTTCAAATACTGGCAACATACGCCAATCTTATCCGTATAATAGAAGAGAAAAACCTGCAAAGTACAGCTCTTCTGGAAATACAACAACTGGTAGGCGGGAAGAAACAAACCGCATCGCAAGCTGTAAAAAGACTCACAGTTCTGATGAATGCCCTCGACCAACGCGGCAATATGCTGATGTCTTTCGTTCTCAACGGTTCGTTGTTTTGGGAACTGAGACAAATCATGAGAATTGAAGCCTGGAAAGAAGAACATGCTTCGGAACTCCCATCCTGGTTCAAAGCCATCGGAGAAATGGATGCTTATTGTTCACTGGCTACTTTCGCCTACAACCATCCGGAGTATATCTATCCGGAAATCAGCTCGCAGCCTTTTGAGATGACAGCCCAGGCATTAGGACATCCGCTGATGAACCGGGATAAATGTGTCCGCAATAACATAAGCATCACCAAGCGTCCATTCTTCATTATCATCACCGGAGCCAATATGGCAGGCAAAAGTACCTATCTCCGCACAGTGGGAATCAACTATCTGCTTGCCTGCATCGGTGCTCCCGTATGGGCCGAACAAATGAAACTATATCCTTCCCGATTGATTACCAGCCTGCGCACCAGTGATTCACTAACAGACAACGAATCCTATTTCTTTGCTGAATTAAAACGGTTGAAACTTATTATCGACAAACTAAATGCCGGTGAAGAACTATTC
>CAVCAX010000055.1:24945-26597 GCA_963599995.1 Coprobacillus sp. CAG:698
ACTCTAACAAAAAAAAAAAAGGCTCTTTCGCCTTAATCAAACAATTCATGACCTTACAAGCGAACGGTATCATAGCTACCCACGACCTAATGTTAGGCACTCTTATCAATCTCTTTCCGAACGATATCCGCAATTACTGCTTTGAGGCAGAAATCACAAACGATGAACTCACCTTCTCTTACCAGATGAAAGACGGTATCGCACAAAATATGAATGCATGCTTTTTGATGAAAAAAATGGGGATAGCCGTCATAGACGACTGATCCCCACTCTCTGCAAATTAAAGTTAAGCTTTAGATACTGTTAAGCCTTGAAACAGTTTTAGATTAAAAACGGCTAAGCTTCAAAAACTATTTGGATTAGAAACAACTAAGTTTTAGAAATAGTTTTGGATTTTTATAACCATTTTCGAGCCCCGTCCATGCCCTGTGATCTTCAGCTTGCTGTCCTCTCCCCCAGTCATTAGACGGTAAATGAAGACAGGCTCTTAGTGTAATTTACATTTTAAGAGAAAAGCAGCTACTGCAGATGCTTCTCCATTCGTAAAATACTGCACTGAAGTTATAGGGCTATATGTATAAGGAATAAACTGGAATAGCTGTACTGCCGCAAACTTCTTGTCCTCGGAAAGTATCACATCCATACGGATATTGCCACTATTCTCACACTTCAGCATTGTGTCAGCAGGGAATACACCGGATTTTACCATACCCTTCAATTCATCCATATACTTCAAATCAAAAAATACACTTTGTTCCTTAGCGACACTCCCGGTAGGTAAATAAACAACCACTTTGGACTTCCAGAACAAACGGAAAATCCCAATTAGGAACATTCCGGAACCTAACACCATTAATCCCATACTTAAGGTAGAAGAACGATCTTCCATCTCAAAAGTAGAGACAAAAGCCAAAACACCGGCAAGTAAAAATAAGACAGAGATAATAACTCCGGAAAGACTTGTACGCTTTGCAATATCAGGATGAGAAGATGCAAAAATAGTCGCATCAATAGCTTGAGTTGCCATATTATAATGAGTTTTATTTATTAGTAAAATAGGAAATAAAATAACTGGTAACACATACATCCGATGCATTACCCCAATAAGAACAGAACCAATAAATAAAACATCTAAATAATAATGCGTCTTAAGGTAAAGACATAATATTCACTCGACGGATGGCAGTAATAAGAAGTTGTGGTATCGTATAGCCGCCCACGATGCTGCACCAAAACAGCCTCTCGCGATGAAAGCTTCAAGGCCAGGGTTTTCAAGGATATCGAATATTCAAGTAGATTGATGCGCTGGATGCGAGAAGTCATTATCTGATGAGACTGAGTCGCATTCGACAACTCGCCTTCAGGGAGATAAGGCAATTGAGCGCTGGTCACTTTCTGCGAATATTCCGTATGAGCCAAATCATATTCCTGACTTTCCACCGGTATTTCAGTGAAAAGATTGCCCGTTACACCATGAAGTGCAACAGCAAACAACAAGAACAATATTACTTTTACAAATTTAGCCATATCTATCTGCAAATATAACAGAATATTTCATCAGAATGTTCAGTGAAAGAGTTTATTAAAGTATCTTTAGAATTGAAAACAAAAAAGGTCACCTTTTTCAAGGCAACCTTCTTTATATCTATAAG
>CAVCAX010000056.1:0-2331 GCA_963599995.1 Coprobacillus sp. CAG:698
CTGTGAATATTGGTAATGAGAATATTAATGAAGTTTCTCAAATTCCTGCATACAATCGATCAATGCCTGGACACTCTCTTTCGGCAGGGCATTGTAGCATGATGCACGGAATCCACCTACAGAACGGTGTCCTTTGATTCCTACCATACCTCTTTCTGTTGCAAACTTCATAAAGTCTGCTTCCAGCTCTTTATATTCGGGAGCCATTACGAAGCAGATGTTCATGCGTGAACGATCTTCTTTTGCGGCAGTACCTACGAACATTTTGTTACGGTCGATTTCTGCATACAGCATATCGGCTTTCTCAATGGCGCGGCGTTCCATCTCTTTTACCCCACCTTGAGCTTTTATCCAACGCAATGTCTGCAAAGCTGAGTAGATAGGAACAACCGGAGGAGTATTGAACATGGAACCGTTGTCTACATGTGTCTGATAGTTCAGCATCGTAGGGATATAACGAGATACCTTACCCAATGCATCATTCTTAACAATAACGAATGTTACACCTGCCGGGGCCAGATTCTTTTGGGCACCGCCATAGATACAGATATATTTGGATACATCGATAGGACGTGAGAAAATATCGGAAGACATATCGGCAATCATCGGAACGGGAGAATCCAAGTCCTCTTTCAGCTCTGTACCGTAAATCGTATTGTTGGTAGTAATGTGAAAATAATCAGCATCAGCCGGAATAGTATAATCTTTCGGAATATAAGTATATGTGGCTTCAGCAGAAGAGGCAACCTCAACAACCTCACCAAAGGCTTTCGCTTCTTTCATTGCTTTCTTGGCCCATACGCCGGTGTTCAGATAAGCAGCCTTTTTCTCGAGGAAGTTGTAAGGCACCATGCAGAACTCCATACTGGCACCACCACCCAGGAACAGTACCGAATATCCCTCGGGGATGTTTAGTAATTCCTTAAACAGCGCTACTGCTTCATCAACCACAGGTTGGAAGTCTTTAGCACGGTGACTGATTTCCATCAATGAAAGTCCGGAGCCGTTGAAATCTAAGATAGCTTTCGCTGTAGCTTCGATTACCTCGCGCGGAAGAATAGAAGGTCCTGCATTGAAATTATGCTTTTTCATTTGAAGTTTGTTTTTGATTTAACAATTTCGTTACTTTTGTCTTTAGACATTGCGAAATTACGGAATTATTTCCGTAAAACAAATCTTTCCTTATAAAAATGCACTTAGTCCACCTATTTATCTATCTTTTTATTGGTTTATGCAGGATATATGCACCATTTTGTTATGTATGGATATCAAGAACAGATGTTGTAAGCAAAGTAATAGTATTGGGTTATTTTTTCTTAAGGATTAAAAGGAAAGAGGGGGAAAAACGGATGTTTTGAAGCCTCTCCCCAACCCTCTCCGTGGGAGCGGGGGTAAAGATTGATGGTCCTGTTTATGGTCCTGTCAATATCAAACAGCTTCTTCTATTACTGTTTTCATTCCCTTTATCTTTTCTCCGCGGATTAGAGTCAATAATTGCTTCACTTTTCCACGGCGGACGGCGACAAAGGCGTAATGGTCTTTCACATCAATTTGTCCGACATCCTCACGGGATAAGTTTCCTTTTTTATAGAGAAATCCGGCGATGTCCATCCGGCTGAGTTTGTCTTTCTTTCCCTTACCTATATATAATGTAACCCAAAGCGGTTTTGGCGGCTTCGGTGCGTTTTCGGGTAATGGCAGCACTTCAAGGTCCTCGGGAATGTAATTCGGAAGGGTCTCTTCGGTAGTTGTTATGAGGTAAGAACTTCCGGTAGCATCCCAACGTGCGGTACGTCCGTTGCGGTGTGTAAAGGCTTCTTCATTTACGGGGAAATGATAGTGAATGATGTGCTCTATCTCCGGAATATCCAGGCCGCGGGCAGCGAGGTCGGTCGAAACCAATACATGACAGCTTCCATTACGGAATTTGTACAAAGCACGCTCACGGTCCGGTTGTTCCATTCCTCCGTGAAAGCGTTCGGAATAGAGTTTCTTTTCTGCCAACAGTTTGTGTACACGGTCTACGGTATCGCGGTGGTTACAGAAAACGATGCACGAGCTGCTTCCCAATGTGCATAATAATTTATACAACGTCTCTATTTTATCTTTTGAAGGCGAGATGACCTTCATCAGTGTTAACCGGGATTCTTTTTCGGTAGATGTATCTTGCAGGAAATCCAGTCTGATGGTATGTTCCATTCCAGTGAACCGGGGTATTTCTTCGGCATCCGTGGCCGAGAGCAAAAAGCGCCGTTGCAGATTGGGAAGCTGGCTTATAATTGCAGCCATTTCCTCTTGAAAGCCAAGTTCAAGAGATTTGTCAAACTCATC
>CAVCAX010000057.1:0-6266 GCA_963599995.1 Coprobacillus sp. CAG:698
ATCGCTATGCCGGAGTTTCTACACTTGATTGGCAAGATGAAGTTTTCGGTGGCTCTGCTTTGACTCAGTCTCACAATGTTAATGTAACGGCCGGTACAGAGAAAACTCAGGTGATGTTGAGCTATAACTTCAACGGACAGGATGGGCTATTGGCCAATCACGGTATGAAGAAAAGCTCTTTTCGCGCTAAAGTAAATTCTGAACTCTATAAAGGTGTCCGTGTAGATGTAAATACGATGTTCTCCAATAACTCGGTTGATGGCGGTGGTACCTATTCTGGTATGAAGAATGTGCTGCTCCAGCCGATTATCGGTGGAACACTCTTTACTCAGTATGAATTGCTGCATACGCAGACTTATCCGGACTTCTCTGCTTTGGATGCCAGTTTCGATACAGCCAATCCGCTTGTGCAAAATGAGGCATCCACTTCCAAAAAGCGTTCCCGTATTTATACCGTTAATGCAGGTCTCGAAATAGATATTCTGAAATATTTCACCTGGCGTACAGCCGGTAGTTATACCTGGACAAATTCCAAATCTACTTCATTTGCCGATGAAAATTCCACAGCCTATCTGATGGATCAGAATACAGGCATGAATGGTAGCATTGAAAACAAAGAGTCTTATAAATGGCAAATCACCAATACCTTGAATTACAGTCAGACATTTGCTAAAAAGCATAAGCTGAATGTCTTGTTGGGGCAGGAAGTGACTTATTCTGAATCTGAAGGGAATAAAATGGAACTTACCAAGTTTCCTTATCCTAATGTCTTCGGGTTGGATAAGATTGATAATGCTACCGTAAAATCAAAAAAGGTAACTCACTCGCGTAATGGCATTGTTTCTGCTTTCGCACGTGTAAATTATTCCTTCGATGAGCGTTATCTGTTGACAGGAACGGTTCGTGGTGACGGGTCTTCCAGATTTGCAAAAGGTAATAAATGGGGTGTATTTCCGTCGGCCTCAGGAGCATGGCGCATTTCTGAAGAAAGCTTCTGGAAAGATAATAAGGTAGCAGATGTTGTTAATAGTTTTAAATTGCGTGTAGGTTATGGTACGACAGGTAATTGTAACATCAGTGATTATATGTACGTTACCTCTTTCAAAGAGTCTGATTATCCGATGAATAACGTTGTAGGCTCTCCTGTTTATGTTATAGATGATACTTTGGGAAACAAGAAGTTGAAATGGGAGACTATGCGTTCTACTAATATTGGTTTGGATTTATCTCTCTTCAATAACCGCTTGAATATTACAGCCGAATGGTATAATAATCAGGTCAATGATTTGCTGTTGAAGTGTGTGATCCCTTCTTCAACCGGTTATAAGTATCAGTATCAGAATATCGGTAAGATACGTAATCAGGGGTGGGAATTCTCAATTAATACTGTAAATGTACAGACGAAGGACTTTCGTTGGACCAGTGATTTGAATCTGGCTTTCAATCGTTCAAAGGTCCTTTCTCTGGAAAATGGAATCGAGAGCAAAACTTTCTCTGTAGGCAGCAATCGTTCGGGTATGGTGAACTATTACGCAAAAGTCGGTGACGGTTTGGGTGATATGTACGGTTACATTTATGAAGGTGTTTATACCACGGATGATTTTGTTCAGGGTGCAGACGGAAAACTGGTGCTGAAAGAGGGTGTTGTCAGACCGGAAAAGGGAACACCGCAACCGGGTGATATCAAGTTTGCAGCGAATGATGTGGATGAGGACGGTAACCCTCAGTTTACTAAAAAAGAAACTAAGATTGGTAATGGTACTCCTGACTGTATCGGAGGATTCAATAATACTTTTAGTTATCGTGGATTTGACTTGAGTATTTTCATGAAATTCTCTATTGGCAATGATGTTTATAATGCTACTAAGCACAGTATGAGCCCTTATGCTGCTTTCCAGAACATACCTGTCGAATTCGGTGATCACTACTATCACCTGATCGACCCGCAGACGGGCAAACAGGCTACGACTTTGGAACGTTACAAAGAACTGAATCCGAATGAGGCTTCTGCAACATGGAATTTAGGTAAAACGAATTCCAGCTATATCACTTATCCTTCTTCTTACTATGTGGAAGACGGTTCTTATCTGCGTATTGCACAAGTGACACTGGGCTATACATTGCCCAAAGTATGGCTGAAGAAACTTATGATTTCTAATGCCCGTCTTTACTTCACCGCCAATAATCTGGCAACGATTACCGGCTATTCGGGCTATGATCCTGAAGTGTCTGCCGCTAATGATGAGGTGGTTTGTACTCCGGGATATGACAGCTCTACTTATCCGCGTTCAAGAAGTTATGTCATTGGTCTTAACTTAACATTCTAAAATTAAGCATTATGAAAAAGAGATTATTCAATACAAAAAAGATAGTAATTGTTTTGTCTGTAATGGCACTCTCCATGGGAATGATGTCATGTGCGGACTGGCTCGAAATGCCTTCGTATACATCAGCCGACTCTGAAACGGCGTTTAGCAATGAAGAGGCCGCCGAATTATTCGTGACAGGCTGTTATCGGGGGATTATTCCTACCGAAATGATCTATCAGTTGATGGCGGGTGAAACTGTAACTCACTCCAGTGAGGACGGTACTACTAACAACGGAAAGTACAATATTTGTAACTGGCTTTATGATTCAACCTCTCCTTATACTGTAACTACGCTTTATAATGAAGAGTACAGTGCCATTGAGTCAACTAATATTGCCATCAAGAATCTGAATATGATGCCGGAGACCACCAAGCGAAATTTCTTGTTGGGTGAAGCGCTTGCATTGCGTGCTTTTGCCTATCTTAACCTGATTAGTATTTATGGGGATGTTCCTGCAATCTGGCAACCTTTGGAAGATATGGATCCGGATGATGAAGCGACTTTCTATCCGAAACGTACATCTCGTGATGTTATTTATGATCATATCGTATCGGACTTGCAGGCTGCGGCAGATTATATGCCGTGGTTTGAAGATAGTGGTTTTGCAACTACCGAGCGCTTAACCAAGCAGAGCACTTTGGCACTGTTGGCACGTGTGGCTCTTTATGCCGGGGGGTATTCATTACGTTGGAATCTTGAAACGAATGATCCGGCTACATTGAAAGTTTCCCGTCGTAGCGACGAAGCGCGTGTACGCGAACTCTATCAGATCGCCGATAAAGCTTGTAACGATATCATAGAGCATGGGCAAAATTCATTGATTCAGGCAGGAAACGGGATGAGCGGCTTTCAGAATTTGTGGTACAATTACTGTCAGCGCAATTTGACCGGTTTGAATAAGGAAATTCTTTTTAGCTTGGCACAGTATGGAGCAACGACAAATTCGAGGTTTGGTTTGTATGCACATCCGGGTACAAGAGGCGGAACGTATGGTTCGCGTAAAGCGATGCAGTTTATTTTGCCTACTTACTATTTGTCTTTTGAAGAGGGGGATGCCCGTCGGGATGTGACCTGTACTTCTTACAGCATTTATTTCCTGGAAGGTGGCGCAAGCAGTGATACCTGGGTGGATGTAGGTACTACTTATTCATGTATCATGTCGGGTAAATTCCGTATTCCCTGGTGTGTGTCACCGGAATCTGATGCGACCAAGCGTAATGTAAATATTCCTATCATACGTTATGCTGATGTATTACTGATGTATGCTGAAGCTCAGAACTATTTGAATGGTGCTCCGACCCAACCTGCTAAGGATGCCTTAAAAGAAATCCGTGATCGTGCCGGAGTAGGGGCGTTGCCGATACCTACCGATCCGCAGGAATTCGAGGATGCTTTGGCCCAGGAACGTAAGTGGGAATTTGGAGGAGAGCTTTCACTTCGTACAGATTTGATCCGTATGGGGCGTATCGCCAAAGAACTGGCTGCAACAAAGCAAGCGATGAAAGATCTTTCAGACCGCAAGAACAAGTATACAGACGTGTCGGTATATCGTTTGTATAAGTTCCATAAAGATGCACAGACTTATGGTGATACTTTCTTGGCGATTGATTATATTGATCTGACCGATGAGAACGAAATTACAGTAGCAAAAGCCGTACCGACCGATAAGGCGGAGTATGATGCTTTTCAGACAAAATTGGCTGAGATAGTTCGTGCACACGGCATTGCAGTAAATACAGGCGATAAATGGTACCCGGTCAATATGTTTGAGGCCTATACCAGCACATTCAATGGCAATGCCCGTAAGGCTGTAGGCTTTGGTAAAGGTTTCAATGCATTGCAGATCGGTAAGATTATCTATCAGAAGCCTACAGGTTCTGCAGAAAACGGAGGTAAATATCCTGATTGGATTGAAGCAGCTGACGGTAGTGACGGCCTTTACTATGGCTATAAGGAAAACTGTTCGGAATTGTTGCCTTTTGCAGCCAAGTCTGCCGGGCATCCGTTGGTTGATAACCCGAATCTGACGCAGCACCCCGGATATAAATAGATTTGAATTCGATATAACGAATCGTATTGCATTGCTTGAGGTGAACAGATAAAAGAATGTTTTCCTTCTCTCTATTGTGAGACGCACGTCTCACAATAGAGAGATGCGCATTTCATAGTTGAGAGACGGTCGTTTCATAGCTGTGAGACAGGGCTGACGCATTATAATATTTACTTTATATGTTTACATTCTTGCTTATTTATTTTTAACTTATTTCTTTTAATATAAGCTCTATATAATTTTATCATGTTTGATTTATTCCTTATATTTATAACGAAATAAGAAATATAAACTAACATAAAAATGAGCATATTTAGCATTTGTAAACAAGTACAGGATCCTCGCATTGACAGAAAACGTGTACACTCTGTAGAATCCATTATTTACATATCCCTGTCAGCGACTATTTGCGGTGCAGAGTCTTGGTATGAAATAGAGGAGTTTGGTAATGCAAAAATCGATTTTTTTCGCGAAAGGCTTCCCAATCTTGAATCTATTCCCAGCCACGACACATTCAACCGCTTCTTCAGTCTTTTGCATCCCGGTTATTTTGAGCGTGTATTTCGTCATTGGATGTTTGAGATATGCGAAAAGTATGAAGGTGTCGTTGCTATTGACGGAAAAACAATTCGTGGTGCAAGTAAATGTACAGGTGACCATCCTGCAGGCAGTTCAGGGTTCAAACTTCATATGGTTAGCGCATGGGCTACTGAAAATGGGATTTCTTTGGGTCAATTGAAAGTAAATGAGAAGAGTAATGAAATAAAGGCTATCCCCGAATTACTTGATGCCTTGGATTTAAGGAAGTGTATAGTCACCATTGATGCCATGGGGTGTCAAACGGATATTGCGAAAAAAATCAGAGAAAATCAGGCGGATTATATATTAGCTTTAAAAAAGAATCATAAACTCTTATATCATAAAGTAAAGGATTGGTTCGATGATTTCGATAATAAGGGAGTTGACGTTACAAAGGCATATTACTCTTCACGATATGGTAAATACATTACAGAGGAAAATGCCCATGGCAGGAATGAGAAAAGAGAATGTTTTGTTTACAGTTGTTCCGCTTTGGAACATATGCTAAAAGAATGGAAAGATATTAAGTCAGTGGTGAGAATAACTTCAACCAGAACTAAAAAAACAACAGGTGAAACTATGGTCAGCGAACGCTTTTATATAACATCTTTGGGACTGGATCCGCAAAAGATAGCCGAATCAATACGGGCACATTGGAGTATAGAAAATAATCTGCACTGGCAACTGGATGTATCATTTGCGGAGGATGCAGGAAGGAAAACGGGAAATGCAGCACAAAATGTTTCATTGATGAATAAGATTGCATTGATGATAATAAAAAAGTTCCCAAAAAAGGGAAGTGTCAAGGCGATAAGAAAAGCCGCAGGATGGAATGAAAAACTACTTTGTGAACTTTTATCTATGAAAGATTTTTAATGCGTCAGCCCTGAAGGCATGGATTATCGGAAAGCCTTTAACATCGCAGACTGTGTTCGTGAAGACGAAGTTGCAAATGGACACGAAAGGGAGCTGAATAAACCTGAAAGAAGGTAGGAATAGACTTGAAAGAGACCTAAAATTGAAATAAGATCAATAAATGCTCGTGATAAGTCCGAAACCATCTTGGAATAAGCCCGGAATAAACAAAAAGAGAAATTCCATAAATATTCAAAGCAGTTTCTAAAGATTATGAATAATCAAAGTGGTTATCGGGATGTCAACTGTTCCTTCAACGACATTGATGAAAATAAAAGTCTGGCCTGATTGAAATCTATCAAAATCATAAGAAGTAAAAATTATAGCACCCATACGGACACATTTCACACGA
>CAVCAX010000058.1:0-1666 GCA_963599995.1 Coprobacillus sp. CAG:698
ACACCATGTTACTGGCTACTGTTTGTGCAGCAAAAGATGCAGTTCCCGGAACAGATTTTATGCCGCTTCAGGTAGAGTACAAAGAGAAATTTTCAGCATTCGGCCGTTTTCCCGGTGGCTTTACCAAAAGAGAAGGAAGAGCTTCCGATTATGAAATCCTTACCTGCCGTTTGGTAGACCGTGCTCTCCGCCCCTTATTCCCCGATAATTATCACGCAGAAGTTTACGTAAATATTATCCTGTTCTCTGCCGATGGTGTCGATATGCCTGATGCACTGGCAGGACTTGCCGCTTCGGCCGCACTTTCCGTTTCAGACATCCCCTTCAACGGTCCGATCTCAGAAGTACGTGTAGCACGTATCGACGGCAATTATGTGATCAACCCGACTTTCGACCAACTCGAAAAAGCCGATATGGATATCATGGTTGCCGCTACCTATGAAAACATCATGATGGTAGAAGGCGAAATGCACGAAGTATCGGAAGCAGAATTACTGGAAGCAATGAAAGTTGCCCACGAAGCCATCAAGGGTCATTGTAAAGCTCAGATGGAGTTGGCTCAAGAGGTTGGCAAGACAGTGAAACGTGAATACAACCACGAAGTCAACGACGAAGATCTCCGTAAAGCCGTTCGCGAAGCTTGTTATGATAAGTCATACGCCATCGCAGCTTCCGGAAACAAGAACAAGCATGAACGCCAGGATGCTTTCGATGCAATCCGCGATGAATTCAAAGCACAATTCACAGAAGAAGAACTGGAAGAAAAAGGAGCTTTGATCGACCGCTACTACCATGATGTAGAAAAAGAAGCGATGCGTCGTTGCATTCTCGATGAAGGCAAGCGTCTCGACGGACGTAAGACAAACGAAATCCGTCCGATCTGGTGCGAAGTCGGTTATCTGCCCGGACCTCACGGTTCTGCTATCTTCACCCGTGGTGAAACTCAATCGCTGACTTCTGTAACATTAGGAACCAAGCTGGATGAGAAAATCATAGACGATGTATTGGTTCACGGAAAAGAACGCTTCTTATTACACTATAACTTCCCTCCATTCTCAACAGGTGAGGCCAAAGCACAACGCGGTGTAGGACGTCGCGAAATAGGTCACGGTCATCTGGCATGGCGTGCCTTGAAAGGCATGATCCCTGAAAACTATCCGTACGTTGTCCGTGTAGTTTCCGATATTCTCGAATCAAACGGTTCTTCTTCTATGGCTACCGTATGTGCCGGAACACTGGCATTGATGGATGCCGGTGTGAAGATCAAGAAACCGGTATCAGGTATCGCCATGGGATTGATCAAAAATGCCGGTGAAGACAAATATGCAGTACTTTCAGATATCTTAGGTGATGAAGACCACTTGGGAGATATGGACTTCAAAGTTACCGGAACCAAAGACGGTATCACTGCAACTCAAATGGATATCAAAGTAGACGGTCTGTCATTCGATATTCTCGAGCGTGCATTGGAGCAAGCCAAAGAAGGACGTATGCACATCCTCGGTAAGATACACGAAACTATTGCAGAGCCACGTGCCGAACTGAAAGACCATGCTCCGCGCATCGAAACCATGACTATTCCGAAAGAATTCATCGGAGCCATTATCGGCCCGGGCGGAAAAATCATTCAGGGAATGCAAGAGGACACCGGTGCTACCATCACAAT
>CAVCAX010000058.1:1676-5258 GCA_963599995.1 Coprobacillus sp. CAG:698
ATCACAATTGAAGAGGTAGACGGCGTAGGTCGTATCGAAATTGCAGGTACCAACAAGAAATCTATCGACGATGCAATGCGTATGATCAAAGGTATTGTTGCTGTTCCGGAAGTTGGAGAAGTATATAAAGGTAAAGTACGTTCGATCATGCCTTACGGTGCATTTGTTGAATTCCTGCCGGGTAAAGACGGTTTGCTGCATATCTCCGAAATAGATTGGAAACGTCTGGAAACAGTAGAAGAAGCCGGTATCAAAGAGGGAGATGAAATCGATGTGAAATTGATGGATATCGATCCTAAGACTGGTAAATTCAAGCTGTCAAGAAAAGTATTACTTCCGAAACCGGAAAAGAAATAAACAGAATACAATTCTTATATTTATAAAAGATGAGGGTGTGCCGCTTTGACACACCCTCATTTTTTATTTCTTCAATAAGAATTGCTCCGCACGACCCGGAGTGAACAACTCCCACAAAGAAGCAACTGTCCAGCCCGGAGCGAAGATATTGTTGTAATATCCCTTTCCGTTGCGTCCGTAGTCCCAATTGGTATGCTGCACCACTTCCGGATAATAGCCGACTTTAGCAATGCCGCACATGTGCCCTTCATAAGGCAATAACTGACGCATGGAAGTGGAAATCACTTCTGCAAAGTCAGAGAAACGCGGTTCGTTACACTCCTTGGAAAGCCAACGCAACACATCGGCAAATTCAAAGACAAACACATCAATGTGGTTATTCTCCACCGACACATTGCCCCAACCGCGGGTTTTCAAACCGATATCTCCCAGCATCTGACCTTCGGCAAAAGGAACATCCCAGGTATAATACCATGACAAAGCAAAATAAGCGGCTTTCTTTGCCAGTCCGGTATAGTGTGCCCGTTCATCCCCTTTGGTGACCAAAGCCAGATAATAAGCAGCCGTGGCAGCATACAAGGAGGCTTCCTTGTCCTCGCAGTTGGCATCCAGTGTAGATGAGAAATAATCTGCTTTGGATATAAGTTCCTTCTCCAGATAATCTACCGTACGCTTGGCGCTTGCCAAATAACGTTTGTCTTTGAAATACTTGGATGCCATCACCAAAGGCAACGTAGCCGAAGGCGTACTGCCACCGCTGGCATCTACGATAGAAAAATCATCCTTGAACTTGCGCGGGAAGCTACCATCCTCATTCTGTAACTTAAGGAAGCTGTCCAGCATATCCTTGATGCGTTTCTCCCATTCGGGATGTTTCCGTTTCTGTTGTCTCTCATAATCCAGGTAATTCAGAACGGCATATACACCTTCGGACTGGCGGCGGATACTGTGTCTGGTTTCCTTAAAGCCACGGTTGTAGTGCACCACTTCATTGAAGAATCCCGCAGGCGAGAAACCATTCTGAAGATAAGTATCGAAGATCCGGTTGGCATTGTCCATCAAATCCCGGCGGTTCTGTTGCTTACCGTATTCCAGCGCGTTGAAAGCGTTCAGTAACGTACGTCCCACAAAGCCCACCTCGGCAACATCCGTATTGGCACAAGTGGCAGTCTCCAACTCTACACCGGAGTAATAATGAGTGGGGGTATTGTTAACATAGCTTTCCACAAAGAAGTTGCTCATCACCTCCTTCATGCGGTCCACAGTATAAGGCGTGTCAACCGGTTTCGGGTGGTTCGTATCATAGCAATATTCCCAGGTACGCTGTACGCATTCCGAGAAATCAGCGGCGTCCCTTTCGGACAATTCCCAACTCATGGAGATACTGTCGCCCTTACGAAGTAACTGGAAAGCCTCAACGGCAGGAGCCAACGTCAATTTGCGGATGTATGTCTTCGGCGCTTCCTTATAGGGGAAACCGTATGCCAATACAGTCATACCATCCACATTCAGGAAACCGGTATATCCGATGGAAGTTTCACCGGACAGGACAACCTCTCCCTCTTTATGGGTGGTCAGAGCTTCCTTGTCGAACTTGTCGATACGGATGACCGACATGGATTTACCGCTTGCCGGATTGAAAGCTGCCGTCAGCGGAGTACTCAAACGGTCTTCACGCACCAGCCAACTGTCTGATGTATGGAAAGAAGGTGCTTCCTTCGGTGAGCGTAGATTGCGACGATACCAGAAGCCCGGCATATAAAACTGACAGTCTGAATGCTTGTAACCGGTCTTTATCTGCTCCCCGTAGTTGAAATACACATTTTCCTGTGCCTTGAGGGTGACGGTGATGCGCTGTTTGCCATCTTTATCCACCACCCGGCGGATGATTTCCAACGGCAGTTTTTCCGAAGCCCTGCAACTGTACACCTCCTCCTGCATCTTCTGCAAGACCAGCAGATATTGCTTGGCATCATTCCCCGGCACTTTCAAGGAAATAGAGGCTGAGATGTCTTCCGGAGCAATATTTACCGCTCCCGCACCTGTAATGCCCGCAAAGAGCATTACCCCCAAAAACAATCTTTTTAGTCTCATAATTACATCTGTTTTTATTGTTATTAGAAATTTGGTCTCTTCGATTCTGTGGATGCAACGGAACCTTCTACCACCGGCCATCCGTCTTCCCAGTTAATCTTATCCAGCATCAATACGCGTCCTTCGGGCTTCTTCGTGCTCACTGCATGATAGAAAAACCAGTCATCACCGGCATTGTCAGTCACAATCTCAGAGTTGTGACCGGTACCCACAAAAGAATTACTTTTCCCAATCAGTACTTCGTGCTTGTTTTCCATCATGCTGCCACCATTCTTGTCAACGTATGGGCCGAAAAGGTTGTCCGAACGCCCTACAACGGTAGTATAAGTACTGTTCAACCCCTCACAGCAGCTTCCTATGGAAGCAAAGAAATAGTAATGCCCGTCTTTCTTATGAATATAAGTGCCCTCGTAAGCTGTTCCCGCCACTTGCTGCGGCGTAGCGCCTTCTTTCAGGGAAAGGCCGTCATCAGATAGTTCTGCCGCATAGATTCCACGAAAACTGCCCCAGAATAGATACTTTTTTCCTCCCTCCTCTATGTAGAAAGGGTCGATGGAGTTCTGTACATTGATTTCATTGCTGCGGAACATCTTTCCGTGATCAGTGAAAGGTCCCTCCGGCTTATCGGCAGTAGCGCAACCGATGCCGCAAGTCCACTCGCCTCCCCAAACGGACATGGAATAGTAAAGCACGTATTTATCACCGATCTTGTTGATGTCCGGTGCCCACAAACCTCCGTTTTCCTCAAAATTAGGGCGAGTACGGTCGGTGAAGGCCGTACCTACATATTCCCAATCCACCAGATTCTTGGAACGGTGAATCGGCAGATTGCGTATGTCCTCGGTGGCATACAGGTAAAAATAACCGTCACCGCCCTGTATGACAGAGGGATCGGGCAAACTGTAGCTTATCACCGGATTGTGGTAAACATTCTTAGGCTGTTCGTACGGTTTGTCCGATGATGAGCATGCTATCAGACTGTATAATGATATAGATAATGCAAGAAACTTTTTCATAACATATTTTTTACGTTAGGTTGATGAATCGAGTTACTCTGATAAATCATTTTGCTTTTTCAGATGATGTGCCGCCCGACACCCGTGGACGGATAAGAGGACCACCGATAGAAAC
>CAVCAX010000058.1:5268-33554 GCA_963599995.1 Coprobacillus sp. CAG:698
ATAGAAACCACTCCCCGGTCGGAAATAGCAAAATCCTTGATGTACGAAATACGCGGCTGCACGTTCGAGGAATCCCAGTGTGCATGGAATATGTATTTCCAACTGCCGTCCTTGCAGCGGAAAGGTGCTCCATGACCGGTACCTGTCAAGCCGTCCGCACGTTGCAGAATCGGATTTCCTTCATATTTTTTCCACGGCCCCATCGGACTATCCGAAGTTGCATAACCCACTCCGTAATCCTTGCTCTCAAAGTGATTGGCCGAATAAACCAAATAATAAACACCCTCTTTTTTCAAGACAGAAGGACCTTCGGCCACCTTGGCGGGTTTGTCTTGTGAGAGTTCCCAAGGTTCTCCTACCTTGATACATTCCGTCAGCGTTTCCTGTTTGATGCCGGTCAGGTCATCATTCATTTCTGCCACCCAAATGACATTGCCATCCGTAAAACGCACGAAATAAAGGTAAGGTGTACCGTCATCGTCGATGAAGAGGGAGGTGTCGATACTTTTCTCTTCCCATATCGGCTGTTTTATTTCCTGACGGAACGGTCCTTGGGGTGTATCTGCCGTTGCCACACAGATGTGCTCGTCTGCAGAATAATACATATAGAATTTCCCGTTCACTTCATAAACTTCCGGAGCCCAAAACCAACGATCGGCCCAGACATCCTTCTTTTGAAGCGCCATACCTTTATACTTCCAAGTCTCCAGATCATCAGAAGTATAAACTTCAATGCCATCCTCCGCATGAGTGCCGTAGGCATAGTAAGTGCCATCATGTAACATGATGAACGGGTCAGCCAAAAGTAGCGGCGTTTCAACTCCTTCCACTACAATATCATCCACATCCTTATAATCGGAGGAACAGGACTGACAAGAAGTAAACAGAGCCAGTAAAAGGGTGAAAATACAAACAAATTTCTTTTTCATAATTCGTGTTTCAATATTAGTTAAAAATGAGACAAACGACACACATTATGCAATACGCACATTTTACCGTACCGCATCTCCTATGTGATAGTACAACATACCCTTATAGGCCGGAGTACCGTTCTCCGAGCAGAGCCCGATGCGGGATGCAGGATAGCGGATATCCAGAGTCCCCAGTTCCCTACCGTCCACAAACAGATATAGCTTATCTGCACGACGTACTACACGGAAATGATAGGATTCCTTCCACAATTCATGTACACCGATTTTATAAATATGGCGTTCCAGGTCTTCCGCATCCTTGTTGATGAAGCGGACACCTTCAGCTTTCACCGGAGTAAAGGTACAATAATTATAAGCAGGATGTACAGCTATGCCCTTATCCTTACCTGCTATCGGATACCATTCGCCGGCATTCAGATATTCTATGTCGAATTTGTCGAACATATCATCTGCAAATTCGGATTTATTACCTGCTTCATGACGGTTCAGATAAAGGGTATCCAGCCATGTGGGTACAGCAAAACGATAACATTTCTCTATGAAATCAGTATACTTCACATCCGGATAGACCGTTTGCAGGTATCCCAATGGAAATTCCTTCCTCCAAGAGGTCTTCCCTTTTTTCATGGCTGTCACCTCAAGCATACGGGTAGCTCCATTGAATTGAGCCTTCACATAATTATCCTTGTCCACATAGACCGGATAGCAACCCGCCCTGCCTTGTCCGGACAAGCCGGACAACTGGAAACTGAATTCATAATCATTCAGGAAATCGCCTTTTAACAGTTCCTCATTCTCCGAGAGCTGCCAATTCACATCATCAAAACCGATAGTATAGGTAGTCCCTTCAAACAAAGCAGTCTTTGTTTCGTCAAACACCCCGGGAACACCGGCCTCTGCTACCGGAACAGCCTCTGTAAAGACATGTTTTCCCGGTGCGGGAATCTCATCCAGCCAAATCTTCAGACAGCCACCATTGCGCTCGACACGCAGATGATGATAAACACCCCAGCGAAAATCCTCCGGCAAGGCATAGAATTCCTTGTTTTCCTTACCGTCGACAAACGTACGCAGATACCAGCTCCGGCTCGTGGCGTCCAAACCTACGTATGCACAGTTATCGGTATCCTTCCACCAGGCTATGACACCGGCTTCGCCTTCGGTCTTGACTCCCGTCTCGAATAAGTAAGCCGTAGAGGGCTGTACTTGTTGCAACACCCCGAACGAAGCAGTCTCGCCTTTACCCGCAAAAGTAGGCATCGAAGGTTCGGGATGATAACCCTCCGTACGGGGACCGGTGATACCGTCCACAAACAAGGTCTTATCGAAGAACTGGACACGATCGATGTATTGTCCACGATGCTCATCGTTCTTGTTTGCCATATAAATCAGCCACCATTCGAATCCGTTGGGACCTCTCAGAATATTAGGCTGGCCGGGAGTCATCAGAATATCGTCGGCTATGCCGTCCTTCATGTCGAACAGAGAAACATCAAAGAATTGCGTACGTCCTTTGTTTGTTTCTACGGCAAGCAGATTCATGCCCTCCTTCAAAGTTGCACGCTGCTTCTTATCCAGATTTACAATGCAATAATCACGTCCCTGCTTCTCGTAGACAAGTGTCCCGTTCAAATAAATCCGGGTATCTCCATCGTGAGCGACACGCAGTGCCAAATTACCGGTTTCACTGCCGGCAGAGAAAGTTTTTCGCAACCATAGGGAGGATGTATTCCACAAAGTACCCAAATGCCGGGTCGTGGAACCTTTCACTTCATGCGATGAAAAGCCGGTCTCCCCCCTCTTCCAACCGGAATCATCATAGGCAGTTTTTGTCCAGTCACCTTCCGGTCTGTTCTCCGTATAAGCAAATAACGGCTCATACGTGCGGCCATACCGCAATAAATCCACTTGCCTTTCCTCCAGTTGCGTCTGGTTGCACCCCACAACCGGATAGCTATATTTATTACCATTTTGAAAACCTAAAGGAGAGTCTGCCTCAGCAACTCCCAACTGATAATTACCCCACTCCGTAGAGGTGTGGTTGGCATTGTACATCATATAGTAGCGGTCCCTATACTTCATGACCCACGGGCCCTCCGCCACTCTGTTATCCATCGTTTCCCATGTGTCCGGCAATGAGGCGAACTGGCACACCGGTTCGCCGGCAAACTCTGCCGGATTCTTCATTTTGCGTCCCCAAATGGTATTTCCATCGGTAAAGCGCACCATATACATGTATAACCGGCCGTCATCATCTCTGAATATTTTTGGGTCGATACGGTTATCCATCCATGTTTTTCTGTTCGGTTCCGTGTAGGTTCCCAAGACATCTTTGCTCTGTGCATGTACAATGTGAACCGCATGTTTGTCCTTTCCCCAATAATTGACCGACCAGTACAAGTGAAAATCTCCATTCAGATAGAACATGTCATTGGCATGAATCTGGTCATCTCCGGCTCCGGTACCTTTTGTCCAGTCATTGTCCATCGTCACGACATGAATAGACTTCCCCCAATGAACCAGATCATCGGATACATAAAAGTCCCCGTTTGTGTGGACTCCGCCAATATAGTATTTGCCGTTGTATTTCATCACACCGGCATCCGCCACTCCCGGAAGTACCGGATTCCGGATGTTCTGTGCAAACAAGCTGCCGCAACAGACAAAAGCGAATGGTAACAGTAGTTTTTTACAGACAAGCATAGGCATAAGATTTAAGAAAGAAAGGGCTATGCCGGAAGCAGCCTGAATGAGAACAGGCTTTCAGGCATAGCCTTCTTTGGTTATTAATAGTTAGGATTCTGAGTAAGATGTACAACGCCACCTACCGTGCTGTTTTCCACCTCATCTCTCGGAATAGGCAAACGTCTGTGCTTACCGATGATAAAGTTATTGAAATCCTTGTCGCGAGCCTTCAGTTCATCGATACCGGCTTGGGAATCAAGCAATCCCCAACGTTTCAAATCAGCCCAGCGCCAACCTTCGAAACAGAGTTCCAAAGTACGTTCCATCTGCAGGCGTTTGATAAAGGTATCTTTTGAGCTCAGGCAATCTTTCCACTGGCTGTCTTTCAACTTAGCCAGACCGGCACGTTCTCTTACCTTGTCCACATAAACAGCCGCATCGGCAGGATTGGCCCCTGTTTCAACAAGACACTCTGCATAGTTCATCAATATATCCGCATAACGCATGATACGGTAGTTGTTACGGGCAAAGTAATCTTCCGCATTACGATAGTAAGAAGTATTGTATTTACGGATGTAGCAGTCTTCCGGATCAGTTCCCCAATTGTCATTCCAGTCTGCATTCTCAAATCCATAATATTTCTTCGGCTGATCGGGGAAGTCTTGTGAGAATCCACGGTAAAGAATGCTACTGTACAAACGCAAGTCATTCTTTCCATCGACACGTTTTTCTTTCAGGAATTCATCCACCAGCCAGCGGCGTGCCTTACCGTCTCCCCAACCTATACCACTGGGAGCATAGAACTGCGTACGCTGGAAGCCGAATGCCATACTGGCATCATTACCCGTACCACCTTTGTTCTGGTCATCGAACTGAATTTCAAAGATACCTTCCTTGTTGTTCTCGTCCAGATCGGTAAAGTTATCTTCACGATTGGCGATAAGATCGTACAAAGAGCCCTCTTTGTCAATCAACCATTGCAACTGCTCTTTTGCCTTGTCATACTTATGCTGCTGCATATAAGCCTTGCCCAGCAACGCCTTGGCAGCACCTTTGGTAGCACGTCCCAGGTTGGCAGCGTCCCAAGATTCCGGTAAATGCTGCATGGCAAAAGTCAGATCTTTCTCTATCTGATCCCATATTTCCTGCTCGGAAGCATCTTCCGGTATATAAGAAGCATCTTTTGGTTCCAACGGCATAGTTCCTTTTTCCCACAGCAGATTTACCTGAAAATACCACAATGCACGCAAGAAAGAAGCCTGTGCCAGTACCTGGTTTTTCGTAGTCTCATCCATTTCAATGGAAGGAACGTGAGTCAACACCTGGTTGCAACGGAAAATACCTACATAGAAATGTTCCCAATGTATGTTGTTGCCCTCATAAAAATTATAGTTATTATAGAGAAAACGTGTCCAGTCGCCCAATTCAATCCAAGGAGAAGAGCTCCATCCTTCGTCCGAAGTCAAATCATAGCGGAAAGAAAGCCAACGCATCCAAGTACCCTCCTTGTAGAGGAAACTGTAACAAGCATTTACACCAGCTGTAGCATCTTCCGGCTTATTCCAGTAAGTATTGTTAGTCACTTCATTGGGATTATCAATATCCAATAAACTCGAACTGCATCCGGTGCACAAAGTCAAGGCACCAGCAAGCATTAATCCATAATATATCTTTTTCATAATTTATAAACTGATTTATAAGTTAAAAGGTCAAATCCAATCCAAACATTACCGAACGGGTATTGGGATATGCAAAGCTGTCCGTACCGCTGTTCCAAACGGAATTCGCACCCTTGAAGTCAGGATCCAAGCCGGAATATCCGGTGATAGTAATCAAGTTGCTACCGGTCGCAAACAGACGGAGTTTCTCAATACCTAAGTTGGTCAGCCACTTCTGCTTGAAGTTATAACCGAGAGAGATGTTCTTCATGCGGAAATAAGAACCATTCTCCAGGAAACGGTCGGCATCGCGGGAGTTGCGGAAATCACCGTAAATGATACGTGGGGTATTGGAGTCAGGATTTACCTGGTAAGGTTCTTCCCCCTTTTTAAAGCGGATATAGTTGGAGTTGTCTGCAAACAGACGTCCCTGCCAACGGGGTACGTTGTATATCTTATTGCCGAACTGACCGTTCCACATCATACTGAAATCAAAATTCTTCCATTCTGCATTGAATATCAATGACATTTGCATCTTGGCCCAAGGACTACCGCAGAAATCACGGTCGGCATCAGTAATCTCTCCATCATCATTCAAGTCGAGATACTTAACATCTCCCAATTGAGGACGTTTTCCCTCAATCATAATGGGTTTCCCCGTAGATGTCACATAATTATCAATCTGTTCCTGTGTCTTGAAGATGCCATCTGTTTTTCTCAAATAAAATTCAGCCAAAGATCTGCCCGGTTTAGTTCTTGCCTGACCGGAATCGATATAGTCTCTATTCGTACCATCACGACCCAAACTCAATACTTCATTATCCATGGTAGTCACATTCAGCAAAGCACTATATTTAAAGTCTGAAAACTGGTCTTTCCAGCCAAGTGTAAACTCAAAACCCTTGTTACGCAAACTGGCGGCATTTTTCCAGGGAGAGCCTCCTTGATTACCGGTAGAAATAGCAATCGGAGTCTCAGCCAATACATCACTGGTCTTTGAGTTGTAATACTCTGCGCTAAGAGTCAGGCGTTGGTTAAGGAAGCTGGCATCGAAACCTACATTCACTGTTTCTTTTGTTTCCCAAACAAGACCGGTATTCACAAGTTTCACCTGAGTAGCGCCCGGAACGACAGCACCGCCGAATACGGTTACAATACTCTGATTGATAGTTCCGATATAATCCCAATCACCGATGGAGGAGTTACCAAGACGACCCCAGTTACCTCTAATCTTCAAATCATTGATCCAAGGCACATCAAAGAATTCCTCGTTTGAAATTCTCCAGGCACCGGAGAATGAGGGGAAATTACCCCAACGGTTTTCCTTAGCCAACCGGGAAGTACCGTCACGACGGAAGGTAGCAGTCAGATAGTATTTGTCATCATAATTGTAGTTTGCACGTCCCAGATAAGAAATCATCGCATTCTCACTGATGCTGTTTGAATTCTGCTGGTTGCTTTGTCCGGCATTCAATACGGTCAGATAACCGCCGTTGCCCAACATCGGGAAGTTCAGGCGGGAAGCCCACAAACCTTCCCATTCGTGGTGCTGGTAAGTGGTACCGACTACGGCATCCACATGGTGCTTGCCAAAATCCTTGTTGAAGTTCAACGTGTGCTCAATCAGCATGTTGTAAGTATTGTCGCGTGCCTTCTGGCTTTCCGGATCACGGTGTTCCTGATTCTGAGTCCAGTTACCTTCTCCACGGAACCATGAATTCTCATAAAAGTAAAGATCGACACCACCGTTGAATTTATAGGAAAGGAATTCGAAAGGTTTAAATTCCAACCATAAAGAACCATTCAAACGATTCTGGCGGAAATGACGATATTCCAAATCTTCACGGGCAATCGGGTTTACACCGAACGTATTGTACTTACCGGCATCACCATAACCGTATCCGCCCGGATTGTTCTCATCATAGATGGGAATGGTAGGCATCATACGCAAAAAGTCATTGTAGGTATTGGTCTGGTTCGGGTCTGTATTGGTGAGTGAATAAGCCAAGTTTTCACCAAAAGAGAACCAGCCCTTTTTACCTTGTGTATTGACACGGAAGCTATAACGGTCGAAAGTATTTCCATAAGAGACACCGTCATTGTTATAATAACCTGCCGATACAAAATAACTGCCGGAATCGCCACCACCGGAAAGTGATACGTTGTAGTCCTGTACCAATGCAGTCTTCAACACTTCATCCTGCCAGTTGGTATCATATTGTGAGTGTTTCTGAGTACTGTTTACTGTAGCAATGCCGTCTTTGATAGCTTCATTATAGGCAATATCATTATACTTGATATATTCTGCCGCATTCATCAAATCAAATTTCGGACTCCATTCCAACGTTTCCTTTACACTTACATTCACTTTCATCGGGCCTTTCGTACCTTTCTTGGTAGTAACGATAATCACACCATTGGCAGCACGCGAACCGTAGATGGCAGCAGCAGAAGCGTCTTTCAGAATTTGAATGGACTCTGCATCCGCAGGATTGAAATCAACACCCGGATCTGTAATCATACCATCAATCACCCACAGTGGAGAGTTATTGCTCAAAGAGCCGACACCACGAATTTCAATAGAAGCATCTTCTCCTGCCCTACCGCTACTACGTACATTGACACCGGTTGCCAAACCCTGCATCTGGCTTACCAGTGTTCCTGCAGCGCTTTTCTTCATTTCCTTGGTATCAACAACGGCAACCGCTCCGGTCAAGTCGGACTTCTTCACGGTCTGATAACCGATGACAACCACTTCTTCCAATGCTTTTGAGTCGTCTTTCATCACTACATGCATGGTAGCTCCCTTATAGACAACTTCCTGCGTAAGCATACCGATATAAGAGAAAACGAGTGTATTTCCTTTCTTTCCACTCACTGAAAAATTACCTTCAGCATCGGTAATGGCACCCGTAGTAGTACCCTTTACCAATACATTCACGCCAACCAAAGGCTCACTATTTGCATCCGTCACCGTTCCCGTTATGACCACATCCTGTGAATAAGCGGTAGCTGCAAACACGACAAAGAATAAGAATAAGATTTTCTTGAACATTTTTTATGGAATTAGATTTTTAAACTATGCGGAAACTAATGTCCGCTTTTTTTAATACACTGCAGAAAAATCAGTCATTTCTGCCAAACATAGAACATTGGTTAAGATCTGTTACGTCATAAGCATAGAAATCATAGTATTAATAAATTATTGGTTTTTCGGATGCAAATATATTCGTATAAAGCTAAATTTAATGCAAATATTGCTTCAAACTATGCAATTATAAATCCAAAAAATGCCCCTGAGGCATCTCTCAGGGGCATTTGATTGGATTGTTATATTTAGCAGGTATTCTATGCTATCATTTCACGAAGTCCTTGGGCAGAATACCGAATTGTTTCTGGAAACACTTGGTAAAATAGGAAGGAGTATTGAAACCGGTCATATAGCAAACTTCATTGATTTTGCACTCCCCTTCCTTCAAAAGTTGCGCTGCCTTCTTCAACCGTTCCAGGCGGATGTAGTCATTGGGAGTCATATCCAGTATCCCCTTTATCTTCCTATTCAGGCTCGAACGGCTCATGTTCAACAAACTTGCCATATCGTCCAGACAGAAATCCGGATTCTGCATATTGGCAACCACCACTTCTTTTAATGTTTTAAGGAAAGATTCATCAGCCTTTGTCATTGCCATACTGCCTGTCTGCACAAAAGGAGAATTGACGAAAGAAGCCCGCAGCTTCTCACGGTTGCTCAGCAGATTGGCTACACACACCTTCAGATATTCCACTGAGAAGGGCTTCTCTATATATACATCAGCACCCAGCTTCATTCCCTCTATCTTGGCTTGAAGGGTCGTTTTGGCCGTAAGCAGGATAATCGGTATATGGCTATAGTCGAGCTCGGACTTCAGATGCTCGCATAACTCCAATCCATCCATCTCGGGCATCATAATGTCTGAAATGACAAGGTTTACACTCTGTTCCTTCAATACTTTCAAAGCCTCCACCCCATTCACGGCAGTCAGTACACGATATTCAGAAGAGAGCTGTTTCACGACAAACGCCTGCATTTCCAAGCTGTCTTCCACCACCAGAAGAGTATACCGGTGCTGTTCCCGGGCTGTACCGGCACCATTTTCCTCGGAGGGTTCTCCGCCCGTTACCGGTTCTTTATGCTCTATGGCCACCGTCTGCTCGTGTTTCAGCGGAAGCGACAGCAAGAAACAATTGTTCTCCATCGAATCTTCCATACACAACGTACCCTCATGAAGCTCGGCCAATGAACGGGCAAGTGCAAGTCCGATACCGGTGCCGGGCACAGAGCGCGACGTAGTGGTTTTATACTGAATGAACGGCTTGAAAATTTCCTCACGCATCTCTACCGGAATGACAAGACCGTCATTGCACACAGAAAGCAGCAACCTTTCCTCTTCCGAATATAACCTGATGCGTATATAGGTCTCCGAATACTTGATTGCATTGGTCAGCAAATTGCTGATAATCTTGGTAAGCCCTTCCCTATCGACCGAAGCATACAAGCTATCGGGAGCCTCTATACTCAATTCCAACCCTCTCTCACGAGCCAAAGGCTTGAAACGCTTATACGTCTTCTGCAAGAGTTCGGACACATCACATTCCACAAAATTCAATTGGAAACCTTGCGTTTCTGTCTTCCGGAAGTCCAGCAACTGGTTCGCCAAGTCGAGCAACCGGTTGGTGTTCAGTTCCATGGTTTCCAGGTCCTCCCTGATGTCATCCGAAACAGAACGGGAAGCCAGTACATTCTCAAGCGGACTCTTTATCAGTGTAAGCGGTGTACGTATCTCATGCGCCACATTCGTAAAGAAATCTATTTTTGCAGTATACAGTTCCCGCTCCTTTTCCCGTTCAAACTTGTCCATCGCCTGTTGGTGCTTCTGCCGGGTGCGCTTTCTGAAATAGATGACTATGGCAGCCAGCGAGCATAGTAGCAATACCGTATAAACAGTATACGCCCAAATGGAAAGATAGAAAGGAGGACGAATGTAGATATGGAGTACACGTTCCTCCCCGTTCCACTTGCCGTCACTGTTAGAACCTTTTATACGCAACGTATAGCTTCCATAAGGAAGGTTTGAATAGTTAATGATGGAATTCCGCCCCACCGCGTACCAATCACGGTCAAAGCCTTCCAGTTTATATTCAAGACCATTCATCTCGGGCGCCTGGTAACTCAGGGCGGCAACCTGAAAAGAAAAAGAATTTTGGTCAGCATCCAGTTCTATCTCATCCGCATAGGTGATACTCTTCTCCAAAGGAGAATCCGCGCTGTCCGCCGAAAGCCGCTTGTTGAACAGATAGAAGTCTGTAATCACTACGGGAGGGAGGAAAGTATTCTCCACAAAGGTTTCCGGATCAAAGGCTATGAATCCGTTGATACTCCCTAAACAGATGCGTCCTTTCTTGTCGATGTAGCCGGACTGGAAATTAAACTGATTGCTCAGCAACCCGTTGGCCGTGGTATAGACATGCTTGCTCTCCGTATCGGGGTTGAAGCAGACCAGACCGTAATTGGAAGTAATCCACAAGTTTCCACGTTTGTCCTCAACCATCTTGTAAATGGTATTACTCGGGAATCCTTTCGACATGTCATAGCGGGTAAAATTGTCCGTTTCCGGATTGTAGCGGCAGAATCCCTCACCCAATGTCATGAACCACAGACGTTTCTTGCTGTCCTCGTAGATGCTGATTATCCTATTATAAGAAAGAGAAGTAGAATCGTTCTCATTGGGCAGATAATTCCTCCACTGCCGGTTTCTTACATCGTAGCAGAACACTCCATTGGAGAAGGTGGCAAACCACACATTCCCGTTGAAATCTTCCAAAATATGGTAAGTAAACATATTCTTCAACTGAGGAATCCGAGTAAAATCATCCGAAGAGCGGTTATATTTCAGCAAACCGGAGGTCGTACCTACCCACACGTCTCCCGTAGTCGTCCTGCAAATGGCAAAGGCATCATTGGCGGGCATAGAATTTTCATCTTCACCCTTGGCATAATGTTTCACCTGCCTGGTGCGGAGATTCACCCTGTTCAGACCTCCGGAGAACGTACCTACCCACAAATCATCCCCATCCAGACAAAGACCATGTACATTCTGATAAATGGCCGGATGTTCAAAAGGCTCTATCTTCCCACTTTCCGGATCATAATTGAACAGTCCTTTGTCTTCGGTGCCTATCCACAAGGTACCGTCATTACTTTCACAGATTTCCCGTACACGACGGCCGAAATGCTTGAGATTGTCTCTTGGATAGAACTTCTCGAAATAAGTCCACTGATAAGAGCAATAGTTCACCCCACCGAAATAAGAACCGATCCACATACCGTCCTCCTTATCGCAGCAAAGCGAATAAATGGCATTGTCCGATAATGCATACGAGTCATCCTGGTCAGGAACGGTCAAATGGGTAACCTTGTCATTGGTCAGATTATAAATATACAGACCGGACTCCGTACCCACCCACAGTTCGTCATCGGATCTGAACTGCAAGGTCCTCGCATAAGTGTCCAGCAGTCTTCGTGTCTTCCCCGTAGTCTGGTTTATCTCGGTCAGTCCGTTCAGCGAAGCAATATACACACAGTTATGGGGGCCGCTGACCTGCCAGTTGATAATATCATTCTTGAAAATCTCATTTCCTTCCACATCCTTGAAAGGCTGCAAAGGAGTTTTAAAGTCAGCTTTCGTACAGTAAAGATTATCCGCATACAAGGCCAGCCAACAAGTATTCCCGTTCAGCCAGAAGCGGGTGACATTGGACAGTCCCGAATCATGCAGATGATTCAGCAGCTTCCCTTCATCCGTTTTATAGCAGAACAATCCCTGGTTTTCTACCGATATCCAGATATTACCGTCTTCGTCACTTCCAATCATGGTGACACAATCCCTGATGACACTGCCACTGTCGCTTGTCTTATTGAAAGAAGTAAAAGATTCCAGTACAGGGTCGTAGATAAAGACTCCTCCATCGGTACCGATCCAGATATTGCCCCGACGGTCTTCGTAAAGCGCTGTTATAAAATTCTTGCCCAAGCCGGAGTTTTCTTTCTTGTATACACGGAAAGACAATCCGTCATAACGGTTCAGACCATCTTTGGTTCCGAACCACATAAAACCTTTCCGGTCCTGCAGAATCTGATATACGGTGTTCTGTGAGAGGCCATTCCGGATATCCATCGTTCTGAAATAGTAATGGACAGTCTCCTGCGCACAGACCGGCAATACCGTGCACAGGCACAAACCGAGGAAAAGTCCTACAATCAATCGTTTCATAACAATACTGTACTTCAAATCCAAAACAATGATAAGTGACCGGCAATTTACGCCAATCACTCATCATTATGAAATTATTGCCCTATTATTTTTTCAGCGCATTGCAAATACGCGTATTTATCTCCTTCACACGTTTTTCATCCAGCTTTATCACCTTACGATCGTAGGTCATCAGACCATTCACTTCCACTTCCACATCCGTGGTCTGTGTATAAACGGCAGCCGAAAAGCCCTTAGAGATAAGCTGATACAGCATATCGGCATACTTCACATATTCGTCCGTAGCTTCTTTGGAAGAATTGAATTGTACATATCCCCAATTCCGGTTCGGTTCCCAAAGGTGATCTTTCAGGACAAGCCCGATACCGCCATATTCACCTAAAACCGTGGCGCGCTGACCGTCATACAAAAACATTTCAGGTGCAGGATAATGGTGCAGGTCAAGCATGTCACCGCAAGTATAATGATTTCCACCGCTTGCCGGATTCACCAGACGGGTCGGATCATACTGCTTCGTCCATTCGGCTATCTCCACGGTCTTGAACTGTCCCCAAGCTTCATTGAACGGCACCCATGTGCCGATGCACGGATAAGAATAGAGGCAATCCATAATTTCCTTCCATTCCTTGCGATAGGTTGCTTCAGATTCGGCAGAGCGCTTTCTTTCCACACCATCGAAATACTGACGCATTTGCCATTCCGGATTGCGGTCGCCACTCGGCATATCCTGCCATACGATGATTCCAACCCTGTCGCAGTGTGTATACCAACGTGCCGGCTCCACCTTGATGTGCTTGCGAATCATATTGAAGCCGAAATCCTTTGTCTTCTGTACATCATACAACAGAGCCTCATCTGTGGGGGCTGTATACAGTCCGTCGGGCCACCATCCCTGGTCCAGCGGTCCGAACTGGAATAAAGGCTCGTTATTCAGTTCCAGACGTACGATACCATCTGCATCACGACGGGTGGAGTACTTCCGCATGGCAGCATAACTGTCTACCTTGTCCACTACCTTACCTCCACTTTTCAACGTCACTTCCAGCGTATAGAGGAAAGGAGAATCGGGACTCCACAGTTTGGCATTCCGGGGCATGGATATTTCCACCGACTCTGCATTGATACTCTTGCCAGCAGCCACCAGCCGGTTACCGTCATAGACATTCACTTCCACCAAGTCGGCGGGAGATGCCATATTCAGATCCGCCTTAACGGTCAACAGATTATGGTCGACATCGGGAGTAATACGAAGGTTTTCGATATGCTTTCCGGAGACCGGTTCCATCCATACCGTCTGCCAGATACCGCTTACGGGAGTATACCAGATACCTTCCGGATTGCTGACCTGCTTCCCGCGGGGTTGAGTTCCTTTGTCCGTCGGGTCCCAAACTTTTACGACCAGCTGATTGCCGCCTTTGGCAGAAAGAGCGGCGGTAATGTCAAAGGAGAACGAAGTAAATCCACCCGTATGGCTACCTACCTTCACATCATTCACCCACACATCCGTTTTCCAGTCGACAGCACCAAAGTGCAGCAACACCTGCTTTCCTTTCCAGGCGGAAGGGACCTCAAAACTGCGCCGGTAGACCAGTTCCTGGTTTTCATTGATTCTTTTTCCTACTCCGGACAAGGAGGATTCGATGGCAAAGGGAACAAGTATCTGTCCCTCAAATTCGGTCGGAAGTCGCTCACCTTTATTTATAACGGCATAGTTCCACAGTCCGTTCAGGTTTTTCCAGTCACTCCGTTCCATGATAGGACGGGGATATTCCGGTAACACATTGGCAGGATCAATCTGCGATGCCCAGTCTGTTTTGATTTTATCACCGGCCGGCTTCCATTGCGCCGAGCTTCCGATTGTAAACAACGCCAAGAATGACGATATGAGGAAAAATCTTCTCATAGTATTATATTTTTATTAGTTCTACGGAAACAAAGATAAGCCGATTCTGAGAAAAAGAATAGAAAAATCGAACCAATAAATGATATTATTATGGCATCTCAAGACATTATCTTCCCATAAGGAAAGAAAGAACATACATGAAGTCAGTCCAAATTCATTTACCCACCTGAAAGGAATTCACTAATCCTCTAAAAAAGGGAATCGGAAAGTACCCCCATACTTTCCGATTCAAAACAGTCAAAAATCGACCTTAATCAATTTATTAACTTAACACATCACAAAGATATGAGAAAAATTTCTTTGAAAGGACATTTATACCCAAAAACTTTAGCATCAAAGCAAATATTACTTACTGTGAAGATTACTCTTTTCCTCTTTTGTTCGTGACATTCAACGTTTTGAGGACCAATTAATAAACTCCCCCAAAACGATAAACGGCCTCATCATCCACCGGAAACCGAGTGTAGCAAATTGGCTATCAAAACCTCAAAGAACGACCGTTCTAATCCATATTTTTCTCATGCAACCACTTCGACAGATGGTTTGCCACCGCCACATTATTCAGATCGGAAAAGGGGAAGTGTGTGTTCCCATACAGTCCTATTTCGGGCAGGTGTATCACCGTTGCCTCTCCACCATATTTATTAATCAAGGCTGCCCATTTGCGCATCAGATGCAGGCGGCGTGTCCATTCGTAAAGTTCAGGACGCTCATCGGTTTCGGGCAGGTTGTCGCCATAATAGATAATGATGGGAATTTCGGTAAACTTCATAAACACCTCCATTGGGACTTCCACCCCTTCGGTTTTCCTGGAAAGTGTCAGCACTTTACCTTCCTCCGGCATCTGTCCAGCAGGGAAAGGCACATTACCGCCCGGTTCGTATGCAACGATGGCACGGATGTTCTTTGTCTGCGGCAAGGTAAGCCATCCCACACCTCCACCCTGCGAGTGGGTGACAAAAACAGCCGGACCTATCTTGTCGAACAGTGCAGCGTATGCCCTGGCATAGACTTCCAAATCGGCAGAGCCGATATTGGGTGTCATCTGACGAAAATATTGATTTAACGTCTCCTTGTCACGGCTGAACTGCACACCATCGAAGTAATCCGGCCAGATACCTACACGAAAACGGTTGAACCAGGTCTCTTCATCGAACACCGGGGCAATGGTTACGCTCTCCGTACTCCGTCCGGCATTCCCCCGCCGCGGTTGGTCTACCACGTAGGTAAAAAAGCCACGTCGCAGGAAAATATTCTGAAACCCCTCCCGTCCGTCGGGAGTGGTCTCCCAAGTCTTGGAAAACTGTCCGATACCATGTGCGAACACAAGTGGATATTTCCGTGCACCAACCGGTTTTTGATAGAACACATAAGCATGGTCACCATGATACCGATGTCCCAATGAATCCGTGAGCACAATTCCTCCTACGGCAAAACTCCCTTGCGATTCAATCCGCACAATGTTCCCGTTTCGGGTATCGCACCCCGTCAACAAGGCTGTTGCAGCCATTACTATAATGAATGTTTTTTTCATACCTGTCTTATTTCTGAATTTTCGATTCCTGTAAAGCGTCATAGCGGCTGCCCACAATAGGAATGGCGGAAACAGCATCCTCCAGTTCTTTCATCTCTTGCGGTGTGAAGGTTATTTCTGCTGCCCGGAGATTTTCCTCCAAGTGCGAGAGTTTGGTCGTTCCGGGAATAGGAACAATGAACGGATGTTTATTCATCAACCATGCCAACGCAACCTGTGCCGGAGTGATTCCTCGCGTCCTGCCAAAAGCATTCAGTGCTTCCACGATACGGTAGTTGGCACGTATGGCTTCGGGCTGAAAACGGGGAAGCGTCTGACGGTTGTCGTTTGCCGGGTCGAATTGAGTATACTCGTTAATCATTCCACCGAGAAAGCCACGGTTCAGAGGGCTGTACGGAACGAAACCGATACCTAATTCCTCGCATACAGACAATACACTCTCTTCCACTGTACGGTGCATAAGATGGTACTCGCTCTGGATAGCCGTCACCGGACAGACCTTATGTGCCCGCCGGATAGTCTCGGCATTCACCTCACACATTCCCCAATGCAGAATCTTACCCTCCTTTATCAACTCGCCACACGTCTCAGCCACCACCTCTATGGGGGTATTCGGGTCGATACGATGCTGGTAGAACATGCCGAGTGTCTCCACACCGAGGTTACGGAGCGAGTTTTCACACACGTGACGGATATTCTGCGGTGTACTGTCCTCTTCCGTCTTCACCTGCACACCGTTTACGAATTTGTGTCCGAATTTCGAAGAGACAAACACCCGGTCGGTGTAACCTTTCAACGCCTCGCCCACCAGCTTCTCATTCACATGGTAACCGTAACTCTCTGCCGTATCGAAAAGTGTGACCCCACGCTCTATCGCCTCATGAATGAGAACAATTTCCTTATCGCGCGAAGGATACCGGCTACGGTTGTGGTTCAACCCCATGCAACCGTACCCCATAGCCGAAACAGTGAATGCGGCTTTTCCACTGCCCAACGTACGCTGCATGTGCACTGCCGCCATACCTGCAGGAAGCCCCTTAGCCATTTGCTTCTGTCCGTTCAATGTACGTTCGGCTACCGTCACCTTGCTCAGAGCCGGCTCAATACACATTGCCGTTCCCGTTAGTACCGCCATCTTGAGGAATCCCCTGCGGTTCATTTCTGTCTCATTTCTCATATCCGTTTGTTTATTAATTATTTCCGATGTAAAATTACGCCTTATCCGCATCCGTTCCTGTATCACAATCACAGATAAAATTACCACTTTCATCGGACGCTCTCGAACAGTTCCTTGTATCTGTGAAAATGGTAAGACGGTCTGTGATTCGGGTCATGCCATTCTACACAAAACAAGCTACTTTTGCATACAATCTAAAAAACGTATAGACAATGGAAGATAAGAAACAGTTGTTGCCCGAACAGGAATATCGGGCTTGGGACAAGACAGAGACAGACGAACGGATGCGTACGATGGCATTGCTGCTGAAGTTCAACACGACCGGTAACAAGCATATATTAAAAGAGGTGTTCGGCAGGAAAATGGACGATGTGACACGGCTCTTTCATTTAAACTCGGAACAAACTGATAACCACTGATTATGTTGATTTTACATCAACAGAGACAGATGGCATTTAGTCTATGTTGTGTCAATAGCGACGTTTGGCTGCTCCTAAATGCCTATCAGCCACAAACATTGAAATTTCAAAGCATTTTTAAATGAAAGAGCCGTGGACGATGTGACCATCTTCGCCCCGTTGCATTGCAATTATGGCGACAGCCGGATTAAGTTCGGCAACCGTGTCTTCATAAACTATAACTGCACATTCCAGCCGGCAGGTGGTTTGGAGATAGGAGACGATGTGTTCATCGGCTCGGACGTACGTATCTACACAACCAATCATCCGCTCGACCCTGAAGAGAGAGCCGCTGGCAAAGCGACCACACGTCCGGTCAAAATCGGTTCTAAAGTGTGGATTGGCGGCGGAGCCATCCTATTGCCGGGTGTGGAGATTGGCGAAGGAACCACCATAGGGGCAGGAAGTGTAGTGACACGGAGTATCCCGACACGCTGTGTTGCAGTGGGGAATCCGGCCAAAGTCATAAAATATTTATAATAAACAATCAAATACCAGAATAAAGGAATATTTTTGCAAAAAACGAAAGGACGGATATGGGAAACATAGCAAGGATAGACACGGTGCAGCAATACTGCGACCTCTTCGGCATCGAAGCGTTACACCCGTTGGTAAGCGTGGTAAACTGTTACGAAGTGCAGCCGATAAGGCACTCCAAAAAATTGTATAATATCTATGCTGTGTTGCTGAAAGACACCGACTGCGGCACGATGAACTACGGACGGAGCCTGTATGACTACGAGAAAGGCTCTATGTTGTTCGTCGCTCCAGGACAGGTAATGGGTTCTGATGATGACGGCAACCTGCACCAGCCTGCGGGGTGGGCATTGATGTTTCATCCCGAACTGTTGCGCGGTACGCCCCTTGCACATATTATGAAAGATTATTCTTACTTCTCGTACAATGCCAACGAAGCACTCCACCTCTCGGAGCAGGAGCGCAAGGTGGTCATCGAGTGCATGGAGAATGTGGCGGAAGAGTTGCGGCATCCCATCGACAAACACAGCCGCTCATTGATAATCGACACCGTCAAGCTCTTCCTCGACCGTTGTATCCGCTTCTACGACCGCCAGTTCATCACCCGTGAAAACGCGAACAGCGACCTGCTGTCGCATTTTGAAGTATTGCTCAATAATTATTACAATTCCTCTTTGCCTGCAACGGCAGGCGTTCCCACCGTACAATGGTGTGCCGAAAAACTCTGCCTTTCTACCAACTATTTCAGCGATTTAGTGAAAAAGGAGACAGGCATGTCCGCCATCAAACATATCCAGCAGAAAGTGATGGACATTGCCAAGGAGCGCATTGTCAATACGCAGAAGAGTATCAGCCAGGTCTCAGACGAAATGGGTTTCCAATATCCCCAGCATTTTACCCGATGGTTCAAGAAGATGGAAGGGTGTACCCCCAATGAATATCGCAATGGCATGACAAACGTAACGGTAAACTAAGGTTGAAAGATATATTTCAGCATGAGTTTAGCGCATGAAGTGCACAATGCGAGGAAAATGATTCACCCGACCGTTACATCCGATTCCCAGCTATAGCAATTATCTGTAAAATAGGTAATAAAATCTGTAATATGAACATTGCATGGCATTTACATTCTCAGTAATTTTGCCATAGAAAGAATAACTTAGGGTCTGTTCAGATTTTGCCCGGTATTATATAAGAGTAAAATCCCAACAGGCTCCCAAAACAATAAGATTATGCAGAATATAACATTAAACAACGGTGTTGAGATGCCCCAAATGGGCTATGGTGTTTATCTGGTCAGTCCGGAAGAGTGTGAACGTTGTGTACTTGATGCCATCAGTGTGGGTTATAGACTCATCGATACGGCACAAGCCTATTACAATGAGGAGGGCGTGGGCAAAGCCATCACCCGATGCGGTGTACCGCGCAACGAACTTTTCATCACCACCAAAGTATGGATAAGCAATGCCGGAGAAAGGAAAGCCGCCCAAAGCATTGACGAGTCTTTGCGTAAACAGCAGACCGACTACATAGACCTCCTGCTTATCCATCAGCCGTTCTCTGATTATTACGGCACCTATCGGGCAATGGAACAGGCTGTACGGGCTGGTAAGGTGCGTGCCATCGGAGTAAGCAATTTCTACCCCGACCGCTTTGTAGACCTAGCAGAAAACGTAGAGATAAAACCGGCTGTAAACCAGTTGCGCACCAATGTATTCAGCCAGCAGTGGGACATGGAAAAGGAGATAGGCAAATACGGTACTAAGATCATGGCATGGGCCCCGATCGCCCAGGCAGGCGAAGAGTTGTTCAACAACCCTGTGCTGAAAGCTATTGCCGAAAGCCACAACAAGAGCGTCACACAAGTTGCATTGCGCTACCTTATCCAACGTGGTATCATCGCCATTCCCAAATCCACGCACATCGAACGCATGAAACAGAATCTGGATGTATTCGACTTCGAACTGACCGATGCCGAAATGCAGTCCATCCTACCGCTCGACCAGCCTCAGGATTTCCAATGGTCACACCGCAACCCCGATCTGGTGCGTTTTCTGCTGGAGTATGACAAGAAGTTTAATACGGGCAACAAATAGCCTGCGATGAAGACGCTGTACTGATCAGTGATTCATCCTTTTCGGCAAAAACAGTCTGCCAGATGGTCATTGATAAACCCCGAAGCCTGCAAATGAGCGTAGCAAATGGTCGTTCCGAAGAATTTGAATCCCCTCTTTTTCATGTCCTTGCTCATGGCATCGGATTCGGGGGATGACACCGGAATCTCACTCAATGAATGAAAAGTATTGATAATCGGTTTTCTGTCGGGGAAAAACGACAATGTATATTCATAAAAGCTACCGAACTCTTTTTGCAGGCCGAGGAACAGCCTTGCATTGGTGATGGTCGATTTGATTTTCAGGCGGTTTCTCACAATGCCGTCAAACTGCATCAACCGTTCCACATCCTCATCGGTCATTTGTGCCACCAATCCGGCATCGAAGTCACAGAAAGCCTTACGGTATCCCTCCCGCTTCCTGAGGATTGTAATCCAGCTCAATCCGGCTTGCGCACTCTCCAACACAAGAAACTCAAACAGCGTCTTGTCGTCGGTCACTAATTTCCCCCACTCTTGGTCATGGTATCTCACATACAGTTCGTCAGTTCCGCACCAGCCGCAACGTCCGTTTATTAGATCTTGCATAATCATAACATTTATAATACTTTACTCATAAATAGCAACCGGCAACTCACCCCGCAAAGCACCCAATGCATTCTGCGCCAAAGCTTCCAACTCATCCTCACCCGGATAGACATGTACCGGTGCCAAAAAAGAAATACGCTCCGTGAGCCGGGAAACCACATACTCGGAATGTGCTATCCCACCGGTCAGCAAGATAGCATCGACTTTGCCGTAAAGGGTGACAGCAGCCGCACCGATGCCTTTGGCCACCTGATAGATCATGGCATTCAATATCAGTTCGGCTTTCCGGTCTCCCTTTCCGATAGCATCCACGATAGCGGGAATATCGGTTGTGCCCAGATGGGCAGCCAGTCCGGCACGGCCGGAGATGCGCTTCTTTAATTCATCTTTTGTGAAACGCCCGCTATAACAAAGATCGATCAACGGTCCTGCCGGAAGCGTGCCGGCACGTTCGGGCGAAAACGGCCCTTCCCCATCGAGTGCATTATTCACATCGATGGCGCGGCCATGTTCATGTGCACCGATGGAGATGCCACCGCCAAGATGGCAAATAACCAGATTCAGCTCCTCGTATTTCGTATGATGCTCACGGGCATAACGACGGGCGATTGCCCGCTGGTTTAATGCGTGCCAGATGGTAATGCGCGGCATCAGAGGAGAACCCGTAATATGAGGGATCTCATCCATCTCATCCACCACACCGGGATCTGCTATAAAGGCACGGCAGTCGGGAAGCATGGAAGCCAACTCATCCGCTATCAGACACCCCAAGTTGCAGGCATGTGTACGCATGGCGTGAAGCGTGTCCTGACGCATGGCCTCATTCACCTCGTACACCCCGCCAGGAATCGGCTTTACCAAACCGCCACGGCCGATGATGGCATCAAACCGGAAAGGAATACCCTCTTTTTCCAATTCATTAAGTACAAGTGATTTACGAAATTCAAATTGATCGGTCACCTCCGGAAAGGCAGCCAGTTCTTCTACCGTATGCCGGATGTTTCGAACCAGCAACGGTGTTTCGTCTTCATAGACGGCAATCTTAGTCGAGGTGGAACCGGGATTAATGGCAAGAATTTTCATAAGTTATTCATTTACAAGTAAGACAGGCCATCGCCATGCTATAATATTTAGACAGACCGGAATCGCTGCGCGAAGGCAGGACAACCGGACAGACAGGACCTTGCAGCAGTCCCGCCATATCGGCATTGGCAAAAAGAGAAACCGATTTATAGAACGCATTACCCGATTCTATGTTAGGGAATATCAGTACATCCGCCTGTCCATCGATGGGAGAGACAATCCCCTTTATACTGCCGCTTGCCTGTTCACAAGAAGTGCGGACATCCAACGGGCCGTCAATAATCACATTACCGAATTCACCGGCCTCCGCCAGTTCAACAATATTTACATAATCCAAAGAGTGAGGGAATTTGGCACTGACCTTCTCCGTACAATGGATAAGAGAGATGCGTGGTTGTTCTATTCCGAAAGAATGACAAGTACGAATGGCATACCAGATCATCTCGATACGTTGCTGCAGAGTAGGACGCGGAATAACAGCAGCATCTGAGAAAAACAGCAGTTTATTATAAGTAGGTATCTGCATGACCGCAAGATGTGTCAGCACCTTTCCTTTGGGCAACAATCCTTTTTCCTTGTCCAAAATGGCATGAAGCAGATTGTCCGTGTTAATAATGCCTTTCATCAAAATATCCGCACCGCCTTCGCGGACAATACGCACCGCCTCACGGGCCGCCTCGTCCGAATCTTCGATGTGGATTGTCTTTACATATTCCGGATATTTTCTCAGGGTCGGGTATTTTTCAAGAATAGCCGAATCACCAATCATCAGAAACTCGGCAATACCTTCTTCAAGAGCACGGGCTATGGCATATTCCGTATTGGCGTCATTGGCACATACTACCGCAATCCTCTTGCGTCGGTTCAGTGTTTTCAGATGGGAAGTCAGCTGATCGAAAGTTCTAATAGGTTCCATAACGTTAGATTTTTAGCAAATATCTGAAAAATGATTGAAAAATACAGCATGGTAAGTGAGAAAAATAATGCAACCATATAACATTTTGTCACTGAAAGAAAAAAATATTTTAAAAACTTATGTCATAATCCGGTGAATACGTACATTTGCAAAAATAACCGAACACATGAACAGTCTGATTCTTCCCCCTTATTTGCATGAAGGCGATAAAGTCGCCATCGTCTCTCCATCGAGCAAGATAGACAAATCGTTTCTGAAAGGTGCCAAAAAGCGATTGGAATCCTGGGGACTGAAGGTGATTATGGGTAAACATGCCGGCAGCGCTTCCGGCAGATATGCCGGAACCGTCAGGCAGCGTTTGAGCGACCTCCAAAACATGATGAATGACCCGGAGATAAAGGCCATTCTCTGCAGTCGAGGCGGATATGGTGCGGTACATCTCGTACAGGCACTGGATTTCACTCTTTTTCGCCAACATCCCAAGTGGCTGATCGGATTCAGTGACATCACGGCATTACACAATCTGATTCAATCCAATGGTTTTGCATCTTTGCATGCCCCCATGGCACGGCATCTGACAGTAGAGCCCGAAGATGATCCCTGCACGCTGTACCTGAAAAATATTCTGAACGGTACGTTACCGGAATACGCCTGTCCAAGACACAAACTGAACCGCCAGGGAACTGCCCGCGGCATTCTGCGGGGAGGAAACATGGCCGTATTTTACGGACTGCGCGGTACTCCTTACGACATTCCGCCCGAAGGCAGCATTCTGTTTATCGAAGACATCAACGAACGCCCGCACGCCATAGAACGTATGATGTATAATCTGAAGCTGGGAGGAGTACTCGAGAAACTCTCCGGGCTCATCATCGGTCAGTTCACGGAATATGAAGAAGACCGTTCATTGGGGAAAGAGCTGTATGCCGCACTGGCCGACCTGGTAAAAGAATACGATTATCCGGTCTGTTTCGATTTTCCGGTAGGGCACGTCACTCGCAATCTGCCTCTGATCAATGGAGCAGAAGTAGAACTGAATGTCGGTAAGAAAGTAACCGAATTGAAGTTCATTTGTTAATAAACCATGTCTGTAGAAGCAAGCTACAGTGAAAATCATTACTTTTGCCGATATAATACAACAGTTACCTAAAATGAAAAAAAATTATATCATGTCATTGGCGGGGTTATTACTACTTTTCACACTGTCACTTTCTTCTTGCGGCAACAAGAATAAGGCAAGCGAAATGACCAAAGAGAACGAGGTCGCCATACAGGCACCTCAGTTTGACGCTGACAGTGCTTATCAATATGTAAAAGCACAGGTCGACTTCGGACCGCGTGTGCCCAACAGCAAAGGGCATGTGGCCTGCGGTAACTACCTTGCCGGACAGCTGGAGAAATTCGGAGCGACGGTTACCAACCAGTATGCCGACCTCATCGCCTACGACGGCACACTGCTGAAAGCCCGCAACATTATCGGTTCCTATAAGCCGGAAAACAAAAAGCGCATCGCCCTCTTTGCACACTGGGACACCCGTCCTTGGGCAGACAATGATCCGGATGACAAGAATCACTATACACCGATCTTGGGGGCCAATGATGGTGCAAGCGGTGTAGGAGTACTTCTTGAGATAGCCCGCCAGATTCAACAGCAACAGCCCGGACTCGGTATCGACATCATCTTCCTCGATGCCGAAGACTACGGCACACATCAAGCAAGCGGCCTGCATCAAGAAGATTCCTGGTGTCTGGGTTCACAGTATTGGGCACGCAATCCGCATGTGCCGGGGTATAATGCCCGTTTCGGCATACTACTCGACATGGTAGGCGGTCGGCAAGCTACGTTCTATCGTGAAAGCTATTCTGAAAAGTATGCCAGAGACATCAACCGGAAAGTCTGGAAAAAGGCCAATGAATTGGGATACGGCAAATATTTCATCGATGAAGTCATGGGCGGCGCCACAGACGACCACCTGTTCATCAACAGAATTGCCGGAATCAAAACAATCGACATCGTCCCTTGCGACCCGGAAGGAGAATACTCGTTTGATCCTACCTGGCACACTGTCAAAGATGATATGGACAACATCGACCGGAATGTTCTCAAGGCCGTGGGGCAGACGGTGATGGGGATTATTTATAATGAAAAATAAGGGAGACCTCTCCCCGACCCTCTCCGTGGGAGAGGGAGTAAGAAAGACTACCAAAATATTATAATTATGTCAATTAATGAATTACAAGACGAGGTAATTGCTGAATTCAGTGATTTCGATGATTGGATGGACCGTTATCAGCTACTTATCGACTTGGGAAACGAGCAGGAACCGCTCGATGAGAAATATAAAACGGAACAAAACCTGATTGAAGGTTGCCAAAGCCGCGTGTGGTTACAGGCGGATGAGGTGGACGGGAAAATTATATTCAAAGCCGAAAGCGATGCACTGATTGTAAAAGGTATCATAGCCCTGCTGATCAAAGTCGTTTCGGGGCATACTCCGGAGGAGATTCTGAATGCCGACCTTTACTTTATAGACAAAATCGGATTGAAAGAGCACTTGTCTCCTACCCGGAGCAACGGATTGCTTTCGATGGTGAAGCAGATGCGGCTCTATGCATTGGCATTCAAAGCTAAAGAAAATAAGGAGTAAGGTTTGGTCTGCTTATTTGTTTAGAAACAGGCAGAGGTTACAGAGGGATAATCAAAGGATGGAACTCTGTAACCTCTGTGTTTTTTATAGCGGGATATTCATCTGATACCCTTCATTCATTTTCCACACCTATTATTGCTACAAAAGTCTTATTTATTGCTTAATTTGTAACAGCATAAAACTCCCCAAACGGTTAACTTTGCCTTATGCAAAACATGCTATGTAGCTGTTTGTTTTCCGAAGCAGGATGAATAAAGCAAAATAGTCCATATTCAAAGTACTTTTCTCTATTTTCCTGTGCCGAAAAAACCGGTTACTTTGCAATATGAATAAAAACAGCAGCACTCATTTATAAACTAAATAGAATTTATACCATGAAATTAAAAGCGATTTTACTGGCAGGACTCTTCTGCCTCTCCGGCATCATCCATGCCGCCGATAACCCAGTAATAAAAATCGAAACGGCAACTACCAGCCTCATTTTCCGCGTGGGAGACAACGGGCGGCTTTACCAATCCTATCTGGGGAAACGACTGCACAACGAAGCCGACATCCGTCACCTGCCCCAAGGGACAGAAGGCTATCTGACACACGGCTTGGAAGATTATTATGAACCGGCTCTGCACATCGTACACAATGACGGTAATCCTTCCACATTGCTGAAATACACCTCTCATAGCAGCCAACAATTGCCGGACGGCGCTACCGAAACAGTCATCACTCTGAACGATGATCAGTATCCGATTACCGTCAACCTGCATTATGTGGCCTATCCTGCAGAAAACATCATCAAGACATTCAGCGAAATCAGCCACAAAGAAAAAAAACCGATCAGCTTACAGAAGTACGCTTCATCCATGTTGCATCTGAACCGTCATAAATACTTCCTGACGGAGTTTTGCGGCGACTGGGCACACGAAGCCAATGTCACCGAACGCGAACTGGCCTACGGTAAGAAGGAAGTCGATACCAAATTAGGTGCACGCGCCAATATGTTCGTATCTCCTTTCTTCCAGCTATCGTTGAATAGCCCATCGGAAGAAAATGCCGGCGAAGTGTTGGTAGGAACTTTGGGATGGACCGGTAACTTCCGTTTTACGTTTGAAGTGGATCATCAGAATCACCTGCGCATCATCAGCGGCATCAACCCTTATGCATCGGAGTACAACCTGCCGGCGAATGAAGTGTTCCGTACACCGGATTTCTATTTTACCTATAGCTTGAACGGTAAGGGACAGGCGAGCCGTAATTTCCATGACTGGGCACGCCGTTATCAGGTGAAAGACGGAGAGAAAACACGCATGACGCTGCTCAACAACTGGGAAGCCACTTATTTTGATTTCAACGAAGATAAACTGGTTGCCCTTATCGGCGAAGCCAAACATTTAGGTGTAGACATGTTCTTGCTGGATGACGGATGGTTTGCCAATAAATACCCGCGCAGCAGTGATCATCAAGGCTTGGGCGACTGGACGGAAACCGCCGACAAACTGCCCAACGGTATCGGCAAGCTGACTGCCGAAGCAAAGAAACAAGGAGTCAAGTTCGGTCTTTGGATCGAACCGGAAATGGTAAACCCCAAAAGTGAACTTTATGAGAAACATAAAGACTGGGTGATCCGTTTCCCCAATCGCGAAGAGTATTATTTCCGCAACCAATTGGTACTCGACCTCAGTAATCCGGCCGTACAGGACCATGTATTTGGCGTAGTAGACCAGCTGATGACAAAATATCCGGATATCGCTTTCTTTAAATGGGATTGCAACAGCCCCATCACCAACATTTACTCAACCTACCTGAAAGGAAAACAAACACATCTATATATAGACTATGTGCGCGGACTCTATAAAGTGCTTGAACGTGTCAAAGCCAAATATCCGAACCTGCCGATGATGCTCTGCGCCGGTGGTGGAGGCCGTTCCGACTTCGAGGCATTGAAGTACTTCACGGAATTCTGGCCAAGCGACAACACCGACCCGATCGAACGTCTGTTCATCCAATGGGGATTCTCACAGGTATTCCCCAGCAAAACCCTGTGTGCACACGTGACTACATGGAACAAGAAAGCCAGCGTCAAATTCCGTACCGATGTAGCCATGATGTGTAAATTAGGGTTCGACATCAAGATGAGCGAACTGACAAACGACGAACAGACGTATTGCCGCCAAGCCGTACAGGAGTATAACCGTTTGAAACCCGTCATCTTAGAGGGTGACCTTTATCGTCTTGTATCTCCTTATGAAGGCGAACGCGAACATACCTCCTCCATGTACATCAGCAAGGACAAAAACAAGGCAGTCGTATTTGCTTTCGATATCCATCCGCGCTACGGAGAACAACTGCTTCCGGTACGCCTGCAAGGCTTGGAAGCCAACAGAATGTATAAAGTAAAAGAGATCAACCTCATGCCGGGCGCATGGCCCAGCTTGGGAGGGAATGATCAGGTTTATTCCGGAGAATACCTGATGACGGTAGGTCTCGGCCTGTTCACAGGACAGGATTTAAGCAGCCGTATCATTGAGGTTAGTGTCCAATAAGAAATCCGTCAAGAGAAAGTACTATTTTATAAAAAATCTTCATTAGTATCCCGTGCCCCTGTATCTGCACTTCGGCAGTGCAGGGGCACTAACTTTCTTAACCGGAATTCAATACAAAATTCATCCCGCACAATTCCTTCTCTTTTCACATAGTAGAATTCACTCAACAAATAAGTAACTGAAGTAGAAGTTTTAAAAAAACATGATGTAATACCTGTTGGCGGAATTAAATTAAAAAAAGATTTATGTATAAAAAGTTGTGCATAT
>CAVCAX010000059.1:0-2548 GCA_963599995.1 Coprobacillus sp. CAG:698
GCACGCATAATAGGCGAAGGACTCAGCAAACGTGAATTGGAAGACATTATAGATGCTGATGACTTCGGCAAGTATGGCCATGCCATAACTAATTTTTCGAACCAATTGTCTGCACAACAAAGTCAACTTGCGATAAATGTTCTGAAGGATCCTTATCGCTTGGATTTCCTTACATTGGAAAAAGGCTATAATGAGCATGATTTGGAGTCTGCAATAGCGAAAGACATTACTCGTTTTTTGCTTGAACTTGGAAGTGGCTTCACATTCGTTGGAAGGCAGCCTGAACTTGTGGTTGGTAACGAAGGTTACTTCCCTGACTTGCTATTCTATCATATTCGTCTTCGTTGCTATGTCGTCATTGAATTGAAAGTGGTAGATTTCAAGCCAGAGTTTGCTGGTAAACTAAATTTTTATGTGGCTGCATGTAATAAGTTACTTCGTCAACCGGAAGACAATCCTACCATTGGTCTTCTGCTCTGTAAGTCAAAAGACCAAACGAAAGTAGAATGGGCATTTGACAGTATACAGAATCCTATGGGTATAGCTACTTATGAAGGAATTAAGATAATAGACAAGCTTCCATCTGTTGAAGATTTAAGGAAACGCCTTGATATGGTGGAACAGGAACTCAGAGAATATAAAGAAAATGAGACTCCTGCAAAAGAAGAAAAAGAACTTTGAGAATTAGTGATTAGCACTTATCACTAATTCTCAAAGTTCTTTTTCTCTTTCTGACGAAATTCGTATATTTGTCCCCAACTTATTATATATATACTTTACTATCTTATGACAAACTTATTATTATTAGGCTTTTTACCAAGTGGTTCCGAATGGATTATTATTGCCCTTGTGATTCTTTTGCTTTTTGGTGGAAAGAAGATACCCGAATTGATGCGCGGCCTTGGTAAAGGCATAAAGAGTTTCAAAGACGGTGTCAACGAAGCGAAAGAAGAAATTAATAAAGCGAAGGACGAGATTGACGAACCAGCTAAAACGGACAGGGATCAGAAATAACCATGGCTGAAATGACTTTTTGGGACCATCTGGATGAATTGCGCCGGGTGTTGTTTCGTGTCATCGGAGTCTGGTTTGTATTGGCGGTGGGGTATTTCATCGCCATGCCCTATTTGTTTGATAACGTTGTGCTGGCTCCTTGTCACAATGATTTTGTTTTTTACGACCTATTACGATACATCGGCAAGACGTTTGACCTGACAGATGATTTTTTTACACAGGAGTTTCAGGTGAAACTGGTAAATATTAATCTGGCTGCTCCTTTCTTTATACACATGTCTACGGCATTCTGGATGTCGGTGGTGACAGCCATGCCTTATATCTTTTTCGAGATATGGCGGTTTATAGATCCGGCACTCTACCCCAATGAACGTCGCGGTGTGCGGAAAGCCCTGACGGTCGGCACTTTTATGTTTTTCCTGGGAGTGCTGTTAGGGTATTTTATGGTGTATCCGCTGACGCTTCGTTTCTTGTCTACTTATCAGCTTAGTTCGGAGATTGAGAATGTCATCTCGCTCAATTCGTATATAGACAACTTTATGATGTTGGTGCTTTGTATGGGGGTAGCGTTTGAGTTGCCTTTGGTGACGTGGCTGCTCTCGTTGTTGGGACTTGTCAATAAATCATTCTTGCGAAAATATCGCCGACATGCGATTGTCATCATTGTGATTGCCGCTGCCATCATTACCCCTACCGGAGATCCTTTCACGTTGAGTGTCGTGGCGATACCGCTTTATCTGCTCTATGAGATGAGTATTCTGATGATTAAGGATAAGCCGAAAGAAGAAATTGAAGATGAATAATTATTCAACGCAATAAGCAGACTGATGCACCGGTCAGCGTGATAATTGTACTGATTGGTGCATTGTTCGTTTTTCAGGTTATCGGTGTCCGTCCGTATTGCTGCTTTCTGCAGTTTTTTTATTAACTGATAGTTGAAGTAGTTCAGTTAATTCTCCCAGTCTTTCCAGCTGGTAGAGTCGTGGATGCTCAAAATGCTCTACTACTTCATGTTGCCACATTATTTCGAAAGGTATATGTATTGCATAGCCACCGATAGCCAATGCCGGGCGGATGTCTGATTTCAGTGAGTTGCCCACCATTAGAAATTGACCGGGGGCTATTCGTAATTTCTCTATAAGTTGGGTATATTCTTTTTCCGTCTTGTCCGGCATAATTTCCACATGGTCAAAGTAGGAGGAGAGACCAGAACGTTGCAACTTCCGTTGCTGATCCAATAAATCACCTTTGGTGGCAACTACTAATTGATAACATTTACTCTGCTTTAGGAGGTCTAAGGTCTCTTTGACTTCGGGTAATAACTCTATCGGCATGTCCAGCAGAGATTTGCCTAAAAGAAGAATCTTCTCTACCGTTTCTGATGCCACTTCCCGTTTACTGATACGCAATGCGGTTTCTATCATTGATAGTGTAAATCCTTTAGCGCCATAACCATAACGTTCCAGATTGTTCATTTCAGTGTGAAAGAGCTCATCGGATATCTCTTTGGGCTCTCCGTAAGCACTTAATAATC
>CAVCAX010000060.1:0-18014 GCA_963599995.1 Coprobacillus sp. CAG:698
GACATATACCGGTCAGGATTATTACGAAACATGTGGTATGACAGGCCCCGGTACTCCTGGAAACTTGCAGAGAATATCCAAGGGTGAACGGATTGGTAACTATTATACCTACCGATATGCCGGTGTCAGTGACGATGGAAACTGGTTGGTGTATAATAAAGACAATGAGGTGATTCCCATTGGAGAGGCCAGAGAACAGGATAAGGTAGTAGGCGGGAATGGACTTCCTAAATTCTCTGCATCTCTCAACAACACGTTCGTGTATAAGAATTTTGATCTTTCTGTTTATTTCCGTGGAGTTTTCGGCTTCGATATCTTTAATGTTCATGACATGTACTATGGATTGCAAGCAGTGAATACACCTTATAATGGACTGAAAAAGGCATTCACGGATAATGCGCACATCACTAACGGTCAAAACCTGCTGGTGGATTATTTCATAGAAAAAGGTGATTATGTGAAACTTGATGTATTGAGTTTGGGATATACCATGAATTTCAATAAGAAATGGTTGGAAAGGATCCGTGTATATGTCACAGCCAGAAACCTGTTTACAATTACCGGATTTAGCGGGGTAGATCCGGCACAGTATCCTACCACAGGTCTCACTCCGGGAACTTTCAATGGTGGAAAAGCATACTATCCGTCCACTACTCAAGTTCTATTTGGAGCACAGATTTCTTTTTAAGCATTTATATAATATAAATATCTGAAGTTATGAAGAAAATTGAAAATATGAAATATATATTTATTATGCTGGTAGCTGGCATAATGTATAGCTGTACTGATTTGTCGGAGACTTTATACGACACAATTGCCTCCGAAAACTATTACAATACGAGAGAGGATGTTATCCGTTCAGTGATTCGTCCTTGTGAACATGCATCTTGGACGGTAGCTCAGATATACGATTTGCAGGAGAATACTGCGGATCAGATGGCAACCTATAACCGCGAGGGGGACTGGCTGGATGGACAACGGTTCCAACGTCAGCACTATCACACCTGGACCATTGATGACTATAGTAATTACCAGGGTTGGTTTGCCAATTTTCAGGGAATTATGCTGTGCTCTGCTTCCATTGATGATTTGAAAACCTTGAATCCGGCTGATTTTGGTTGTACTCAGGAGGAATTTGACGAATGGTCTGCCGGATTACGCACCTTGCGTGCATGGTTCTATATCAATGTGTTCGATTTCTTTAGAAATGTACCTTTGGTACCCAGCAGCAATCCGGATGAAATATCCAAGGGACAGGTCGCTCCACAGGAAACATTTAATTTCATTGAAAAAGAATTGATTGAATCCATTGCCTTGCTTCCTGCAAAAGAAGGGACCGGAGGAAATAAACTGAAACAGGGACAGTGGAACAAAGCCGGTGCTGCTGCTTTGCTGACCCGGTTGTATCTCAATGCCGAAAAATGGATTGGAACACCTAAATATGACGAATGTGCCGCGTATGCACAGAAGATAATTAATGGAGATTATGGTACCTACGAAATAGCTGAAAGATGGGATGCACCTTACGATTGGAACAATGAGACCTGCGATGAAGTGATTTTTGCCTTTACAGGGGCTTTGACCCGTGCGCATTGGCATTATAGCGGTGAAATGTATTGGTGGGGAATACCGGCAAAAGCTCCTGATTATTTTGGATTCAAAGATTGGGGAATGTCCAATCCTAAGTTTGCATTGCAACCGAGTTTGGATATTGATGGTAATTTGTATAACTTTGAACTTGGTATGCCGGTAGCCAGATTTAAGAAGTATCCGGAAGATTGCCGTTTGAAACTGTATCGTAACTTAGCAGGTCAAAGCCAGCGTGAGGGTATGTTCTTGTTTGGTTATTTGGAATATGAAGAGGGGGGTGAGACTAAAAGAGTTAAGAATCCCGGACAAAGTTATGATTTGTATATCCGTGACCAGGTAGGGCTGTTCAGAGGAGCCGATCCTAATACGATCATTGCTGATAAAGAGTCGAATATGAACCATGGCGATCATAATTCAGGATGGCACATGGTGAAGTATCCTTTTTATAGAAGTAACGATCCGGGTGCAATTGAATCAGATTATGCTTTAATCCGCTTGGCTGAAATCTATTATACATTAGCAGAGTGCCAATTCCGTGCAGGTCATAAAGAAGAGGCTGCAAAACTGTTGAATGCTGTTCGTAAACGTTATTATCCGGAAAATAAGTATAGGGAATATCTCTATAAACCGGATGGAGAAGTAGAATTGACTGAAAATGAATTGTTGGATGAATGGGGACGTGAATTCCTTGGAGAAGGTAGAAGACGTACGGATTTGATCCGTTGGAATAAATTCTGCACAGGTACTTGGTGGGATAAGGAACCAGATGCTGACAATCATACCGAAATATTCCCCTTACACCGGAATATCTTGGGGGCAAATCCGAATCTGAAGCAAAATCCAGGTTATGATGATATAAGTAGATGATAGGATCTTTTAGAGTCTGTTTAAATTCAACCAAATGAACTGATAATTTCTTTCATGAGGGAATTTTAGACAGACTCTAATTTTTTATTATAATGCGAGTTAGTAACACGTATCCTCGTATTGTCGGACTATTTTAATATTTCTGACGAACAGCCATTGTATCAGTCTATGACACAGACTGCGGATATCATTCCGAATGTCTGGTTGTCATTCAAGCTCCACACAACTTCTCCTTTGTGATTTATTTCGAAAAGCTGCGGACTGTTTGCTTTATTGGCATCATGACTATGTCCTTGCCAGTTACAGATGTAAAGGTGCCCGTCGGAGCTTTTGCATAAACCGGCCGTAAAGAAGAGACGGACTCCTTTAATATCGTTCTCACCATACCGCCGGATGACTTGACGGCTATCCGGATTGACTTCTACCAATGCATGTCCGTCACCGCAGGCTATCCAGTAGTTCCCGTTAGCTGATTCCAAGGTGGTAAAAGGAGTGCCTTCCGTTTTGAAAGTACTGATTAGTTTTCCGTCCGGAGATACTTCCCGCACTTCGGAAGTGGATAAAAGCGGGATGAGATAGTTGCCGCGTGGATTTTTATTCAATTGGCGGAACTGGGAGTGAGGACGGTCGATACCTGTCTCATATTCTGTACGCGATAAAATTTTACCTTTCGGACTGACTTCCATGATAACAGCCGGATGACCTGTCCATGCCAGCAGATAATTACCGTCGGATAATACACGGGCTGTTTGCATCTCACATCCGTCCGGTGCGGTGATATTCCAAAGTTCTTTATGATTGCGGTCGATCACTTTGGCACCTTTACGGTAGGAGAACAGTATGTTACCGTCTGATGTGGCGGCTACCGAATTGCATTCCCATCCTTCTTGCAGGGGATGTTCCCACTCTATTTGCTTCGAATTTTTGTCTATGATGACAATCTTATTCCAGCCGGAACCGCCCAATAGCAGTTTCTCTGCTTTATTCTGTCCGAAAGTATTAGGAATAAGGAGAAGGAGGAAATATAAAAATAGGGATATTTTCTTCATCATGTGTGGTAATAGAAAATGAGGGCGTGCCAAAATCTTGTTTGGACACACCCTCATTCGGAGTTCTTGGTTATTTGGATAAATCCTGGAACATTTCAAAGCCTTGTTCCGGGGTAAGGCCGTCGTGTACTACGGCATGCACAGCCTGAATCATGGCGGCAGGAGATTCGCTCTGGAATACGTTACGTCCCATGTCTACACCGGCAGCACCGTCGTTGACAGCACGGTAGCAAAGTTCGAGCGCATCTTTTTCCGGAAGTTTCTTACCACCTGCAATAACGACCGGAACCGGACAAGCGGCTGCAACTTTTTCGAAACCATCGCAATAGTAGGTCTTTACGATATTGGCGCCGTTCTCGGCACAGATACGTGAAGCCAGTCCGAAATAGCGGGCATCACGTGCCATTTGCTTACCTACTGCCGTAACTCCCATTACGGGAATGTTGTAACGGCTTGCCTGGTCGACAGCTTTGTATAGGTTGGCTACTGTTTTGGCTTCGTGGGCTTCATCACCGATAGCCAACATGACAGCCATCGCCGATACATTCATGCGGATGGCATCTTCGATGTCGATTAATGTATTGTCGTTCAGATCAGTCAGAATGGACGTTCCGGCATCAGAACGCAGACAGATAGGGGTCTTTGTGTTGGCCGGGATAACTGACTGCAAGATACCGCGGGTACACATCAGGCAGTCTGCGTATTCCATTAACGGAACGATGGTCAGGTCGATACGCTCCAGACCGGAGGTAGGCCCCATGATGAATCCGTGGTCACAAGCCAGCATAACGGATTTGCCTGTTTTCGGGTTGAAGATACGTGACAAACGGTCCTTCATTCCCCACGATGTGTTTTCTGCACCTTTTACGTGAAAATGTTGTTGGGTGGCGATATTCAAACCGAAGTTTGAGCCTTCTCTTAAATCATCTAAATCTGCCATTTTATTTTGTTATTATTGGATGATGAGAGTAGATGAGCATATATTTGTTTATCTACTACTTGATTACTACTAAATGAATTACAGTGATTTAACCGCTTCTGCAAAAGATACGAACATGCAGCTCCAGGAAGCGGCACCGCTATCCATGTAGCCGATAGAACGTTCTCCATAGTTGCGGGCACGTCCGAAATTTGCTTTCAGATCGATGGTAGACCGGGCGCCGGCCAATGCTGCTTCAGCCCCTGCATTCAAAATATCCCTGATGTCTTCGGAGGGGCAATTCTGAATCGCTTCGACAGCGGGTATCAAGGCATCCATCATTGTTTTGTCACCTTTTTGGGCTTTGGTTTGCTTCTGCACATTGGCAAGACCTCCGGCAAACATCGCTTTTACGGCATTGGCGTCCAGCTCGGTGCCGCTTGCATGGTCACTCATCCCCAAAAAGAAAGCGCCTAACAGCGTACTGGTCGAACCGCTTACTTGCATCATAACATCGAATCCCATATCGTTCAGCATTGTCTTGAACTCTTTCCCTTTTTCTGCCGTGGCAACAATTGCGCTCATGGCTGTTACAATGGCTTGTCCATGATCTCCGTCACCGATAACAGCATCGAGCTTGGAAAATTCGTCCTCGCGTGCTTTGATATTGGATAAAGCAGTGGCAAGCATTGTTTTAAAATTATCAATGGTAAGTTGTGTCATCTCTTTGTCGTTTTATTTTCCGATGGTAGTCCAGTAAGGTGCATCGGAACGTTTGTTCTTCAAATAATCGATATGGTCTTCGTCAAGGATAGCCATGATCATCTGGAAACCGGCCTGTTCCTGTACGGTCAGTATCTCCTGTATGCGGCTGACTACAACTTGCAGTCCGCGAGCTTCCAGCTCTTTATAGGCTTTGCGGAAGATTATGTTCAACTCCATGTGAGTCGTTGCGCCTACGCCATTGATGATAAGCATCATCTTGTCTCCGGCTTTGGGTTTGAGCTGTTGGCAGAGCAGATCGACCATTTCAGCTGCCGTATCATCGGCGGATACAAGCGGTTTTTGACCACCGCCGCCTTCGCCATGCTGACCCATACCGATTTCCATAATGCCTTCGGGCAGGTCGGTAATGGTTGCACCATTTTGCGGATGTGTACAGGAGCGCATTGCTACGGCAAGGGTAGCCACCTGATTGTTGTAACGTTCGCCGATTTCAATCAGTTCGTCCAGGGATTTGCCCTCTTCGGCGGCAGCACCTATAATCTTATACAATGGAACGCAACCGGCCAGACCGCGGCGGTCATCGGGGTTGGCATCGATACCAGCACTGATATCGTCATGGGTGATGATCTTTTTCACTTTGATACCTGCCCGTTCTGCTAACTGACATGCCATGTTGGCGCTCATGATGTCACCGGAATGATTCAGTACGACCAACAGAATACCGGCCTCACGTTTCATCAACTGTAAAGCCTGAAACAAACGTTGTGCACCGGGAGCTGCAAAGATGTCTCCGACTACCGAGCAGTCCAACATTCCCTCGCCTACAAAACCGCTTAATGCCGGTTCGTGACCGGAACCGCCTAATGTGACGATTGCCACTTTGCTTTCGTCTTTCGGGTGGGTGCGTACTACGATGTTTTCACCTGCAAGTTTTACCTGATCGGGATATGCCAATGTATAGCCCTCTAACAATTCGGAAGTTATTTGTTCCGGGTCGTTGATGAATTTTGTTTTGATGTCTGACATGGTATTGTCCTCCTTCTTTTTGATTGATTCTTATTTGATTTCCATTATTTCGATTGCAATGCCTTCTTCCTCAATGAAAGCGATCGTAAGGTGTTCGTCGCAAACAGCCGGGCCGAAGATTACCTTTTTCCCTTTCAACTCCTCTTCGAGAGAAGGAACTGTATAGGCTATGTGTCCTTGCTTCTGTACGAGTTCGGGCAGACAACTGCCTTTTTCGAATTTTAGAAACTCGATTCTGTTCGGACTTTTACTATAGTCTGTCAGCCATACGCTGAGCCCTTCGTTAAAGATAGCGTTTTCTTTTTGTTCGGTTGTGACGATACCGACATGGTTGAATGTTCTCATAATTGATTTGTTTTAAATGGTTATTTTTTTATTTAATAGTTAATTGCTTGGCTTGCTCATTGTACTGTCTTCTCTTTCTTTCGGGATCTTTTTCCAGCTTCTATAAGAGAATATAGCCAGGAGGAAAATGATTCCTAAGGCCAAGTACAGATATATAAGTATATTGCTCACATGCTCATTCTGACCGTAAGAATGCATGCCGCTCAAGAAATAGTTGACTCCGAAAAACGTCATCAGGACGGAAGAAAAGGCGATGACCGATGTAACATTGAACAACCAAAGGGAGTTGCAGCGTTTGATCAGATGGAGATGGGTGACAATGGCGTAGATAACCATGGTAATGAGTGCCCAAGTCTCTTTAGGATCCCATCCCCAGTAACGGCCCCAGGATTCATTGGCCCAGACCGCTCCTAAAAAGGTACCGGTTGTCATCAGGGCAAGCCCGGCCAGCAATGACATTTCATTGATGATACTGAGTTCCTTGATACGGTTGATCAACGGATTATTGTTCCTTTGTCCGGCGAAAATGATCATTATCATATTTGTCAAGCCCATCAGGCAGCTGATGCCGAAGAAACCGTAAGCAGCAACGATGATGGCTACATGAAACATCAGCCACGGCGATTTGAGGACAGGAACCAGCGTACTGATTTCCGGGTCCATCCAGTTCAGGCCGGATACAAAAAGAATGATACCTCCGAACAGGGTGGCCAGTGCAAGAGTAAGGGGATTGCGGCGTACAAACAATAAACCGGCAAGGACAGTAGCCCAAGCCACGTATACCATGGTTTCATAAGAGTTGCTCCAAGGCGCATATCCGCCTATGTACCAACGCATACCCATGCCATACATGTGATAGTGAAAAACAACCAGTACCAGAATACCTAATATCCAGATCAGTGTCTTTATCCAACGGTTTTCCCGAAAACGGAACTGGGCAATGAATGTGAAGATTAGCAACAGGCCTCCCAGAATCAGGTAGCCGATTTTGCATGTCCGGAACACATCCATCCGATTGTATTTTAATTCAGCCTGTATCTTTTTAGGATGAATACTGAGGGATTTGTCCCTGGCCTGCTGATAGGTATTGATCATGCCTGCCACTTCATTGGCTTTTGTCCAGTCATTATTTCCCAGCGATTCCTGTACCTCTTCCAGATACCAGTCCATGATACGGGATACGAACATGGAGTCTTTTCCGGCAAAAGCAGACAGGTCGTCCCCCGGAGCATACCACTTATGGTTGGGATCATTCTCCAACGGAAAGAGGTTCAGCATCTGGCGGTTGATGAGTTGGTAAAAGATATTGATCTGCTCATCCAGTCTCATCAGATCTTTATCGAAACGGGTGCGTTGCCCCGGCATTTTATTGTAAGCCTCTTCCAGCTTTTTCTGCAGTTTGTAGTGACCGTTGTCAAAAAGCTGTACGTATGCACATTGTTTGGCGGACAGGTTATAGTAACTTGTCAGTTCCGGATTGGAGACGGTGATAAAGGGAATTTGCATCCATATATCCGGCATTGCCAACAAACTGATCAGGAATTGATCGGAGTTGAGACCGGCGATCTTTTCCGACTTATGCAGCTTTCGGAGGATTTGAGAGGAGAAGGTGTTGATCGGCATCACACGCCCGCTATTCGATTGCATCGGTAGGGTACCGAATATTTCGGCATGGGCCGGCGCCACTTTATATTTCTGTACGATCTCCCACGCTCTTTCTTTCACCTCCTTACTTCCATCTCCTTCATTGGCTTTACCATCTGTGGGGAATGCGAGGAACGTTACTAAGAAAACGAGAATATTACCGGCATTGTGAAGTTCTTTCAGCCGGCGGCTCAGGTACATGAAACGGGAGTTCTTGCCGATAAAGCAAAGAATCAGTCCGATGACCAGCAATAGATAGCCGGTATAGGTAATGTTGCGTCCTGCCACGTCACGGTTGACGGAGAGGATTGTTCCTTGTTCATCCGGATCATAGGATGCCTGGAAGAACCGATACCCTTTCACATCCAGCACGTTGTTCATGAAGATTCGTTCCGGACGGGATTCTCCGTCTACATGCACAATGACTTCACTCTCGTAAGAGGAAGGGCTGGATGAACCGGGGTAACGGGTCAGTGTAAATTTCTTTAGCTCCACTGAGAAAGGGAGGATATGGATACCGGTCCGCTCATCGGAGGTACGGATGGTAATTTGGTTGCTTGTCTCTCCTTCACGAAGATGCAGGATACCTTCTTCGCTGAATAAGAAGGAAGTAAGCGCACCAAGCAGGATGATGATAAATGCAAAATGAACAGTCAGCATGCCCCATTTCCTGCTTTTCAGATAGGAGCGTTTTATGACGATTGCCAGAAAGTTGATGACTAACAGCAATTGAAGCAGGAAGAACAGGGGAGAATAGTAGACGATTGTTTTAGCTGTCGGCGTGCCGTAGTATTTTTCAATGAAAGTAGCAGCGGCCAGGGCGACAGCATATACAAATAACAAAACGATTGTTGTTACATACGAAGTGAATAATTTTTGGAGAGTTACTTTCATTGTTCTATTGATTGAAATGATAAATTTGAGTTTTGATGTACCCACATACCGATCGGCATGTGGGTACATGAATTTGATATTACAACATTTAGTCTTCTATAATTACGCGGAAGCCTACGTTAAACACCCGCTGATACGGATAGTAAGCTTTACGGGCATAAGAAGTCGAGAACTTGGAACGCTCTATGTACGAACCGCCCCGTACGACCTTGTACTCGGAAGGTGTTTTCACCTTTTCGGTATAAGGATAGGGAAGGTAATCCGAACGCGTCCACTCGGCGATGTTCCCGTGCATACTGTACAAACCGAAGGGGTTTGCCTGATAATTCTTGGAATCGACCTGGTTCATGGCACCATCGTTCACATTCTTTTCTTTAGGCAGATAAGAGTAGTATTTGTACCAGTACGAGTTCTCGGACATCGGTTGTGGGTCGATACCGCTGACGGCCATCTTGTTGCAGCTTTGATCTGCCAGATTCTCCATCTTGCCGAAATCCGTGTTGGAATTACCATACCAGAAATCCGAATCGCTTCCGGCGCGGCAAGCCCATTCCCACTGTGCCTCTGTAGGCAGTGTGATGTTCAGACCGGTCTTTTCGCTCAGTCGTTTACAATATTCCATCGCATCATTGTAGCTGACACGGATCACCGGTTGTTTCAGCTCATTGGCAGGGTATCCGAAGTGTACGTGGTCTTTCCACAACTGATCTACGTACCGGCTGTCATGATCGGGGAAGATGGCATTGTATTGTTCATTGGTAATTTCCACTTCACCCATCCAGAATCCTTTGGCTATTTTCACTTTTGATACCGGGCGGTTGTCATTGGTACCTTTCCAGCTACCCATCGGGAATTCTCCTGCAGGAATACGGACGAATGTGATTTGGATACCCGGAGCCAATACTACCTCTTTGCGGGTCTCTTTTTCATCGGCCAGCATCTGTTTGATGGCTTCTGCATCAAAAGGCCAGTTCTTCACCTTTATATTTTTTTCTTTCACAGGTGCAGGAGCTTTTGGCATGACGGGAGTTATCTCTCCCTTGCCTTTCAGATAAGCGGCATAGTCTGCAATCTCCTTTTTCCAGTCTACTCCCATACCGTTGGCGTACTTATTGGTAAGTTCGGTACGGCGTTCGATCTGGTCATATCCTTTATAGGGGAAGTCGGTAATTTTGTTGGCATTGAAGTAGCCCTTATCCGGAGCATTATAATCAATCCAATTGTATAGCGTTCTCCACTCTTTATCGGTCAGTTCTACATTGGCGTGTCCTTTTTTGAGGATACGGATCAATTCGCTGGTATTTGCATGGTATTCATACGGTTGTAGAACGGCCATGTCCGCTTCCGGTCCTTGCCGGTGAACATACGGGTGCAGATTCAGATAAGAAGGGCCGTAGCCGCGCTCATCTTTTTCGCCGGCACGGAGATCAAATGCCTTTTCACCATTGTGACAGGCGATGCAGGCGCGGTCGAGAATCGGTTGTACTTCCAAATCGAATGTAAACGAGCGAATACCACCCTCGGGCGCTTTTATGGAGTGAGCGGCACGTTGAGATGCTATTACGCGTTTGGGGACGGGAATCTGGTTCTGGTCTTCATGACATCCGATACAGGATACTACTTCACCCGGTTGTCCGGTCAGCCAGCTACGCATCCATTGGATGGCAGCACCGTCTTTATTGATCGGCTGTATGGATATAGGGGTATTGGCCGGTATCTTGAAAATCACCGAGCCGTCTTCTTCCACGGGCACTGTTCCCAACTGGCGTTTGATGTCCCATCCGCTTTGGATTCCGTGCCAGTTATGGTCGGATACGGTCTTCAGATAGGCATATTCATAGGCATGCAGACGAAGCTCTTTCACGGTTCCGCGAGGCACGTCACGCAGACCTTCTCCTTCGTAAATATCCTGGATAAATACAGTCGCTTCCTTCTCATTCAGCTTTACGCGATCAGGAATGGCCGGAGGAGTAACGTTTTTGCGTACGATGATCGGGCTGATAAAGCCTTCACCCTCTTGTTTCATTAGGCAAGTCACGTTGTCGAATACATCTACCAGATAAATACCCCACAGATCTTGTGGGTTCAACTTGGCAGCTACCAGATAATATTTGTCATCCAGAGGAGTGGGTTTGATAAATTGCGGCCATACACCGTTCACCAGTTCGTCTTTTGTGGTCTCTACAATCGGACGGTTGCGGTACGGAATCTCTTGTAACATACCTGCCGCTCCTTTACGTGCTTTGGTCGGATCGAACAATATCAGACGGCCGGAACGGGCAATGCCGTGATGACCGGAAATGATACCAACGAAGGCCGATGCATGACCGGGGAGCGGTTGGATGTCGAATGTACTGTTCGGAAAAGCGGAACCACTTCCGAAAAGGGCTTTTTGTTCTGTACCGTCCGGATTCATGTGCATCACAAAACGGGAGTAGTAATGCATCAGGTCGGTATATTCCCAACGGGTGTACATGACACGGCCATTATTCATGACAACCGGATTCCAGTTTGCATCCTGGTCGAAGGTAATGCGGCGCATATCCTGCTTTTGGGGGTCGTACAGCACCATGTTGCCTACAGGGTCGGAGCCACTGACGCAAGGTACGCCTTGGTAGCCGATATTGGAAATGGCTATCAAACGGCCGTCGGGCAAATAAGTACCGTCATAGAATTCCAAATCCGGCTCTTTGTTTTCAACCAATGTTTTATAACCGCTTCCATCGAGTTTTACTTCATGAATATTCCAGCGGTTGTCCGGCATGGTTGCGGTAAACATCACCCGATCACCGTTCCAATGCATCTTGAGGTCGGCGATAGAGGAGGAATTCTGCGGTTTATAGACTCGGCGTGTGTGGATGTCGCCGCGCAGATTGGATAATTCAATGATTTCTGCATCGAAACCACTACGGCGTGCTGATTCTTGATTGCTCCAGTTGTTGGACTGTGTGCCCAAGTCCGGTGCCATGGCAGTACGGGCGCGTGAACCCAGTTTAAAACGGGCTGCTACGATCTTGTCACCATCCAGCAGTGGATTGCCGAGTAGGATGGCTCGTTTGTATTCCAATGCTTTACGGGCATTTGCCAACGCCTGCGTATCATTTTGATAAATGGCATTGAATCCTTTTTTAGAAAGGCTTAGCAATTCATTGAATAGAGGTTCGTATTTTGCGGCATCGTACCCCTGCTGATTTTTCATATCGGCAAAAGCCAGTCTGATGGCTTCTATGTTAAGCCATTCCAATTCGTTCTGTACCTCGTAGACATTTTGTATCTTTTCAAATAACTCGAGGTATTTATGTATTTGTGTATCTGTGTTCTTCTCAATAGCTATCTGCTGGATTTGATTTTTGAAGTATGCACTGTCTTTCAATTTGCTGGCTATGTTTTCCACTGCCTGTTTTTCAACGGAAGCATCGGGGGTAATCAGCCAGGTATCCAGTCCTCCCATTTGGCTGCTCAGCATACCGAGTTGATCCGGATATTTTTCGGATAACTGTTTGGCAACCGTTGCGGGCAATACGTTCAATGCCTGAAAATACACGCTTCCGGTATTCGAGGCATCGTCTATGCCTACTTCTGCTTCGAAACGCACATATTCGCTTTTGATCGGATAAATAAGCGTACCGTTGGCATGACAGAGTATACCGTGCTCGTAAGGCTTACCGGCTATTCGGAGCGGTTTGCCGTTGACATTCATGTTTTTTCTGGGTTTGTCCCAGCCTGCTACACCGTATTCATACGGAATCTGATCCAACCAGACAGAAGAGCCGTCGGCTGTTATAAAACGGGCATTTCCCCATACGGCATGATCGTATCCGGTCCCATCGGGACCACCGGAGGTAATGAGTATAAGCCGTTCGCAGTTTTTTAAATCGATCACGAAAGATTCGGCTTTGTCTTTCGATTTCATCCATTTGGATATGACGGGCATTCCCGCCTTCTGCAATTGTGAACGCATTTCGGATTTCGCTTTTACGGAAGCGTCGATCCATGTCTCTGCCTTCTTAGGCTTCGGCCCGGCAAAAGCCAGGGCGGAAGCCGATAAGAATGCAAGAGCTATTAGCAAGGATTTATTCATGGAGTGAAAATAAGGTGTTATTAGTTTTTTGTTTTTTAAAGCAAGTTCGGATACTTATAGCGCAGCTTTGGCGTTAGTGAAACGTAAACCGGCATTGTCATGGTAAGTTGCCCATTCGGAAACGATTGCTCCTTCAGGACCGGCCATCAGGAAGTGGAAAGAGGTCAGCTTTTTCAACGGCAATACTTCACCTACGTGTTGTATCACGAAATTCTTACTTTTGACAGGACCATGGGTGGCCGGTATGGCAGGTGCATTCGGAGTCTCTTCTCCGATTTCCGAGAAGTTGTAAGCCCATCCTTTTTCAACCATCCAGGTTTCATGTTTGGCCGGATATTTGGTTGCAACGTGTGCATGTTCGGGAATCATCTGACCGGGGAGCAGATAGATGGCATGTGCAAAATATCTTTGCTCTTCATTATTTACCCAAAAAATACCTCCCATACCTACATTTTCAAAGTCTCCCAATCCGAAATCGGTGACCCACATGTCGGTTTCCATCAACTTGGTGAACGGAACATCATAGAATGCGAACATGTCTTTCATTGCTTCCATGGCAACATCTTGCTGGAATTTGCCGTCTTTGTAGAAGTCGGCATTTGTGTACTTCTTAGAATAAGTCATTTCTTTTTTGTCTTTACAGTTGTTATTACATTCGTTTTTACATTGCTCGGTGCAGGCTTTGTTTTCACTGCAAGTCGTTTCTGAATTAGATGTTTTGCCGGTACATGCAGCCATTGCGAGTACGGCTACTCCTAAAACTACTGATTTTGTTAGTTCTCTTTTCATTTTTGTTTATTTATTAGGTTAGTAATTCTGTTTTTCTATTATTTGGAAAGAATGGATTTTATTTAATGGCAATTCCTTCAATTTCGATCAGTAACTCATCCCGACAGATATCTGCACACATATAAGAGATCGGGATCGTCAGTTGATAGCCGCTCAGCAATTCGTGCGCTTCCTTATAGTCGGACTTGTTTTTCAAGTAGACACGCAGCATTTTCAATGGTGTATCTCCGGTCAGTTGGGCTATATTTTCCATTGTAATGTGCAGTTGCCGTTCGAGGCCGACTCCGGTCAGGCTCTCTTCTCCCCGGATAGCGGCTGTGCCCGATATGTAGATGAGCTCTCTGTTGTCAAACGTCATCTTTTTGGCACGTTCGAACTTGGGTGTCGTCTTTTGCTCTTGGGCGGTTTTTAGTACTTGCGGCGAGTAGGCATGGGCGGCAATCTGCAATTTGTTGTCGATCGGGGTGGCAAAGCATGCAGGGCGTGTGAATACGGCGGCATCGATGTCTACCAGAACGCCGCCTAAGTTTGTTCCGATTCCGGTAGCTGCCGGATAGCCGTTTGTCCATGTAGCCTGTTTATAGAAATTGCTGCGTACGTTATTGAACATTTGATAGTGCTGGTCGGTACCGTCGAAATCGGTGATTTGCTCGATATAATTCCATTGGCGGATTATATTTTCAATGGGGAAGTTCTCTTTGTGCAGAACTTCACTTGCCAAACGGAAAATTTCAACGGCTTGTTGTTGGATATTGAAATCCAGTATGCTGCTGTGAAAACCACCGGCAAAAAGAAAACGACCGTCTGTATTCTCCAGGGTGACATAGGGAAAGCCCTTGTTGGGATGATAGGTGATGTGATCATTCTCGTCTGCCCGGTAGCTGTGTACCTCCAGTGTGAGGGCACCGTTCAAGGCCGGTTGTGATACATAGCTCATTACGGGCTGGCAGTCTTCATAACGCTGCCGTACCTTTTCCCACAGGATGCTGCGTCGTGTGACGTATTCCTCATTGTCTGCCGGAGTTCCGAAGAATATGAGTCTGAATATGGACTCGTTTTCAGGCAGTTGTGCCAGTAAGGAGTCTACCATCGTTGTAAAATCCGCTACTTCGGTGGTATAGATGTTATACTGTATTTTCTCGCAATAGTTCATGTCTTCCGGTGATTTGGGTTTATAATGAGTTTACGTATTCTGTCAGTGCTTTAATCTCCTTTTTAGATACTTTCCTCTCGATTCCATGCTTATGTATTTCGAACACTTCTTCCATTGTGGCGGCACGGCCGTCGAAAAGATAAGGTGCTGTGCGCCATACTTCACGAAGAGTCGGGGTATCCCATCCTTTTTCAAACTCGATGTCTTCTCCGATGCGATGCATTTTCAGATCGGTATAATAAGGTCCGCTATGGCATTCCGTGCAGTTCAGCTTTTCGAAAACTTTGCGACCCTCTTTGGCGAGGTCGGACAGTTCACCGTTGACCAAATAAGGGCTCGGAACGGGTTGTAGAGATTTCAAATAGGCATCTACACAAACGGCATCTTCTTCGGAGATATCGAAGAATTGGATGAATTTGAAACCGGCACGTACAGCCCATTCAGCGGTTTCGCGGATACCGGATATCATACTGGGCGGGGTAGGATGGCTGAACAACAGACTCTTGCAGTTTTTTGAATTGCCTACTCCATCGTTCATTAAATCCCAGTTCATCCCATCGGTGCGGGCATCTCCGGGGTGGCAGCCGTTACAGCTCTGCCAATTTTGGAAGCAGTGGGATGCATCGTTGAAGTAACGTTCTCCTTTATTCTCCGCACTTTCTTCCCGATCCGGGTTCAGGTTGGCCGCGGTTATTTCGTCAGTTTGCGCATCTACAATATTCAGGATATCGGCAAAATAAGTGGGGATATAGAGCTTTCCGTTTTTCAGGATCATCTTACGGGGACCGTTCCCTTCCAATGGAATGCGCTTGCGCAATCCGTATAGGAATCTCAGGTCATAATCCAGCAATGATTTATTAGGATAATTCAAGAACTTATCCAGCATTGCCTTATGGTCGATAACACTGATTTCATGAGTCCCGGAGTGAGTAATGAAGAGGGTTTCATCGTTACAGGCGATACTCCAGATGCCTGCTGCTCCCCGTTCCGGTTCATCGACTACAACTGCTCCGATGAATTCCTGCTTCGCTACATCTATGATACTGAATGCACTGGTATTCATCCATCCCTGCTGTAACTGAGAAGTCGGAACAGTGAAACGACCAAGATTATGTGAGACATAAATGTATTTGCCGTCAGGGGTTATGCAAATACCGCGCAACGCATTACTTCCATTGGCCAATTGTATGTCTTTTACCTTGGTGAAATCGCTCATTCTGATGACTGATACACAGGCTGCCACATAGTCGACATCCGCCCGTTGGGCCGGCAAGAAATTTGTTACGAACAGGTATTTGCCGTCTTTACTGAACTGTGCTGATTTAGGCTCACGCAATACCTTAACGGAACGGAGTACTTTGCGGCTTGCCGGATCGATTTCAGAAACCGTATTTTGGAATTGATTGCATACATATATGTGTTTTTTGTCCTGGCCGAATATCGGATAACAGGCACCGGATCCTGTTGTAATGGTCGTTTCCTGCTTTCCGGTTTCTACGGAAATAATCTGCAAATGTCCGGTAGTGGCACTGGTCGTAACGTATGCCTTGTCGGCATCCAGAAGAATGCCGGTGGGCGGTTCGTCTACCGATATTGTACGTAGAAGCGTTTTGCCGTCCGGTGAGAAGATGCTGACACGGTTCCTTCCTTTTTCTGTCATCAGAATTTCTCCACGATCATTCAAGGTGATATCTGTAGGAAAAAGAGGAGGGTTTCCTGCAAAGGCAAATGAGAAGAAACTACCTAAGACAGCAGTTACAATTATCTCTTTCAATAGTTGTTTAGGGGTGTTCATAGTATATGTTTTTTCTTATATTTGGCTATATCCTAACTCTTTTGAAATACATTGTGCCGTCTCTTTTATATATTCTACGGATTGACGGATAACCTCTTTTGATAACCTGTCTTTGGGACCGGAAATCCAGATGGCACCACACGGGTAACTGGTGTAATTGAAGATCGGCGTGCCCACGCAAACCACTCCGCTCAGTTCCTCTTCATTGTCCATGGCATAACCTTGTCTGCGCACTTTCTCCAACTCTTCCATGTAAGCTTCCGGGGTCGTAATGGTGCGTGCGTTGTAACGTGTAAACTCCATCTGTGCCAGATAATAATCGCGGACAGTATTGGGGAGGTAAGCCATGATGGCTTTTCCGGGTGCCGAACAATGCAGTTCGAAAGGTTTTCCCGGTGAAAGTACGAAACGGAACGTATGATGTCCTTGTGCCTGTTCGATGAATATGCCTTTTTGATCTCCCAATACGCCGAAACAGGCTGTCTCTTTCACCTGATCACGTAGATTGCGCAGGTGCGGCAGGACAATTTCCAACAGGTTGTGCTCATTTAAAGATCTGAATCCAAGCGTTAGCAATTTGCGGGATAATTTGTAATGCTTGGTCTCTTCATTATATATAAGGTATCCCAATCTGACCAAAGTGTTCAAGATCCGGTAAGCAGTGGTTTGTGAAATATCAAGCTCCGATTTGATCTCATGCAGTGTTTTCCCCGTTGCGTAAAGTGACAGGTATTCAAGAACTGCAATCCCTTTTTCAAGGTTCGGCACTTTATAGTTTTCTTCCGCTTTTTCCATATTTTCTTCTGCTTTTTTCATATTTGGAATAATCTTCCATGTTTCTTGCTCAAATATAAGGAAACATTTGGAAAAGTATGACAATGCCATCGTAAAAAATGGTTAAATGTGTTGCAGAGAATGTTGTATACGGAAATCTTTATTCATGCAGACTGTGGTAGAGAGAATTTATCTTTCTTCAGCCGGAAAACTTGTCTGTTGATCGTTTTGAGGTCATTTTTAATCACTTTCGAACGTTATTTTTTCACATTGCGAACTCAAATCCAGCTTTTTCTTCCAATTTATTGCAATTAATAGAAAAGAACAATTAATTTTGCGCAATCATTTTATCTATAGCGAAT
>CAVCAX010000060.1:18080-33352 GCA_963599995.1 Coprobacillus sp. CAG:698
TCGATAAGATACTTCGGACAAAAGCTCCGAAGCAATATAAATATATCCCTAAATTCCTGATCTCTTATTTGAAGAAAATCGTGCATCAAGAGGAAATTAATGTTTTCCTTCAGGAGTCGAAAGATAAGTTCGGCGTTGATTTTCTGGAAGCTTCGCTCGATTTTCTGGATGCCAAGGTAGAAGTAAGAGGAGAAGAAAACTTACCCAAAGAGGGATTATATACGTTTGTCTCGAATCATCCATTGGGCGGGCAAGACGGAGTGGCTTTGGGTTACGTGCTGGGTAAATACTACAATGGAAAAGTGAAATATCTGGTCAACGATTTGTTAATGAACCTCAGAGGGTTGGCGCCGCTTTGCATTCCCATCAATAAGACCGGAAGGCAGGCGAAAGACTTTCCGAAAATGGTGGAGGCCGGATTTGAATCGGACAACCAATTGATTATGTTCCCTGCAGGGCTCTGCTCGCGACGTCGCAACGGAGTGATTCGTGACCTTGAGTGGAAAAAAACGTTTATTGTAAAGAGTGTGCAGACTCAACGTGATGTGGTTCCTGTGCATTTCGGAGGACGGAACTCTGACTTCTTTTATAATTTAGCTAATGTATGCAAGGCTTTGGGGATTAAATTTAACATTGCCATGCTTTATCTGGCGGATGAGATGTTTAAAAACCGGCATAAGACATTTACTGTCACTTTTGGAAAACCGATTCCCTGGCAGACATTTGATAAATCGAAGACACCGGCACAATGGGCGGAATACGTGAAAGACATCGTATATAAACTGTAAGAAGAGAAATAGAACAATTACACTAACGAGGAATATGGAAGAGATTATTAAACCGATAAGCAAAGAACTGCTAAAAGCGGAATTGACAGAGGATAAACGGTTGCGCATGACTAATAAGAGTAATAATCAGATTTATATTATTACTGCTCAGAATGCTCCGAATGTAATGAAAGAAATCGGCCGTTTGCGTGAAATTGCTTTTCGGGCTGCCGGAGGCGGTACGGGCCTTTCCATGGATGTTGATGAATACGATACAATGGAGAATCCTTACAAGCAACTCATTGTATGGAATCCCGAAGCGGAAGAGATATTGGGGGGGTATCGTTATCTGTTAGGTACGGATGTACGGTTTGATGAAAAGGGAGCACCGATATTGGCAACCTCCCACATGTTTAATTTCTCGGAAAAGTTCCTTAAAGAATATTTGCCTACTACCATCGAGTTGGGACGTTCGTTCGTTACGCTGGAATATCAGTCTACCCGTGCCGGAAGTAAAGGCTTGTTTGCTTTGGATAATTTGTGGGACGGCTTGGGGGCGTTGACAGTGGTAATGCCCAATGTAAAGTATTTCTTTGGAAAAGTGACGATGTATCCGAGTTATCACCGTCAGGGACGTGATATGATTCTTTATTTCCTGAAGAAGCATTTCGGTGATAAGGACAAGCTGATCACTCCGATGCAGCCGTTGGCTATGGAGACGGAGGAGAAAGAACTTGCAGCAATCTTCTGTAAAGACTCGTTCAAGGATGATTATAAAATATTGAACGGCGAGATCCGTAAGCTGGGCTATAATATTCCACCGTTAGTCAATGCATATATGAGCCTGAGTCCCACTATGCGTATGTTCGGTACCGCTATCAATTATGAATTCGGCGATGTGGAAGAGACCGGTATCCTGATAGCTGTAGACGAGATTCTGGAAGATAAACGTATGCGCCACATCCAGTCGTTCATAGAGAACCATCCCGATGAATGCAAACTGACTTCCGGGGCCAATAAGGTATTTACACCGCAGGAAGACTGTTGCCGTTGATTTTGCGGTAGAGGTCTAAGGCAAAGACATCGGTCATTCCCGAAATATAATCAAGTACCGCCTGTATTCTTTCATAGAGTACAGGCGATTTTATGTTGTATTGTCCGGATACACGGTTGATGAGAAGCTGTGGGTATGCCTTGTCTGGGGAAGTGACGGCATTGACCATCAGTTCCAAAAGTGTACTGATAACCCGGAAACCGGCAAGCTCGATATCGAGTACATCGCTTGACCGATAGATTTTGGCAAACGAAACCTCCGAACAACGTTTATAGGCTTGTGCCGGTCTTTCCGATATTCTTTTTATGAGCGGACTCTCGAATGTACCGGAGAGTATTTCGGATTCGTGTTCGAGGAATACCTTTGTACATTCCTTTATCAGTAACCCGATGACCGAAGAACGCAGATAGGCAATCTGTTCGTTATTGTCACTGACGATATTGAACGTTTTACGGATGTGTTCTTTTCGTTCATCACTGAAATAAGCCAACAACAGTTCTTTGGTCTCTTCAGTGGTCAGAATCTTTAATTTGTGGGCATCTTCTATGTCCATCATCTGATAGCAGATGTCATCTGCCGCTTCTACCAAATACACCAACGGATGGCGGGCATATTTCAGGGGATGATCGCTGAGTCGTATCATTCCCAACTCAGTGGCGATGCGCCGAAACCCCTCTTCTTCACTGGTGAAAAATCCGAATTTGGATTTATTTCCCGCCAGGCTCGATGAAAAGGGATATTTCACAATCGATGCAAGGGTGGAATAGGTCATTGCAAATCCCCCCTTCCGGCGTCCTTCAAATTGGTGTGTAAGTAATCTGAATGCATTGGCATTTCCCTCAAAATGTGTCAGATCATCCCATTCCACCGGAGAAATCTGCTCTTTCAGGAATTGCCCTTTTCCTTCGGAGAAGAATGTGGAGATGGCTTTTTCACCGGAATGTCCGAAAGGAGGATTGCCCAGATCGTGCGCAAGACAGGCTGCAGATACGATAGAACCGATTTCCGGCAGAAATGAATCGTGCAGTTCCGGCTGGCGGTTAAGTATCGCTTTGGAGACATCATTCCCTAATGAACGGCCTACGCACGAGACCTCCAAACTGTGTGTCAGGCGGTTGTGCACAAAGATACTGCCGGGCAGAGGGAATACCTGTGTCTTGTTTTGTAGGCGGCGGAAAGGGGCCGAAAAAACAAGCCGGTCATAATCCCTTTGAAATTCCGAACGGTTTTCTTGTCTGTTTTCATGGAATTCTTCCATTCCGAAACGTTTTGCTGAGATCAGTCTCCTCCAGTCCATCTTTTTATTTGCTATTTGACGGTTTACAATTTACTATTTGGCGGTTCTTGCTCCGCTTTCGCACATTATTTAACTGCAAATGTACGGAAATTCGATACAAATTGTGTATTTTCGCCCGTTAATATAGTAAACATGCTGAATATGAACGTGAAAGTTATCAATAAATCGAAGCACCCGCTTCCGGCTTATGCCACCGAACTCTCTGCCGGAATGGATATTAGAGCAAACCTTTCAGAACCGGTTACTTTGGCTCCCATGCAACGCTGCCTTGTGCCGACCGGCTTGTACATCGCACTCCCTGAAGGTTTTGAGGCGCAGATACGTCCTCGTAGCGGTTTGGCTTTAAAGAAAGGCATTACTGTCTTGAATTCTCCGGGTACCATCGATGCCGACTATCGCGGAGAAGTTTGTATTATTCTAGTAAATCTTTCTACTGAGACGTTTGTCATTGAAGATGGCGAACGGATTGCACAGATGGTGATTGCCCGTCATGAACAGGCGGTGTGGCAGGAGGTGGATGTCTTGAACGAGACAGAACGCGGTGTCGGCGGTTTCGGCCATACGGGTAGAGGGTAGTGTGGCAGTGGTTTGCCACTTAACTGCTTGACTGCTCCTTAAATTATTAATAACAAATTACTAAAAACGAATGAAAATAAGATTACTGCTTCTTTTGACGTTGGTAGGGATGTTGATCTCTTGTGGCTCTTCACGCCGGGTAGGAAAAACGGATGGCGCCGGAGCAGGGCAACGGACAGCACTTTCGCCCGAACAACAACGTAAATACGATTATTTCTTCCTGGAAGCAACCCGGTTGAAAGTTAAAAAGGAGTATGATGCCGCATTTGATTTACTGAAACATTGTCTGACTATCGATCCGCATGCCGCTTCGGCACTTTATGAGATTTCCCAATATTATATGTTTCTTAAGCAGGTTCCTCAAGGGCAGGCTGCTTTGGAAGCGGCGGTAGAGAATGCTCCGGATAATTATTGGTATCATCAGGCACTTGCCAGCCTTTATCAGCAACAGGATGAGAAAGAGAAAGCGATAGACATACTTGAAACTATGGCAGTCCGTTTCCCGGCAAAGAGAGATGCTTTGTTTGCTTTGGTTGATTTATACAACCAGAAACAAGATTATGGAAAAGTGATTGAGACACTGGACCGTCTGGAAGAGAAGCTCGGTAAAAACGAACAGCTTTCGATGGAGAAGTTCCGTATTTATTTGCAGATGAAGGACGACAAAAGTGCTTTTCGCGAGATAGAAGGACTGGTGGCGGAATATCCTATGGACATGCGTTATCAGGTGATCTTGGGAGATGTATACATGCAAAACGGAAAGCAGCAAGAAGCCTATGATCTCTATCAGAAAGTTCTTGCTTCCGAGCCGGACAACGTTATGGCCCGTTTCTCACTTGCATCTTATTACGAGCAGACCGGGCAAAAGGATTTGTACAGGCAGCAAATCGACTCGCTGTTGCTGAATAAGAAAGTACCGGCAGATACAAAATTGAATGTGATGCGTCAGATTATTGCTCAAAATGAACAGGCGGATGCGGACAGTACGGATGTAATTTCGCTTTTCGACCGGATTCTCCAGCAGGATACGGAAGATGATCAGATTCCGATGTTGTATTCTCAGTATCTTTGGGCCAAAAATCAGAAAGAAGCTTCCGTGCCGGTGTTGGAACGGGTCGTTCAGATCGATCCGATGAATAAGGCCGCCCGCTTGATGCTTCTGGAGATAGCCGTGCAAAAGAGTGATTTCGACCAGGTGATAAAAGTCTGCGAGCCGGGTATCGAGGCAACTCCCGATGCACTTGAGTTCTATTTCTATCTGGCCATTGCCTATAATCAGGCGGAACGCCTTGATGAGGCACTTGCTATTTGCCGGAAAGCTTTGGAGAATGCCACGGCAGACAGTAAAAAGGAGGTCCTGTCCGATTTCTATTCCATCATGGGGGACATTTATCACACTAAAAAGCAGATGGAGGATGCATACAACGCATACGATTCCGCATTGGTTTACAATCCGTCCAATATAGGGGCTTTGAATAATTATGCTTATTATCTGTCGGTAGAGCGGCGCGATCTCGACAAGGCCGAGGAGATGAGCTATAAGACGGTGAAAGCCGAACCCGATAATGCCACTTTTCTTGATACGTATGCCTGGATACTGTTTGAAAAAGGAAATTACGCAGAAGCGCGTATCTACATCGATGATGCGATGAAAAGTGATCAGGAAAAAAGCGATGTCATAGTAGAACATTGCGGTGACATTTATTATATGACCGGTGATGTGGATGGAGCTTTGAAGTATTGGCAACAGGCTCTGGATATGGGGAGTGAATCGAAGACACTGAAAGAAAAGATAAAGAAGAAGAAATATATTGCGGAATGAGAAAGATTCTATATTTGTTACTGCTGATGGGAGTATTGGCCGGTTGTCGGAGTTCGAAGCAGGTTGGCGGTATAGCAGCTCCCGAAACGGTACAGTACTTGTCGTCAAGGCTGCAACTGACAGTTCCTTCCGGAAGCAATGGGAGTATAACGACCGGAGGAACGATGAAGATGAAAGGAGGTGAGCGTGTGCAGCTCTCCATCCTGATGCCTATTTTACGTACAGAGATAGCCCGGTTGGAAATCACTCCCGATGAAATTCTGCTCGTCGACCGGATGAATAAACGGTATGTCCGTGCTTCGCGTAGCGAATTGAATGATCTCCTGCCCAAAGAGGCCCGATTCTCTAAATTGGAAAAACTGCTTTGGGATGCTTCCCTGCCTGAAGGAAAATCGGAGTTGAGTGGCAAGGAATTAGGAATACCGTCATTGGAAAAAGCGAAAGTGAGATTGTACGATTTTTCTTCCAAAGAGTTTGTAATGACTCCTACGGAAATATCCGACAGATATACCCAAGTGCCGCTTGCGGATTTATTAAATATGCTGACTAAGTTATGATGAAACGTATCTTTGTATCATTGGCATGTGTCTTTTTTCTGACCGTTTCGCTTTCTGCCCAAAGCAGCAAGTTGATTAAGGAACTGGAAAGCAAACGTGGCGAATTGCAAAAACAAATTGCCAATACGGAGTCATTGTTGAAAAATACAAAGAAAGATGTAGGCAGCCAGCTGAATAGCCTTGCCTCGCTGACCGGCCAGATTGAAGAACGTAAGCGTTACATTCTGACCATCAACAAGGATGTGGAGGCGCTTGAACGCGAATTGAATGCATTGGAACGCCAGCTTCGCACATTACAGCGCGACCTGCGGGATAAGAAAAAGAAGTATGAGTCGTCCGTGCAATACCTGTACCGGAATAAATCGGTTGAAGAAAAGCTGATGTTTATTTTTTCGGCAAAGAACCTGAGCCAGACCTATCGCCGGCTCCGTTATGTGCGCGAGTATGCCACGTATCAACGGCTTCAAGGAGAAGAAATCCTGAAGAAGCAGGAACAGATCAAGAAGAAAAGGGCCGAGTTACAACAGGTGAAGAAGGCCAAAGAGAATCTGTTGAAGGATCGTGAGCAGGAGAAACAAAAACTCGAAAGCCAGGAGAAAGAGAAACGTACCCTGGTAGCCAACCTGCAAAAGAAACAGAAAGGGCTGCAGAATGAAATAAACAAGAAAAAGCGTGAAGCCAATCAGCTTAATGCCCGCATCGATAAGTTGATAGCCGAAGAGATAGAACGCGCCCGGAAGCGTGCTGCCGAAGAAGCCCGACGGGAGGCTACGGCCCGTAAGAAAACGGAAGGTAAGGATGGGCAGTCTTCTTCCGCTTCAAGAGGGACGGCAAAGAAAGCAGCTCCTTTGGAAGCATATAGCCTGAGTAAGGCCGACCGTGAATTATCCGGGAACTTTGCCGGTAATCGTGGAAAACTGCCTATGCCTATTTCCGGTCCTTACATTATTACCAGCCACTATGGACAGTATGCTGTCGAAGGTTTGCGGAATGTTAAGTTGGATAATAAAGGGATCGATATCCAAGGGAAACCGGGAGCGCAGGCACGGGCGATCTTCGATGGTAAGGTGGCTGCCGTTTTCCAACTGAATGGATTGTTTAATGTCTTGATCCGTCACGGCAATTATATCTCTGTTTATTGCAATCTTTCCTCTGCATCTGTCAAGGCGGGAGATACCGTGAAAACCAAGCAGGCCATCGGGCAGGTATTTTCAGATGCTACTGATAACGGACGTACCGTATTGCATTTCCAATTGAGAAAAGAGAAGGAGAAGTTGAATCCGGAACCTTGGTTGAACCGGTGATCTTTTTATTTATTCGGACTTCTCCAGCCTTGTTCCCTGTCTGTTTGCTTTTAGGAGTATCATGGATGATTAAAGGGATGAGGAGCAAACGGGCGAAAACGAGGCTGGATCAGTTCGAATAAGATTTAAAACGGGTTAGTTGTATACTTCGAATCCGTAGATACGGGTGTCTCTACCTTCGGCGCTTTGTTCCGGGTTGGTTACCAACAGGCGGATATAACGCATTTGTACAGGTTCGGACAGTTGGCGTTCCACATTATTTCGTCTGTTGCCGTCAATCCGGTCCAGGGTTTTCCATTCTTCATCCGGATTGTTTTTCCCTTGCAGGAAACACCCTCTTGTCACATAGCTATGGCTCTCTTTTCCGGCATTGATCAGTCTCCAACCACTGATGGTTTGCTGTTTGCCCAAGTCGAAGTCTACATAGCTCGGAGCTGTACTGATGTCGCACCATTTGGTATCATTGTTACCGTCGATCAGATATTCCGGTTTCTCTTTCTGGTTGGCATAACCTGAGTACGACAGAATTTTGGCGTTCTTAAGCAGGTTCTCTTTATGGGTATTATCAGTAAAGAGGTCAGATCCGTTTTCTCTGTTGGCTGTACGGAACAACTCTGATGCAGCAGCTGTTTCCGGCAGGTTCTCGTTTGTCAATGTGGCAGCGAACAAGACGACCTTATCATTTTCGGGAAGGATAATGCTCGTAGCGCCTTTAGGGATGTCGATGCCGAACTTAAACATATAAGTGTATTCATAGGGCAGATCTTCACCGGAAGTATGACGGTGGGTACCGACATAAGCAATTTCTGCCTCTTTCAGATAACCCTTTGTGTGATTGGTATGTCCCCATTGACCGATGAAACCCGTATAAGACGGTATGACAAACTCTGTCTTGTTCTTTCCGCAGTTGAATGCAACGGTACAGTCATTTTCCGATGCAGCGGCTGCCAGGAAGTACAAGCGTGTATATGTGTGTCCTGTCGGCAGGAGGAGGGTGTCTCCTTCACAGTTCATGCCGTTAAAACTCTCTTTCTCTCCCAAATGGAAAGGTATCTGATCGATGAGGATTGAATCCGGCAGTAATTCGGCTGCAAATGAGTAACCGGATTCGAAATTGGCTTCTCCCCGGAATTCATTGAACGAAGCGCATTTCCGGTCATAGTTGAGCGGAAGAACGGCGTAGTCCGACCGGTAATCCGGCTGTGCAGACTTCTTCAAACGCACCTTGAATGTCTTGATAGAATAAGGCTTAATGCTGACCTGCAGTTGGTTACCGTTGAAAGTCGCACTGCCGATGGTCTTTTCGGTACCGTCGGCCTCATTGGCGTTGAGGATATCTCCGGCGAACGATAAGACTGCCTGTTGGGTGCTTTTCCCTCCGGTCTCATATACGCGTACTACGTATTCGTCCGAACGTTCCGCTTTTTTTATGGCTTTCACAATAACATTGCGGTTGTTGGAAGTGGCGAAAGAGAATTCTTTCCCCAATGTTCCTTTATGCTTACTTGTCTGGAAAGCTTTCAGGCGTTGGTTCATGAGTTCTGCCTTTTCTACGGTACTTGCGGGATCCAATGCTCCGGAGTGTCCGATAAGACTGTAGGTGAAACAGTGGTAACCATAGTCCTGACGATCTTGATAAGCATAATTGGTCGTTGTGCCCGGAGTATGAAGCAGGGTCAGACGCAGGGTGTGGTCGTTCGGTTTGTCCCAACCGTATTTGCTGTCGTTCAGGAATGATACACCGTAACTGTTGTCCTGTTGGGTCAGGTCTGCCCAGTAATGTGCATATACTTCATAAGCTATGTCGGTATTATTGCCTCGTTTCACGCTACCGATTCCCAGGTCATAGGTTGCTTCCCGGTTTTCCACGTTCAGAGGAAATTCAGCTTTCAATAAAGCATTGGTCGATTGCCAGTCTACTTCGTTGTAAAAGTCGATTCGTTCGGCACGACTGCCTTCGTAGAGACGTATGTACTGTTTGAATACCGATTCACCGTGCGTCTTCTCGATGCAAAGCGTTTTACGGAGATTACCGTTTTCGATCTGCGATATTTTTACGTTTCCGGTAATGGAAACCGGTTCTCTGTCGATGGTCTCTTTGATGATTTCCCAAGCCGGCCAGGGGTGTGATTCATTTTGGGTGAAGAGTGCCAGGCGGATGGTCTTGCCTTGCTTAACCAGCTCTTTGTTGTTGACCTTGTCAAAAAGCGAGCGTATGTCTCCATTCTCATCCAGTGTTATTCTGTAGATGGAGTTTTCGATGGTACGGCTGTTGGCGGCAACTGTGTTGTTGCTACTTCCCGATGTGCGGATGTCATACACGGCATATCCGGTAGCTGGAACAGACGCATCTATCAGCAACTGTGCTTTCCCGTCGGCATAACCCAGTAATTGTGCCGCTACTTTTTTTCCGTTCATGTCGTAAGCGGCAATGCCTTTCGGTGCCGATGGCAAGGCAATTTCCACTTCTGCTATATCCTGCACCGGAAATCCCAATGCGTTGTACAATACCACAGGAGTCCCCTTGACCCGTGTATCCATTTGACCGGCAATGGAGCGGATGGAAGAGGTGAGGACATTCGAGAACTGTTTGAGAGAGATCAGCTCGTCATTCCATGAAAATTCGTATGCCCGTGGGATACTTGTACCCGTCAGGTCGTCATGGAACTGGTGATAGATAAAACGTTTCCAGGCTTCGGAAAGGATAGAACCGGGATAACTTGCCTGGTTCAGCCACTCTGCCGTTACGGCTGCTCTTTCTGCCGCATCAGCCAGCAATTCGTTCTGGCGGTTGTATAGCTTCATGGCTGCCTGTGAGGTGTAGCATCCTGTTCCGTGTACATCCATTAATAATTCTCCGTTGAATACGGGCAATTCCGGATGCTTGTCATAAGGTTGGAAGTCTTTGTACAGCTGGTCGCTGGTCGCACTGATTATCTCCAACGGACCGTCTCCTTTGATACCTTTCTCGACAGAACGTACCGAACCGATTGTCGGCGAACCGCCGATGTCTCCGGTGCCGTAATACCGGTATGCCATATTGAGAGGAGTGTGCGTTGTCAGTTCGAGCAGTTGTTTGTTTTCCGACAGGTCCTCATCGTCCCATCTCTTTCCGTAATCATACCCGTGGGCAAACATGATGGAAGCACCATCTATTCCTTGCCATAGACCGATGGTAAACGGATATTTGCTTTTTCCGTAGAAAGGTTTGTTGCGCCAATCCAGTTTTTGGGATGAAAAGCCGATCAATCCGCAATGGTTGGCGATGGTCGGCAGTGTCCAGCCGAAACCGAAACAGTCCGGCAGGAAGATGTCGGTGCTTTCAACACCGAATTCTGTCCGGTAATACTCCTGTCCGAGCATAATGTTGCGGATGACCGATTCCGTAGAGGGCACCAGTACATCGTTGGCATCCCAGCTGGCTCCGCTGATGTGCCAACGTCCTTCCCGGATGTATTTCTTCATCTCTTCATACTGTGCCGGATAGTATTCTTTCATCCAGGCGTATTTTATTCCCCCTTCAAAGTTAAAGATGTAGTCGGGGTATTGCTTCAATAAAAGCAAGTTTTGATTGATGGTGTTCCATACGTGATGCTTGATGGTGGTTTGCACATCCCAGTTCCATTGGGTATCGAGATGCGCATCTGCCACCATGTAGGCTTTGGGCTTCTTTTCGGGCTGTGCACTTTGTGCATAGGAACCGTTACATAGTAGTAGAGCCGCTGCCATTAAGGCAATGTGTCTTTTCATTTTGATCTGTTTTATTGTTATATATTCAAATAGGCTTCCGATGGGCGGATATTACTTCGCCGGTCTGCTTGGTATTTTCTCGAAGATGGCCTTGATACGTTTCATGTCCAGTTTCGGACGGCGGTCATAGTAGTAGACTCCGTTCTTTTCCTGCTCTACATCGGTCAATTGTGTGTAACAGAAACCGAATACATGTTTGCTTGCGATCAACGCATCTATCTGTCCTTCCAGTCGCTGGTAGAAAGCCTCTTCATCTTCAGGCATTCCGCCGTATCCCCATGAGTTCTTGCGGTCTGCGGCTGCCATCCAGGGGATGCCTCCGAATTCATCCAACATGTAGGGTTGCCCTTCGTATACTGCCAGGTATTTTTTATCACGTGAGTTACGGTAAGGCTCTTTCCCTTCTGTTATCTTTAATTCTTCGATGAGTCTGTCTTTCTCTTGTGTGTAGTTGTGCACACTCCAGATATCTGTCAGTACATGATTGTCACCGCTGGCATCGTTGATGGGGCGGGTGGGGTCAATGGCTTTTGTTATATGGTATATGTCCTGAATCAACCGTACGTAAGTATCCGGACCGCCTCCCCATGTCTCGTTAAACGGTGTCCAAGTGACAAGTGAGGGGTGGTTACGGTCGCGTACAACGGCTTCACACCATTCGCTGATGAAGTTGCGCACGGCAAGTTCGTTGTTGACGTCCGAACCCCAACTGGCCGATTCACCCCAAGTGATATAACCCAGCTTGTCGGCCCAGTAGTAATATCTCTCCTCAAACATTTTCTGGTGCAGGCGTGCGCCGTTGAAACCAGCTTCTTTTCCCAGTTCGATGTCGTGCTTCAGTGCCTCGTCGGTCGGTGCTGTCCATATTCCTTCGGGATAATAACCTTGATCGAGTACGAGACGTTGGTAGTAAGGCTCGTTATTCAGGTAGAAAAGTCCGTTGGCTGTATGTACCTTGCGCATACCGGCATACGATTTTACTTCATCGATGAGATTTCCTTGTGCATCTTTTATGCGATAGATGATATCGTACAGGTATGGGGTTTCCGGCGTCCATAGTTTCGGGCTTTTTACAGGCAGGATGATGGTAGAGCTGTTACCGCATTTCACAGACTTCTTGCCGATCGTTTTTTTCCCGTCCAGCAGAGTGACTTCCAGCGTACCGTCCGATTCACTGTAAAATTCCGGTTCGATGACAAACTGTTGCTGGTCGACATCCGGGCGGATGACTGCGGCTTTCAGTCCGGCAGGAGCAACTGCTTCCAGCCATACGGTCTGCCAGATACCGGTGACGCGGGTGTACGAGCAACCACCGGAATAAAAATTGTTACATTGCTTACCTATTGTCTGTAAACCCGAACGTTGATCGTCTTTCACGTATACGACCAGATTGTGGGTGTTTCCGGCTTTGGCAAAACGGGTCAGATCCATACAGAATGAGGAACTGCCGCCGACATGCCGTCCGATAAATTGGCCGTCGATAAACACCTCGGCCTGATAGTCTACTGCTCCGAAGTGCAGGAGGATTTTCTTTCCGTTCCAGTCTGCCGGGATGGAGATATTTCTCTGATACCACATTTGATTGATAAAATCGGTATACTCTACACCCGATAATTTACTTTCCGGACAGAAAGGCACGGTGATGTTCCGGGAAAATTTCTCCGCAGATTGTAGCTGGCGGTCTTTCCCGGAGTTCCCGAAGTCGAACTGGAAGGTCCAGGTACCGTTCAGGTTTATCCATTCTGACCGTTCGAATTGGGGACGCGGATACTCCGGACGGGGAGTATTCTCGCTGAATACATTAGAAACGCTGATGAGTAGCAACAGCGCTACGGCAAATAATTTGTTCATGGTAAGTTCGTTTATGTTGTTATTGGTTTTGTTCATAAGTGTTTGGAAATGCCGAAATTCTCAGTCGGGCGGCACCCATCGGTATCAATGTAATCTCTTCACTGGCACCTTTGGGGGCATCGGCTTCGGGCAGTTCACTGCACAAACCATACCGGTCGATTTTCCAGGAAGGCACTTGCCGTCCGATGGCTTTCACCTCCAACGGGACGTTGGCTACGGTAAACGGGAAATCGTCCGAAGGCCACTCTTTCCGTACGACTTTGAAGTTCTTCAAGGGAACTTTCGGGTCCAGCACCAAGGCATAGTTCCAGGGTGATTGGGGGAAGATCTCGTAAGACGGCCATTGGGTGGCGTCTGCACCTTCCTGCCAGCGGGAATCGTATATGGCTGTGGAACGGCTGTCTTTTTGGACATACTCCTCATTTATCTTCAGCGATAGAGTCAACGGTCCGTAGTTTACGCTGACACTGTTTTTGTTCACTTGCCAAGTACGCATGGAGAGTTTCATCGGTAAGTTCAGCTCTACCTTGTCTCCGTCGGCCCAAGTACGGTTGATGTAGATGTATTTTCCCGGTACGGGGGCGATTTTCCGGGGTTTCCCGTTGATGGACAGTTCCGGTTGGTCGCACCACGAAGGTATACGCAAGTAGAGCGGGAAACATACCTCTTTGGCGGTATTGACGGTGAAAAGGACTTTCTCCTCGAAAGGATAGTTGGTCTGTTCGTGAAGCGTAATCTCTTGTCCGTCGGCCACTTTGAACGTGCCCTTACAGGCTGCGTATAAGGCAATGGCGGCTCCGTTGTCGGGAGTAGCCAATATCAGGTGCTCACTGTAATAGGGCCATCCCTGCGCATGGTTGTGCTGACAGCAACGGCTGCTGAACGGGTTCATGGCAAGGAAAGGACCTCTGTTGTCGATTCCCGGATGGTGGTTCTCCGAATCGCTTACGGTGTGATTGGGGCAGGTGATGTATCGCAAGGCTTTGAAATCGGGCATTACCGCTGCCGGATAGGTGTTGAAGGCCACCTCTTCGCAGTGTTCCGCCCAGAACGGATCACCGGTCATGCAGAACATGATTTCATCGGAAGCCATCTGCTCCACCATACCGCAGGTCTCTACCCCCTGTCGCGGGTCGATATACCCCATGCGGGCATTCTCGTCAGCTCCGAACATCCCTCCCGGCACTTGTCCGAATGTACGCCGGATCAGGTTATGTGCATTGTAGGATGCTTGCAACAGGGTCGAATCACCCGTCAGCATGTAATAGCTTGCCGGTTCGCGAAAACTTTGTGCGATGTTCACATTGTGCCAGTTGGGCAGTGTGGAAGGACGTGTCCAGTCAGCCGTATTCCGGTGGATCTTCTCTGCCAGTTCCAGCAGAAAACGGTCTCCGGTACGGTTGTAAAGCCAATAGACGCTCAGCAGATTATCGCCTCCCCGGCTGTTCTCCCAATAGTCTTCCAGAAATTGCTCGTCCGGTATGGTCATCTGCCATTTGAAGTAGTTGGTCATCAAGGTAATCACCCTTTCGTCCTGAGAATACTCATAGTAAGATTGCAGACACCAGAGCATGACCATCTGTGCCCAGAGTTCCGGGTTTCCGTTTCTGGTGTTTTCCGGACCGAAATAGCCATTGGGCTGTTGACTTCGGAATACTCCTTCGATCCATGTCTTGGCTTCGTTTATCATCTTTTCGTCCTTTAGGATGTAGGCCATGTCGCCATATCCTTTCAGCCAATAGGGAACTTCTTCCCAACCATGATCGCCGCCATTGGTGAGCCAGGCATTATTGTCTTTGGCAAGCCATGCGCTGATCTCTCCCAAATGTCCGGTCAATCCCTCTTTCTGCAGATCCAGATACTTTGCCAACCATCCTTCCGGTTGTATGGCACCCACAGGTAGTTTAATAAAATTCATCGGTTTTAATGGAGAACGGTTCCCCGTATAGCTCACATTGGTTTGCGTGCAGTCCGGGCGCTCTTTTATTAAAACTTCTTCTTGTCGTGTGTCACCGGACGTACATGAATTCAGTGTGCTCCCTGAAATCAGTATAACGGTGAAAATTTGTGTTAGTTTTGCAACGGTATTCATGTTTTTCTTGTTAGTCTCGTTCGGATTCGATTTGCGCAAGCTAAGTGAATGCAAAGACAAATGTAGAAAATAAATTCTTCAATAAATAACCGGTTTGCTTATTGGGCTTTTTCTGATACTCTTTTGGTAGAATAAGATACCTTTTTCTGTCGCCCATCACCGGTAAGTGCTTTTTTATTTGCTCAAAATGGTGTTTCTTTGT
>CAVCAX010000060.1:33362-101464 GCA_963599995.1 Coprobacillus sp. CAG:698
TCCTTTACGTGAACAGATTTTTACTTTTGCGCGTGAATAGATTTTTACTTTTGTGGAAGCGTTGGCGGAAAAACTTTCGGATTTTTCCGAAATAGATTGATTATTATCGCGAATGGTTTGTATTTGTTATTTTTTTGGTTGGATTTTTCCGGAATATCAGTCGCTTTTTTCCGTTTTTTGCAGCGTATAGTTTTTTAATTGGTGAACGGAGGGAAAGCCGAGCTACCGAATAATGGTGTCGAATCTTTTTTTTAGAAATAAATGAGTATGAAAAGAATTTCAATGTGGGCACTGAGTGCCCTTTTGCTGGCAAGCTGTGCTACCGGTGAAAAACCGACTGCGTCCGGTTTATTAAAGAGTAACTTCCAGACGGAAGTAAATGGTAAAAAGACCGATCTGTTTGTGTTGCGGAATGCGAATAACATGGAAGTTTGTGTTACGAACTTCGGTGGACGTATCGTCTCCGTAATGGTGCCCGACAGGGATGGAATTATGCGGGATGTGGTTTTGGGATTTGATTCTATCCGGGATTATATCACCATTCCGTCTGATTTCGGTGCCTGCATCGGACGCTATGCGAATCGTATCAATCAAGGACGTTTTACACTTGATGGAGTAGAATACGTCTTGCCGCGTAACAATTACGGTCACTGTCTGCATGGAGGACCGAACGGTTTTCAGTATCAGGTGTATGATGCCCGGCAGGCCGGTCCGCAGGAACTCGAACTTACCTATCTTTCTAAGGATGGAGAAGAAGGTTTCCCCGGAAATGTCACTTGCAAAGTGCTGATGACACTGACGGATGACAACGCTATCGATATCCGCTATGAGGCTGAAACCGACCGTCCGACTATCGTCAATATGACGAATCATTCCTATTTCAATCTGGATGGTGATGCCGGGAGCAATTCCGATCATCTGCTGACCATTGATGCGGATTATTATACACCGGTGGACAGCACTTTCATGACTACCGGCGAGATAGCTCCTGTAGAAGGAACACCGATGGATTTCCGTACGGCAACTCCGGTGGGTGCCCGTATCAATGACTTTGATTTTGTTCAGCTGAAGAACGGAAACGGATACGACCACAACTGGGTACTGAATACCTCCGGAGATATTACCCGCAAATGCGCTACTTTGGAGTCTCCCAAAACCGGTATCGTATTGGATGTCTATACCAATGAACCCGGTATACAGTTTTATGCCGGAAACTTCCTTGATGGAACGGTAACGGGCAAAAAGGGCATTGTCTATAATCAGCGTGCTTCCGTATGTCTCGAGACGCAGAAGTATCCCGATACTCCGAACAAACCCGATTGGCCTTCGGCTGTATTGCGTCCGGGCGAGAAGTACAATAGCCGTTGTATCTTTAAATTCTCTGTTGACTAAAGTGACGGAGATGTTTCAGAACATCTGAATATAAAGCATCTGGATATAAAAATCACCCCTGTTACGGTTCAATCTGTAGCAGGGGCGTTTTTTTATGGGCATTTACTGCTCTTTTGAGGTAAGATCCTGTTTCTGATCCAACGGAAGGATGAAGAGGAAGCGTGCGCCTCCGGTGTACTCCTTATCTACCTTCACCTCACCGTGCAGGCGTTCGGCAATGATGCGGCAGATGTTCAGTCCCAGGCCGGTGCCCTGCTTGAATTCGTCCAGTTTCTTGAAACGTTCGAACACACTGTCCATCTTGTCTACGGGGATGCCCGTTCCGGTATCCGTTACGGAGAAAGTGATGTGCCCCGGATTCTCCGTGAGAGAGCTGTGCAGGAGTATGCTTCCCCGTTCGGTGTGCTTCTCTGCATTGGTGAGGAAGTTGATGAGTACCTGCTGCGTGCGCTGTCCGTCGGTGATGAAGCTGAAATCATCCGGCACATCGGAGGTGAAGGTCAGTTTCACGGCTTCCGGCTTGCGGTGAGTCACGGTGGCGAGGGCCATCTGGCACATCTCGTTGCAGAGACAGGGAGTAAGTTTCATGGAATACTTGCCACTCTCGAGTGCAGAGAGGTCGAGGATGTCGTTGATAAGCGTGGTGAGCAACTCGGAGTTGTGCATGATGAGTTCGCAGAACTCTTTCTTTTCCTCTTCACCCAAGGGCAGGTTGGGGTCGGAAAGGAGTTGCGAGAAGCCTACGATGGCGTTGAGCGGAGTGCGTATCTCGTGGCTCATATTCTGTATGAATACCGTCTTCATGTGGTCGGCCTGTTCGGCTTTGTTGCGCGCCACAGTCAACTCTTTGTTCTTCTCTTCCAACTTACTGATGGAGCGGTGGCGCATGTAGAGATAGGACAGCAGGGAAGCCAACAAAAGCCCCAGGATGGAGAGGATAAATTTCAAGCCCATCAGTTGGCGGTCCGACTCAATCTGTCTTGCCTGCATGATGGCCTGTTTCCGTTCGGTCTCCGCCTTGAAGTGCGCCAGTTCCAGGTTTTTGTTTTTCAGCTGCAGCTTGTTGTTTTCCGTATTTACCTTCTCTATCTCCACAGCTGCCTTGGCTTGGCTCAGTTCATAGTTGGCTGCTTGCAGGCTGAGCTGTGCGTTTTCCAACTGCAGGTCTTGCGTCTCCTTACGTAGGCGGGCGTTGTTGAGGCTGGCGTCCATTTCAGCAAGGTCGTTTGTCTGCACTATTTGGGAGAGCGAGTCTTGTATCTGTCGGAGTTGTAAGAGCGTGGTGAAAGCCTCTTCAAACTTACCTTCTCTTTTGAATATGTCTATGTGGAAAGCAATCCGATCCACTGGATGAGCGACAGAATCTGCCATGAAATGTGCCTTGTCATATTGCATCGTGTAGATGTAATATTTCATCTTCAGTATTCTCCACTCATTGGGCCGGTCATTACTGCCATGTTCCTTACGGTCTTTAACACAGAAATCATAGTACTTCAAAAACTCCTCGTGTCTATCAAGCGCATACAACATTTCACACTTCTGCTGCATGCACGCTGCCTTGTTTTTGTATACTTTGGCACATGCGATGCCTTGTTCGGCCGCTTGCAGTGCCTCTTCATACCGCTTCAAGGTGTGCAGCTGCTTCGATATGGATCGGTAAAGGTATGCCAGGTCCTGGTCGGTTACGTACTTCTGTGAGTATTGCAGTGCCTCTTGATAGCACTTTAAAGCCTCTTTCGGACTTCTTCTTGTGACGTAGATATTGCCCATGGTACGCAGGCAGGTGGCTATTCCGTAGGGATAGTTGTCTATCATGGCCTGTTCCTTCATCTTCTTGCTCTCTTGCAGGGCGAGCAGGGTGTGGCCTTGGTTGATGTGTTGGTTGATGACGTTGCTGCATCCGAAGTAGTAGTATTGCAAGTATCCGTTTTTTCGCGACACTTCCTTGATGCGTTCTGCAGCTTCCTCCACTTGTTTGAACTGCCTTTTGTTGGTATAATAGAGTACGGGGATAGTGAGGGCGAGACACTGCGCCTTCTTGTCGTCCTGGCGGATGGACTGCCGGTAGAGTGAATCGGCCAGCTGCAATCCGAGCGGTTCGTAGCTATGGCGGTTGGCCTCCTCATAGAGCAGGTAGAGGTTTTGGGTTATCTTATACGGGTTGTCCTGTGCCCAAACGGGAAAAGGCAGCCCGTATAAGGCTGCCAATATACATATACATGAACGGATGTATCGGTACGTTCTCATTACTTCCAGTCAGGTGGGACCTTTATTCTTCCGGATACAGTCCGTCGTTGAAGTTAGTCTCTTTTTCCGGGATGACCCACGTCCAGTCGTTGGCTTTTTCGGGGGTGATGACTACTGCCGATGAGTTCAGATAGTTGCCACCGTTGGCCGAACTGATGCGGTCGTCGATGGTGTCGCGGCGGCGTTTGTAGTCAAACCAGCTGAAGCCTTCGCCCCACAGCTCGATGCGTCGCTGGAACTTGATTTCATCCAATAACGCCTGTCCCGTGGCGGTGCAGTTGTAGCTGGCATCACGCCCGCTGTCACGCACCAAGGCGTTCAGCAACTGTTGTGCCTCCGTCTCTTTGGCAGGGGTGAGGTGACAGTCGGCTTCGGCTTCGATGAGATACATCTCCGCACTGCGGAAGAGGCTGTACGGCATCACACCCAGTCCGTCCTGACACTTGAACTTGAACGACATGTAGGCAAACACATAGTTGGAAGCCGGAATATCGGGATGCAATCTGCGGGCGTATGCGTCCAGGTCTGCTTTGGCACGTCCGTTGTAGTTGGCTGTGGCGTGTGTGTAATAAGGCAGTGCATTTTCCTCTTCATCGTATGGATTGAGCCAAAGCTGGCGGCGGATGTCACTTGCCGGAAGCTTGTCGTACAACGTCTTGTTAATACAGGGCGGATAATTCTTCATGAGCAGGTTGTCTGAGTTGTAAGCCAGGCGTACAGCGTAGGAAGAGTTGCCTAAGGTCTCTTCTGTACTGTCGTAGATGCTCCATATCCACTCTTGGTTGGCGGTGCTGAATCCCCCGTTCAGGTATTCGTCGTTGCTCATGAGCGGGTAGCTGGCGCGTACCAAAGCTGCATAATGGGCAGCTGTCTCCCAGTCTTCGCGGGTCAGTGCGGCGCGGGCGTAAATGGCATAGGCGGCATCGATGTTTATCTTGTGAGTCTCACCGGCTGCACGGCTGTGTCCTGAAGCCTGATAGAGGTCTATGGCGCGGTCGAGGTCGTTGTACACCTGCCGGTAGCAGGCGGCCATAGAGGCAATGGGACAGTCTTCAGTGGAGGTTTCGAGACGGAGTACCACGCCGTCGGCTGCTCCGTTGTTGGAGTCGCACCAACGGGGAGCGTAGAATTGCAGTAATTGCAGGTAGCTGAAAGCACGGTAGGTGAGAGCCTGTGCGTAGATGTATTTGAACTTGCTGCTCGCCTCCGGATTCACTTCGCTGAGGATGGTGTTGGCGTTGCTCACGATCTTGTAGTAGTAGTGCCACGGATAAGTGGTGATGAGACTGCTGGGGATGGCATGTGAGGCCCCGTTGAATATACTGTAATAGTTGTTGATGGGGTTGTACATGTCCGCTCCCGGCCAATCGGCATAGAAGAGGCGGATGGTACCCTCACCGTTGTAGTACACGTTGTTGAGCGAGTGTGCCGTATAGGTGGTTTTCATCAGCTTGGCCAGTCCGTTTACGGCATACTCGGCATAGTCTTCGCTCTTAAAAAGATCGGAGGGAGACACGGCGTTGGTGGGCGTGGTGTCCAAGTAGTCGCCTGCACAGGCTGTGCACAGCAGCGGCAGGCACAGGCAGGCTTTTATGAAGAGTTTATTCAGATGTTTCATTTGTATCGTCTTTTATCGGAATCACTTTTTAGAGGTTTATGTTTACACCGAGCGTGAATACGCGGGCAATGCTTGTGTAGTTACGCACCACGCCATCGAACGACTGTGCGGGGTTCAAGCCCTTACGCTTGCTCAGCAGGAAGGCATTCTCGACACTGCCATACACGCGCATGGCACCCAGTCCCAACCGGCTGCTCCACATGGCCGGCAGACGGTAGGCGAGAGTGACGTTCTTCAAGGTGAAGTAGTTGCCGCTCACGAGGTAACGCGATGATGCTTCCGGAGAGTTGTATCCGTTGATGGTGGTATCGTAGTTTACTTGCGGCACTCCGTCGGGATCGATACGGCAAGGGGAGTTTTCCGTCATGCCCTCGGGTATTCCGTTCCATGCCTTGACCAAGTCGGTACTCAGTGCATGTACGGCGGCGGTACTCATCAGAGTACGGTACGGGAGGTCGAGCACCTTAGAACCGCAACTGAAGTTCATCAGGGCGGAAAGTGTGAGGTCTTTCCAACGCAGGGAGGTGGTGATAGAACCGTTGATCTTCGGTAACGCATTGCCGCAACGTCCTTTGCCGGCATATTGCGGCTTGCCCACATAGTATTCACCGTTTATCTCGGTCCACTCTTCCGGAGCCAACGCCTTACGGCCTGTTACATCCTCGTCTGCATTGACAGGGTGGCCTTCGCTGTCGGCAATGAAGTAAGCATTGTAGTCGGGGCGGTATACAGCTTGTCCCGTCATCTGGTCCACACCTTCATATTGATAGAGCCAGAAGTCATAGAAGCTTTCTCCCTCTTGCAGTTTGTAATAGTCGCCTACGAGGATCCCCTGCTCACGCTCTTTGTCCGGCAGTCGTCCCACTTTGTTTTTCGTCTTCCAAAGGTTTACTCCTACGTTCCACTGCCAGTCGCGGTTGCGTATCACATCACCGTCAATACTCAGTTCCCATCCGCGGTTGGACATACTGCCCACGTTTTTCCATACGGTAGACTGTGCAGTCGATGAGTCGGTAGCTCCGGAAGAAAGCGGCTGGATGAACGAGAAGAGCAAGTCGTCCGACCGTTTGTCGAAATAGTTGAAGCTGAGATTTACCCGGTTGAAGATTCGGGTGTCCACTCCCACGTTCCAGGTGGAGTTCGTCTCCCACTTCAAATCTTTGTTCTCATTCTGTGTCTTGAAATAAGCTGCCGAGCCTCCGTATTCGGTAATGGAGCTATACAGTTGCATCCATTTGTAGAGACTGCCGCTGCCAAAGTTATCGTTACCCACCTGGCCGTAAGAGAAGCGCAGCTTGAGGTTGTTTATCCACGAAACGTCTTGCATGAACGCTTCGTTGGATACGATCCACGATGCTCCCGCACTCCAGAAGTTACCCCAGCGGTTGTCGGTATAGAAGATGGACGAACCGTCGCGACGGAAAGAGGCTTCGAGGAAGTACGTGTCGTTGTAGTTATAGCGTGCACGGGTGAGGTATCCTTCCGTACGGTAGGTATCTTTGTAACCGGTTATGCTGTTCATGGTCGTGAAGTTGGACATCTCTGTGATACCGGGAATGCTTTCGTGTGTTTTTTTCAAGTAGCTGTAGTCACGTTGGTAGTCATAGTTCTCGTGTGCGGCCATCCATTCCACCAGGTGTGCACCGAAAGCGTGTCTCCATGTCAGCATCTGTTTCAGGTAGTATTCTTTGTATTTGCTGGTCTGCTCTACGAGGTTTCCGCTCACACTCTTGTAGGCACCTATTTCTCCGTTTCCGTATTCACGGTAGGTATAGTTGCGCAGGCTGGTGTTTCCTTGCAGTGAGAAAGTGAAGTCGCGCAGGAAGTTGATGTCCGCATACGCCTTTCCTGCAATGTTGTCGCTTGTGCTTCGGCGCATGTCCTTTTCCATCTCCAGCATGATGTGGCGTTCCACTGTTCCGAGATCGCCCGTGACACGGCTTACCGATCCGTCGTCATATTGCTTCTCTCCTTGTTCATCGAGGATGTAGTCACCTTTGGCGTGCAGCAATGCACCGTTGGCATCGTACACATCATTCATGTAGTGTTGGTGTACGGGGTAGATGGGAGCGATGCGGCGTGCAAAGTAGAAACCGTTGGAGGTTGAGGACGTTTGGTTGGCACTTATGGCACCCGCATTCCAGTCGGTCACCTGTCGTGAGGCGTTGAGTGAAAGTCCTGTCTTTATCCATGGAGCAGGGTTGAAGTCTGCGCTCATTTGTCCGATGATCCGGTTGAAATTGCTCTTTTTGGCAAATCCCTTGTCATCGAGATATCCCAAGGAGAAGCGCAGATGGCTCTTTTCGGTACCTGTTTCACCGGAGAGGTTGTATTCCTGCCGGTATCCGTTGCGGGTATAGGGGTCATACCAGTCGAGGTCTTCTGCATAGCTGTCCAGTACTTGTGCGTCGGCAACCAAGTGTCCGTTTGCGTCGAACAGTTCGTTGTCGGCCTTGTTGAAGATATTGAGACCCAGCACTGTGGGTATCAAATCGTTGCTGGCAGCTACACCGGCTTCTTCGAGTGTCTTCCCTTGAGTGCTGACGAGTGAGTTGCGGTAGGACTGCCACATGGTCTCCATAAATTGACCGGGGTTCATGCGGTCGTAGTCGCTCTGTCCGCGGTGGCTGAATCCCTGACGGATCCCCAACTGGAGGGAAGTCCCGGTTTTTCTGGCTTTCTTGGTGGTGATAAGAATCACGCCGTTGGAGGCGCGGCTACCGTAGAGGGCACACGAAGCGGCATCTTTTAGCACGCTCACGCTCTCCACATCGGCGGGGTTGATATCGGTCATTCCTCCTGTGTAGGGCATGCCGTCTACTACGATGAGCGGGCTGTTGCTACCGTTGATGGAACTGTATCCGCGCACGCGTATTTGTGCTTCATAGCCCGGCTGCCCGATACCGTCTACTGCTTGTACGCCCGGTATGAGTCCGTTGAGTACGGAAGTGACGGCGCTGACGGGGCGCATCTCGATCTGTTTGCTGTCCACCGTAGAAACGGCTCCCGTGAGAGATTTCTTTTGTGCAGTTCCGTAAGCCACCTGTATCACCACGTTGTCCAGTAGATTTTCACTGGGACTTAGAACAATACGCATCAACTTGCGTTGCACGGGCACATTGACTGTCTGATATCCAATGTAGGAAACGGTTAAAACTTGTTGTTCGGAAAGAGGGGGATTGAAGGTAAACGTTCCGTTGAGATCGGAAATTTGTCCTGACTGCGTACCCTTCACTGTGATGGATGCACCTACAAGCGGCTCACCGCTTTCTGCATCTACAACAACGCCGGAGGTACCATTGGCTTGTTGTGCATTTGCCTGAAGAATGTATAGAAATGAGCAAAGAAGAAACGCACTCCATTTCGCAAATTCTTTTCGGCAATTCTTTGATGTTATAACCATGATATAAATTTTGTTTGTTAAGTAGTGTGTTAACTACATGTTTCGCAAAGTTAATATATAATGATTTAATTTAAATTTACGGGGAATGGGTAATTATGTTTGTTTAACTATTGTCGGGTTATAATTATACTTATTTAGAAATAAAGGCGTGTTTTGCAGTATATAGTATTGCGATTGGACACTTTTGGGGGATAAATTGGAATAAAAATACAAAGTACCCTTATTCTCTTTTCTACTTTCACATCGTACATGTTTCATGGCGTACACCGGTGAGTGGGTTCTGCTTTTTGTTTGTATGTATGTGTGTGTTCTCCAATCAGTAAGAGGACTGAAAGGTGTTGATAAGAAAGATAGCGGTCGGAAATGTAAATTTAATTTTGTGTAGTTGCGGAAAATGAAGCATGGATGGACAGACCGGCTTATAAAGTCAGTCCGTCCAGTAATTTCAGATACAGGTCTACGGCCTCTTCCATCTCTTTCAGCATAACGTATTCATCTGCCGTATGTGAACGTGATGAACGCCCCGGTCCTATCTTTACCGATGGAAACGGCATTAAGGCTTGGTCTGACAGGGTAGGAGACCCGAAAGGAACACGACCCAGTTTAATGGCTTTCTGCACAAACGGGTGCTTCTCCTCGATACGCGAAGAGTTGAGACGGAACGAACGCGCTTCGGCTTTGCAGGAGATGTGTTTCTTTATCTCCGCAAATAACTCTTCGTTGGAATACAGCTCGTTGCTCCGTACGTCTACCACAAACGTGCATCGGTCGGGAATCACATTGTGCTGGGTGCCGGCGTTGATTACCGTAATACTCATCTTTACAGGACCGAGCAGGGGAGATTCCTTTTCAAAACGGTAGTCCCGAAACCAGGCGATGTCATCCAATACTTTATAGATAGCGTTGTCGCCTTCATTGCGTGCGGCATGTCCGGCTTTTCCGGTAGCGGTCACGTCCAATACCATCAGGCCTTTTTCGGCAATGGCAGGTTGCATCTCTGTCGGTTCTCCCACGATGGCAAACGAGATGGGAGGGAGACCTTTTAATACACTCTCTATTCCGTCTTTACCGGAGACTTCTTCTTCACAGGAAGCCAGATAGATCAGATTGTATGATTGCTCTGTTCTGCATAGTTGCAGGAACACTTGTAATAAGGTAACCACACTGGCACCGGCATCATTGCTTCCCAGTCCATAGAGCTTTCCGTTTTCCTCTCTTGGAGTGAAGGGATCTTTCCGCCAGCCATTTACGGGTTTCACCGTGTCGATGTGGGAATTGAGGAGTATGGTCGGCTTTTTCAGATCGAACATCGGACTGAGGCACCAGATGTTGTTGCCTTTACGTCCGGTTGTCATACCTTCCGCTTCGATATAATTCTGTAGATAGTCGGCTGCTTGTGCTTCTTCGCGGCTGACCGAGGGGATGGCTATAAGCGATTTAAGAAGGCTTACGGCCTCTGTCGTTAAGTAAGATACATCGTATTTCATGCTGCAAACTTACAGATAATTCTTGAAAAAGGCGATAGTTGCAGGTAGAAATACAATTTCTGCCGGAATGCTTTACCGGGAAGAATGCCGTTCACGACTTTATCGGATTTTACAAAATTCGATATGGACAAATGATACGGAAAGTGTGAATGGACTGACATAATTCTTTTATATTGTGTTTTCTGCTAACGTGTACTTCGCTCAAAAAGGGGCAAATAGAGAAAAAAGTGCATAAAAGAATGTATAATATGCACTTTTTCCTGCATATTTCCAGGTAAAAGAGGATGAATATGCACTTTTCCCCGACCTATTAATGTGTTTTTCCCCGGTGAAAAGCTTCAGTTTCTCGTAGAGGAACGACTCGTTCCTCTACGAGAAACCATAAGAGTCTCTACGGGAAAAACATTTTTCTCTTGGAGGGGAGCGCTTTTTACGCTAACAGTCAATCGAATTCAAATGGTTTTGAAGTGGAAAAAAGAATTGGATATGCGTATTTTTGAGATAAACGGCAAGTGAAATGCGGAAAAGACAATCTTGGTAATAGCTAATCTGTTATATGGGTAACTTTTGGATATGCCCAATACGGGAATGCGGAAGGTTTTTGGTGCCAGTCCACTCCTCTGCCTTAATAACGGAATCCTGCGGGATTTTAAATGTCATATTGACATTTTGTACAGTCTCCGGAATAATCCTTGAATACTTCTTTCTTAAAGATTTAATTATGGGTATGGAATTAGTTTCAAATAAAACTAATATCTTTGCCGTGTATTTACTAACACAACAAAAGATATGATTTATCATCATTTATCTGTCTTGGTTCATCGTCAGGCTGAAAAGTATGGCGAAAAGACAGCACTCCGATACCGGGATTATCAGACTGCACAATGGATTCCCATTTCATGGAACCAGTTCTCTAAAACAGTCAGACAGACCGCAAACTCTCTGGTGGCACTCGGTGTACAGGAGGAAGAGAATATCGGTATTTTTTCTCAAAACAAACCGGAATGCCTTTTTACGGATTTTGCAGCTTTCGCCAATCGGGCGGTGACTATTCCGCTGTATGCAACGAGTTCTCCCGCGCAGGCGCAATACATCATCAATGATGCACAGATCCGTTTTCTTTTTGTCGGCGAACAATTTCAGTATGACGCTGCTTTCAGTGTATTCGGCTTTTGTCCGTCGTTGCAACAGATTATCATATTCGACCGCTCTGTGGTAAAAGACCGGCGGGATGTGTCTTCTATTTATTATGATGAATTTCTGGCAATGGGTGAAGGATTGCCGCGTAATGAGGTGGTGGAAGAACGTACTTCCCGTGCTTCGAACGATGACTTGGCCAATATCTTGTATACTTCCGGTACGACGGGAGAACCCAAGGGTGTCATGTTGCATCACTCTTGCTTCCTTGAAGCCTTCCGCATTCACGATATTCGTCTGGTGGATATGTCGGACAAGGATGTGTCGATGAACTTCCTGCCATTGACCCATGTGTTCGAGAAAGCCTGGTGTTACCTCTGTATCCATAAAGGAGTGGAGATTTGTATTAACCTCCGCCCCGTGGATATTCAGATGACGATTAAGGAGATCCGTCCGACTCTGATGTGCAGCGTACCGCGTTTCTGGGAGAAGGTTTACGCCGGTGTACAGGAGAAGATAGCCGAAACGACCGGTATAAAGAAAGCGTTGATGCTCGATGCTATCCGTGTGGGTAAGATACACAACATAGACTACCTGCGTAAGGGGAAAACGCCCCCTTTGATGCTTCACTTGAAATACCGTTTCTATGAAAAGACGGTTTATTCATTGCTGAAGAAAACAATCGGTATTGAAAATGGCAACTTCTTCCCGACAGCCGGTGCGGCGGTTCCCGATGAAATCTGTGAGTTCGTACATTCGGTAGGCATCAATATGGTGGTGGGATACGGACTTACCGAGTCTACGGCAACCGTTTCATGCTTTCAGAACTCCGGGTATGAAATCGGTTCCGTTGGTACTGTCATGCCGGATGTAGAGGTGAAAATCGGTGAAAACAACGAGATTCTGCTGCGTGGAAAGACAATCACCAAGGGGTATTATAAGAAAGCAGAGGCTACGGCGGAGGCTATTGATAAGGAAGGATGGTTTCATACAGGTGATGCCGGCTATCTGAAAGGGAATAACCTGTACCTGACGGAGCGCATCAAAGACTTGTTTAAAACGTCCAACGGAAAATATATATCTCCGCAAGCATTGGAGACCAAGTTAGCCGTCGACCGCTATATCGATCAGATTGCCGTTATTGCCGATCAGCGTAAATTCGTATCTGCGTTGATTGTACCCGTATATGGCTTTGTGAAAGATTATGCCAAAGAGAAAGGCATTGAATATAAAGATATGGAAGAGTTGTTGCAGCATCCCAAGATTGTAGGATTGTTCCGTGCCCGTATCGATACCTTGCAGCAACAGTTCGCTCATTATGAACAGGTGAAACGCTTTACGCTTCTACCCGAACCGTTCAGTATGGAAAGAGGAGAGCTGACAAACACATTGAAATTGAAACGTTCTGTAGTAGCCAAAAACTATAAGGAACTGATCGATAAGATGTACGAGGAGTAATCTGCCGAACTGACATTAGAGTAAAGTTAAAAAATACGGGATGGTCTGTACCATCGGCTGATGTGGGGGAAAAGAATGTTATCAGGAGATACTTTTTATCTCCTGATTGTCGGATATGATAAGTAAAATCCCTATCTTTGTCTTTATAACCATTAATTCCCACCATAGCCATGTTAGAAGACTACAGAAGGTATCCGATAGGGATACAGAACTTTGAACAGTTGCGCAACAACAATTGCGTGTATGTAGACAAGACGGATTTACTCTATAAACTGGTACATACCGATCAGGTCTATTTCCTCAGCCGTCCCCGTCGTTTCGGCAAGAGTCTGCTTGTTTCTACGCTCGAAGCTTACTTCCAGGGAAAGAAAGAACTTTTCAAAGGGTTGGCTATGGAGCGTTTGGAGAAAGAGTGGGAGAGCTATCCGGTGCTGCGCATCGATTTCAGTATTAGTAAATATCTCTCAGCTCATTATCTGCGTTCTGCCATCAACTGGTTCTTGGAGCGGTGGGAGAGGGAATACGACTGCTGTGTGGAAGATAAGGGCACGCCTTTTAGTGTCCGGTTGGGTAATGTCATAGAGAGTGCCTATAAAAAAACGGGGAAAACGGTGGTAATATTGGTGGATGAATACGATTCTCCCATGCTCGACACCAACAGTGACGTGGCTTTGCAAAGTGAGCTACGGGGCATCATGCGTGATTTTTTCAGTCCTCTCAAGGGGTTGGGACAATATCTTCGTTTCCTCTTCATCACCGGTATCAGCAAGTTCAGCCAGATGAGTATCTTCAGCGAGTTGAATAATCTGCAAAACATCAGCATGCGTGATGACTTCAGCGCTATCTGCGGCATCACAGAGCAGGAGTTGCTAACAGAACTGAAACTTGACATTGAGCGGATGGCCGAAGCGAACAATGAAACTTTCGAGGAAGCATGTACTCATTTGAAACTGCGATATGACGGTTATCATTTCAGTAAGAATTGCGTCGATATCTACAATCCTTTCAGTCTGTTCAATGCTTTCAATGCAAAAGAGTACAAGAATTTCTGGTTCTCTACGGGCACTCCCACTTTCCTGATAGACTTGCTTCGTGAGTCCAATTTCGATGTTCGTTCTTTGGACGGACTTACGGCTACTGATGAACAGTTCGATGCACCTACCGACCACATCATCGACCCTATTCCGGTACTTTATCAGAGCGGCTACCTGACAATAAAGGGGTATGACCCTATTTTCCATCTTTACCAATTGGCCTATCCCAACGGTGAGGTGCGTTATGGCTTTACGGAGTCCTTGCTTCCCGGCTATGTGCACCGTCTCCCCCGCGAAAATACTTTTTATGTGGTTTCGTTCATCCGCGACTTACGCAAGGGGGATATTGAGAGCTGTTTGGAACGTACCCGTTCTTTCTTCGCTTCGATACCGAATGATTTGGAGAACAAGACCGAGAAGCATTACCAGACCATCTTCTATCTGTTGTTCCGCCTGATGGGACAATATGTGGAGACGGAGGTGAAGGCAGCCGTGGGGCGTGCGGATGCTGTGGTGAAGATGAAAGATGCCATCTATGTCTTCGAGTTCAAGTTTGACGGTACTCCGGAGGAGGCGCTGGCACAGATTGACAGCAAGCAGTATGCCGTTCCCTATCAGGCGGATGGCAGGAAGGTGGTCAAAGTCGGTGTAAACTTCGACAGTGCCACCCGTACGATCGGAGAATGGATCGTGAGGTAGGAAAAAGGTAAAATAAGAGATAAAAAAAGAGAGTTGAAAGTTACGGTGCGGCATAATAGCGCTGCCCGACTTTCAACTCTCAATTTTTTAATTTAATGCCCCTGTTTTAGTATCCGAAGATTTCTTCCTGTGTCAATTCCCGGATAGGTCCTACTTCTTTCAGTTTTTCCATATCCAGTTCTTTCTTGTCACCGAGGATACAATATGTATAGGTGCGTCCTTTGATCCATTTCTTCTGGAAATCGATTACATCTTTCAATGTCATGTTCTGTGCATCGTTGTAGAGCTTGATACGGCTGTCTACATTTTCACCTAAGTCTTGGGCATTGATGTACGACCAGATAATGTCACTTTTGATGATGCGTTCCGTACGCAAACGGGCGATAAGTCCCTCTTTGGCAAGTTTGAAAGCAGCTTCGGATTCCGGCATATTATCGATGATGTCGTTGAATACTTTGATGGCATCGATCATTTTGTCGTTCTGAGTGGCTATCTGAGTCTGCAGCATATACGGGTATTTCAGATAAGACGGACGGTTCAATCCGGCCCATGCAGAATATGCCAGTCCGCGACTTTCACGCATTTCCTGGAAGACGATCGAGTTCATGCCTCCGCCGAAGTATTCATTATACATCTGACGGGACGGTTCGATCATCGGATCGAATTTGTCGCCACGGTTGGATAGCTGGGTCATATAAATCTGTTTCGCTTCGTAGGGTGCGATAAGGATCTGGGTAGTCGGAGTCTCCAGACGCGGGAACTCATTGCCAGCAGGAATGTCTTTCAGCTTTTTGGGTGTCTGATGGTTTTTGTTGATAACAGCCAGCAGTTCTTTTCCGCTTGCCGGGCCATAATACAGAATGCGATGTTTATAACTGTTCTGATTGTGGATGCGGTCTACCAGTTCCTGTGGATTCATGTTCTGCAGCTCGGCTTCTGTCAGGATGTTGGTAACCGGAGATTTCGGACCATACATACCATAGCTTATCAGGCGACGGAAATTCTGCATTTGGTTCAGTTTGGCATCCTTGCGGGACTTCAGTATGTCTGCCACCATATTGTCGTATGCCTCTTTATTGACTTGGGCGTCTGCCATCAGTTTTTCAAAAAGCTTCATGGCTTCGGGCATGTTTTCGTTCAGACCCGACAGCAAGACATAGGTACGCTCATTGCCCGGAACGACACGGAAAGTACATGCCAGGCGATAGAACTCACTCTTCAACTGTTCCGGAGTCATGTCGGAAGTGCCCAGATAGTCGATATAGTCGAATGCCGTACCGAGCGCTTTGTCATTGTAGTTACCCATGTCGAATACATAAATCAACTGGAAGAGGTCGTTGTTTGTATTCTGTTTGTACAATACAGGAATGTTTGATTTGGCTTTCAATTGGCTGAGGTCTTTCTTGAAATCAAGGAATACGGGCTCGATCGGTTTAACGTTGCTGTTCTGTATCTCTTTCAGGAAATCACTGGCAACATCGCGGTTCATGACGATCGGAGTGATGGCCGGCTTGGACATTTTCTTCTCATTGGGGTCTTGTCCTTGCTTCTTGTAGATAACGGCATAGTTCTGGTCCGTCAGATATTTGTTGGCAAAGGCAACGATGTCGGCTTTGGTCAGTTTGGCCATACGGTCGATGGCGGATACTTCGTCTTCCCATTTGATGCCGTTGACAAAAGCGTTCACAAACATATCTGCACGTCCTTCATTGCTCTCTAATCTCTGCATCTCATAGAGCTTGAAGTTGTTGATATTGGCTTGCAGCATCTTTTCATCAAAGTCACCGGCACGGAGTTTGCTGATCTCTTCAAGCAACAGTTTTTTCACATCGTCCAGAGTCTGTCCTTGTTTGGGGCGTCCTTGCAGCATCAGCGCCGAATAGTCTGCCATGTCTAACGGATAACCGTAAGCCTGCAATACTTTCTGCTGCTGGTTGAGGTCGAGGTCGATAAGTCCGGCTTTGCCGTTATAAAGAATTTGCGATACCACTTGCAGTGTTTCGTATTCTTTGCTGGCGGCTCCCGGGAATCTCCATGCCAACGTCAGGCTTTCAGCATCCGGTCCCAGCACTTCGCGTACGATCGGTGCCGTAATCGGCGTCTCTTTCGGGAGGTTTAATTTCGGCAGGTTCTTGTTGGGTTTCAGGTGTCCGAAGTACTTGTCGATGGTAGCGATCATCTCATCCGGATTGAAGTCGCCCGAAAGGCAGATAGCCATGTTGTTGGGCACATACCATACCTTGTGGTAATTCTTGATGTTAGTGATGGAGGGGTTCTTCAGGTCTTCCTGTGTTCCTAACACGGTCTGAGTGCCGTAAGGATGATGGGGGAAGAGAGAAGAAAGCACCGTCTCGTATACCTTGCGCGGATCTTTGGTCAGTGACATGTTTTTCTCTTCGTATACCGTTTCCAATTCCGTGTGGAATCCGCGGATAACGCAGTTTTCAAAACGGTCTGCCTGTATCTTTGCCCAGTTGTCTATCTGGTTGGAAGGAATGTCGTCTTCATAAACCGTCTGGTCGAAAGAAGTATAGGCATTGGTGCCGGTAGCACCGATGGCAGCCATCAGCTTGTCATATTCGTTGGGGATAGCCAGTTTGGAAGCTTCGTACGACAGGCTGTCTATTTTGTGGTAGATGGCGGTACGTGCTGCTTCGTCTGTGGTTTTCCGGTATATCTCGAACTGTTGTTCGATCTGGTCCAGTATCGGCTTTTCGGCTTCGTAGTTTTGTGTTCCGAATTTTTTGGTTCCTTTGAACATCAGGTGTTCGAAATAATGAGCCAGACCGGTGGTCTCGGCAGGGTCATTCTTACCACCTACCCGTACGGCAATATACGTCTGTATACGTGGTTGTTCTTTGTTGACGGTCATATAGACCTTCAAGCCATTGTCGAGTGTGTAAATACGTGCTTTCAACGGATCGTTGGGCACTGTCTCGTAGCGGTAGTCTTTGAGAGAAGCGCTACTTACACTTGTCGCCATCAGAAGAAGTAGCGACAGGCAGGAAAATTTTAGTAGTTTATTCATATCAATGATAACAAATTAAATGTGAGAGCAAAGGTAGCGGAATTTTGTTTATCTTTGCACGCTCGAGAGTAATAAAATGATTGGATAAAGTAAGAGCCTGTTTAATTTTTGCTCAGCATTCTTTTATTTCAATCGTAAATTGTAAACCGCTAACGTACCTGTGTGATAAAGATCAGAGGATGGTCGTGACCATAGGGAATAAATTGTAAATTGAAATGATTACTATTGAACAGCTTAAAGACGTGAAAGAGCGCACAGATGCGCTGAGGAGGTATCTTTGACATCGACGGGAAGAAAATTCAGGTCGAAGAAGAACAGTTAAGAACACAAGCTCCGGGATTCTGGGATGACCAGAAGCGTGCCGAAGCACAAATGAAAAAGGTGAAAAACCTGCAGAAATGGATCGAGGGGTATAATCATGTCAAGACGTTGAGTGATGAACTGGAATTGGCTTTCGATTTCTATAAAGACGATCTTGTCACCGAAGCGGAAGTGGACGACGGATATGCCAAAGCACTGGAAGCTGTCGAGAACCTGGAGTTGAAGAACATGCTTCGCGGTGAGGCCGATCAGATGAGTTGCGTCTTGAAGATAAATTCCGGTGCCGGTGGTACGGAGAGCCAGGACTGGGCGTCCATGCTGATGCGTATGTATCTGCGTTATGCCGAGACGAATGGTTATAAGGCTACCATTTCTACTCTGCAGGAGGGTGATGAGGCGGGTATCAAAACCTGTACCATCCAGATAGAGGGTGATTACGCCTACGGCTATTTGAAAGGAGAGAATGGGGTGCATCGTCTGGTGCGCGTTTCGCCGTATAATGCACAAGGGAAACGAATGACCTCTTTTGCTTCGGTCTTCGTCACTCCGTTGGTCGATGACAGCATCGAGGTGAATATCGAACAGGCACGTATCTCCTGGGATACTTTCCGTTCGGGCGGTGCCGGAGGACAGAATGTGAATAAGGTGGAGTCGGGGGTGCGTTTGCGCTATCAGTTTAAAGACCCTTATACCGGTGAGGAAGAGGAAATCCTGATTGAGAACACCGAAACCCGTGACCAACCCAAGAATAAGGAAAACGCCATGCGCCAGTTGCGCTCTATCTTATATGATAAAGAGTTGCAGCACCGTATGGCCGAACAGGCAAAGGTGGAGGCCGGAAAGAAAAAGATAGAGTGGGGTTCGCAGATACGAAGCTACGTATTCGATGACCGCCGTGTGAAAGATCACCGCACGAATTATCAGACTTCCGACGTCAATGGGGTGATGGATGGAAAAATCGAAGGCTTCATTAAAGCCTATTTGATGGAATTTTCATCCGAAGAGCAAAATTAATTTCTTCTTCTTTGGTTGGTTTGGATAATTATTCTTAGCTTTGTTAGCGTTGAACTTTAAAGCTAAAAACAATATGGGTAAGAATAAGAAAAAAGTAACACACACCCAAAAGGAGGAAGAACAGGCAAAACGTGTGCTCAAGATTATTGCTGTTTCACTCGTCATTCTGGCGCTTGCCATGATTATCGGTTTTTCTTTCGTGGGTTAAAAGAATGCAGATTTTATAAATGGAGGCTGTACGGCTTGAGTACAGCCTCTGTTTTTTTTGCGAATGTCAATCTACGGGGAGCTGTGATGTAACCTGTTTGTAATGTGTAATACATTTGTAACCCGTTTGTCATAAGGATGTATGGGGATACCGTTACTTTTGCACCGGAATATTAAGAGATAAACCTGATGAGAATATTGGTTACGATGGGGGCAGGACTACTGCTGGCGACAACGGCTTTGGCACAAGTGAACGAAGAAGCCGTAGATGGGAAAAAACTGGATAAGGAAAAGATGGAATTGCACGACTATCTGCCGGCAATCCATGGAACGATCCGTGCAAAATACGAATATCAGACGGCAACCGACGAAAGTCGTTTTCAAGTGCGGAATGCACGCTTCAGTCTGACGGGTAATGTACTCCCGATTGTGGCTTATAAAGCGGAGATCGATCTGTCCGATCAGGGGAAAATCCGTATGTTGGATGCTTATACCCGTATTTTCCCGATAAAGCATGTCAACTTTACAATCGGACAGATGAGGGTGCCCTTTACGATTGATGCGCACCGTTCGCCGCATGTACGCTTTTTTGCCAACCGTTCGTTTATCGGAAAACAGGTGGGTGATGTACGTGACGTCGGAGCTACTCTGGCTTATACCCGTAAAGATGCGTCCTTGCCGTTCATCCTTGAAGGCGGGTTGTTCAATGGTTCCGGACTGACAGAACAGAAGGAATGGCATAAAACATTGAATTATTCTTTGAAGGGACAACTTTGGTTTGCGAAGGGATGGAACCTTACGCTGAGCACTCAGATGATGAAGCCTGCCGAGGTACGCGTCAATATGTACGATGCCGGAATCTATTATGAAACGGATAAATTCCATATAGAAGCGGAATATCTGTATAAGACGTATGGACATGACGCTTTTAAGAATATGCATTCGGTCAACAGCTTTGCCGTTTATGATATTCCGCTTCGGCGCTTTTTTCATAAGATGTCTTTCCTGGCGCGTTATGATATGATGACGGATCATAGTGATGGGGTGGCAATGTCTGAAACGGAACCGGATAAGTTGGCGATAACCGATTATGCCCGCCATCGTGTGACAGGCGGTCTGACTTTCAGCTTCTCCAAATCTTTTATTGCCGATATACGCTTGAACTATGAAAAGTATTTCTATAAAAACGGAGGAATACCCGATCCGTCCGAACAGGATAAGTTAGTGATTGAATTTATGACGCGGTTTTGAAGCTCCTGATTCAGGAAGGATGATTTATGGGCGGTGATGTCGGAAAATAAATTAATTTCATTGTCCATTATTCATTATTCATTCCTATTTTTGCAGCATGGCACAGGAAATTGAACGTAAGTTTCTCGTTTCGGGAGATTATAAATCGCAGGCTTTTGCGCAAAGCCGTATTATACAGGGGTACATAAGCAGTGCCCGGGGAAGAACGGTACGGGTACGGATCCGTGACGGCAAGGGGTATCTTACCATTAAAGGGGCTTCTAATGCTTCCGGAACCAGTCGTTACGAGTGGGAGAGAGAACTGCCGTTGAATGAGGCCGAGGAGTTGATGAAACTTTGTGAACCGGGAGTGATTGATAAAACCCGTTACCTGGTCCGTAGTGGCGCACATGTCTTTGAAGTGGATGAGTTTTATGGCGAGAATGAGGGACTTGTCGTGGCGGAAGTGGAATTGGGTGCAGAGGATGAAGCTTTTGTAAAACCTGCCTTTATCGGTGAGGAGGTGACGGGGGATGTCCGCTACTATAATTCACAGCTAATGAAAAAGCCGTATACAACCTGGTAGCTTAAAGTCTGTTTTAATTCTCCTATTTAAGTTTTCATCAGCTTATTTTGAACTAAATTAAAACAGGCTCTTAAAAATATCTGTATATTTGTTCGCATTCAAAAGAACAGTATATATGGAACAATTATATAACTATCTGCCGCGTGAATTGGTTACCTTCATTTTGGTGACTTTATTTTCTCTTCTTATCGGTTTGTCACAGCGTAGAATCAGCTTGAAACGAGAAGGAGAAACGACCCTTTTCGGTACAGACCGCACTTTTACTTTTATCGGTATATTGGGATATCTGCTTTATATCCTTGATAAAACGGACATGCGTCTGTTTATGGGTGGCGGTTTGATATTGGGGATATTGCTCGGGTTGAACTATTACGTCAAGCAGTCTCAATTTCATGTTTTTGGGATTACTACCATTATTATAGCCCTGATAACTTACTGCATTGCTCCCATTGTGGATACGCAACCCTCGTGGTTTTACGTGATGGTAATTGTGACTGTGCTGCTGTTGACGGAATTGAAACATACGTTTACCGAATTTGCCCAGCGGATGAAGAACGACGAGATGATAACCCTTGCCAAATTCTTGGCTATCAGTGGAATCATCTTGCCGATGTTGCCCGATAAGAACATTATTCCGGATATCAACCTGACGCCCTATTCCATTTGGCTGGCTACGGTGGTGGTTTCCGGCATTTCGTATCTGTCTTATCTTTTGAAACGTTATGTGTTCCGTGAGTCGGGAGTATTGGTGTCCGGCATTATCGGTGGATTGTACAGCAGTACGGCCACCATCTCCGTCTTGGCGCGTAAAAGTCGGCATGTACGTTCCGAGCAGGCTACCGAGTATGTGGCTGCCATGCTGTTGGCTGTAAGTATGATGTTCCTGCGGTTCATGATACTCATTTTTATATTTAGCCGTGAGATATTTGCAGGTATTTATCCTTATCTGCTTGCGATGGCTTTGGTAGCTGCCGCTATTGCTTGGTTTATTCATTCCCGACGGAAGAAAACAGACGGTGCCGAAAGTCCGGATGAGGAAGAGGACAGCAACAACCCGTTGGAATTCAAGGTCGCTTTGATCTTTGCGGGATTGTTTGTCGTGTTTACGGTACTGACTCACTATACGTTAATTTACGCCGGTACGGGAGGATTAAATCTTTTATCATACATATCCGGTTTTAGTGATATTACTCCTTTTATCTTGAATTTACTGCAAAATACGGGCAATGTAGCTGTGCAAGTCGTTATGGCTTGCAGTATGCAGGCTATCGTGAGCAATATCCTGGTGAACATGTGTTACGCCCTGTTCTTTTCCGGGAAGGAGAGCAAGTTGCGCCCGTGGATTTTAGGTGGGTTCGGGGGTGTCGTGGCTGTAAATACAGTACTGCTATTGGTCTTCTATCTATTGTAACTTGTTTTTGTTCGTTTACAGCTTTGTTTTTGTGTGGGGTTATGTGACCTGTTCAAAATTCATTTTTGTTCTCTTTTTATTTATTCTTAACTCCGAAAGTTTCGTATCGGGAGATAAACGGTTTATTTTTGTCAAGCTTTGTAACAAAATAGGTGATTTTGCGTCTTATAGGCTATAAAACTTCAACAAAAACAACATGAAAGACAAACTACTACTATGGGTATTGCTTATTGCATCTTGTGCAGGTTACGCACAAAACACGACGATTCCTTCTTGTATAGTAAAAGGTGTGCTCGTCGATTCACTTACTCTGGAGGGGGAACCCTATGCTACTATTAAAATTGTGGAGAAAAAGGATCCGGACACAGCGGTGAAGATGGCCGTAACCGATATGCAGGGAAACTTTAAAGAGAAAATGAGTGCCCGGCCGGGGATGTATGTCATTACGATTACTTCGATAGGCAAAAGCACCGTCGTTAAAGATTTTGAGGTGAAACCGGGTGTGAAAGAGGTGGATCTGGGAACGTTGTATACGTCGGAGGCCACCAATGAATTGGGAGCTGTGGAGATTGTGGCTCAAAAGCCATTGGTAAAGGCAGATATCGATAAAATAGAATATAATGTGCAGGATGATCCGGATTCTAAAACCAATACTGTACTGGAAATGCTTCGTAAGGTTCCTCTGGTGACGGTGGACGGAGAAGACAATATTAAGGTAAACGGCAGCAGTAGCTTTAAGATTCATGTGAACGGTAAACCGGACAATATGATGAGCGATAACCCGGTGGACGTTCTTAAAAGTATGCCAGCCAATACAATCAAGCATATCGAGGTGATAACCAATCCCGGCGCGAAATACGATGCGGAGGGAGTTGGTGGAATTCTTAATATTGTGACCGTGGACGGTAGCGGCTTTAAAGGCTATACGGCCACCTTTACGGGAAGTGGCAGTAACACCGGTGGTGGAGGTAGTTTGTACACTACTATCAAGAAAGATAAACTGACGCTGTCTGCACGCTATAACTATAATGCGAATAACTCTCCACGGAGCTATGCCGGTTCCATACAGCACCAGAAGCAAACGGTATCCGATGGAAGACAGGAAGAGACTGTGATTCAGTCTGAAAGTTCCAACAAGTCGAAGAATCATTTCCAAAGTGGTAATCTGGAAGCCAGCTATGAAATAGATACCTTACGTCTGATTACGATGGGCTTTGGTATGTATGGCGGAGGCGATGATGGAACAGGACACGGCGAGACGGTGATGATGAATGCCGATCCGTTTTTTTCAGGAGTGCCCTACTACACTTATGAAAGTGACAATGAGAGCGACGGCTCATGGTATTCCGTTCGCGGCAATATCGATTATCAGCGTACTTCCCGCAAACTTAAAGAGCGCATGTTTACCCTTTCTTATAAGATAAATGCAAGACCGAGTACTTCCAACTCATGGTATGGGTATACACTGGGGCATGTAGAGCCGGGTTGGGAGGATTATGTGAACAAAACACTTGCCGGGCAACGCTCTGATGGAAAACAGAACAGTTCGGAACATACTTTCCAAGCCGATTATACGACTCCCATTGCTAAAATCCATACGATTGAGACAGGGGTGAAGTATATCATCCGCAATAATCATAGCGATAACAACCGCTATGATAAGGATGGCATTTACGATGAGGACAGAAGCAGCCATTATAAACATCTGAATGATATTTTAGCGGCGTATGCCAGTTATGGCATTAATGTGAATAAGGTCTCGGGCCGGGCCGGCGTACGTTATGAAAGAACGATGCAGGATGTGAAATATACGGAAAAGCCGGAACAGAGTTTTAATGCGAACTTCAATGACTGGGTGCCTTCTGCCAGCCTGGGTTACAAGATTACGGATATGTCGAACATCCGCTTGGGGTATAACATGCGTATCTGGCGTCCCAGTATCTGGTATCTGAATCCCTATTTGAATGATTCGAATCCGGCTCATATCACTCAAGGAAACGCCTCGTTGGAGAGTGAAAAAAGCCATGCCTTTAATCTGAGTTATAGCAACTTTACGCAGAGTTTTAATATAAACATGTCTTTGAACTACTCGTTCAATAATAATGGCATCGAGCGGGTGACCGATCTGATGAATGATAGAGACATTCCCGGCTTGAGCAGTTATACGGGCAAAGAGGTACTTTATTCTACTTACCGGAACATCGGTAAAAGCAGCCATTTGGGACTGAGTGGCTATGTCAACTGGAACGCTTCTCCGAAAACCCGTGTGTACCTTAATCTTTGGGGAGATTATTCACGTCTGAAAAGCCCGTCTCAGAATCTGGAAAACAGCGGGTGGAATGTATTTGCTTATGGGGGTGTGCAACAGACATTGCCGTTGGATATCCGCCTTAGCGTGAATCTGATGGGTAGCACTCCGTATATTTCTCTGCAAGGCAAGGGGAGCAGTTTCTATGACTACAGCGTGAGTGTCAACCGCTCTTTCCTGAAAGAAAAACGGCTGACAGTGAGTGCTTTTGCCGGTAACTTCTTCAAGAAATACATGAAATATAAGAATACACTGTCCGGGGACGACTTTTGGCAGGAAAGCACTTCGCGCTATTCGCGCCAGCGTTTCGGGGTTAGCGTGAGCTATCGGATCGGTGAGCTGACAGCCAGCGTGAAGAAAGCTGCCCGTTCTATTGAGAACGATGACGTGAAGGGTGGCGAAGGCAGCGGAGGCCAGGGAGGATCGAATTAAAGAGCCTCCCCTTGTGACAACCTGTCGTTTTTAATCTGTCAAGCAATATTGGCATCTTTACCAAGTAGCTTGATTGCACCCTCTTCATTTATTTATTAAATCCCAACTTCTTCAGTCCGTTCTGTACATCCGGATGGCTCATGAAGAGTTTCCATAACAGTCCTGTCCGGTAGTTCTCGATCATTACGGCTATGGGGCCTTGGTCGATGGCGAGATAACGTTGCGGATACCAGTTGTCTGTTTCGCTGAAGGCATCATAAAAGCCGTAGGGCCCGAACAGCTTATCTCCCATATCATAAAGATGTCTCATCACTTCGAGGGAGTACTCCGGCGTATAGACGATGGACGATAAAGCTGCAGTGGGAGTGATTACTCCTGCATCCTCTTTCTCATTGGGTGCATGTGCGGCGTAGCCGTTTACGGAATAGCTGGCGGTCAATCCCCAACAGTCCGGACCGAAGCCCTTGTAGTGTTTCGGATTACGGATGCAGTAGGCGCGGTTGACTAACGTCAGGTTACGCATCTCATTGAAATAACTCGGGCAATATTCATCTTGCAGTCCTACGGGATCCAATCCCAAGAATGAATATTGCGCCCAGAAGAGCGGACCGGCTTCGCCGCCTTGATAACGGAGATGAAGTTCGATACCCTCCACTTTATGCGGGGATACAATGGCGCCGTTCTGTGCCCAGCCCTCATGATATACAGCGGCAGGTACACCGTGTGTAGGCGATGCTGCGGCAAGTATATACATGATGAGGCACTCATTGTACCCATGAATCGGGAAGTCCATCTCCCAACCGTATTCGGGGCTCCAATGCCAGTAGAGTACATTTTGCCCTCCTTTGCGGTACCAGTTCCAATCCACCTCACGCCACAGTTTGTCTATTCTTTGTGCCAGCGCTTTCTCTTGCGGAGTGCCCTCAATATAATACTGATGTACGGCAAGCAGTCCTTGCATGAGAAAAGCCGTCTCTACAAGATCACCGCCATTGTCTTTCTGACCGAAAGGCTTTACTTTTCCGGTCTCGCCATACCACCAATGTGGATAGGCGCCTTTGAAGCGGTCGGCCCGTTCGAGAAAGGAGACTATCTTTTCCATGCGTGCCAGTCCGTCGGTACGGGAAACATATCCCCGGTCGATACCTGCCAGGATGGCCATGATGCCAAAACCACTACCACCCGAAGTGACAACATCCGGTCCGCCGGCAGGATAGTTACCGTCTATATGAATGCGTTCCGGAGCAAGCCCGCTATTAGGCTCCGCACCATCCCAGAAATACAGGAAGGTTCTTCTTTCTACCGTATCCATCAGAGCATCTTGGTGGGAAGAGTCGGGGAGAGGCACCACCTTAAACCCCACCGTCTTCACATCCCGGCTATTCGGCCCTATCATAAGCTGGAAATCTCCCGGTTCTATGACATTTTGCAGGTCATAGTTGTAGAACTTCAGCATTTCGGGGGCTATTTTGAAGGTGACGGTACGTGTCTGTCCGGGTTGGAGATAGATCCTTTCGAATCCTTTCAGCTCTTTTACCGGCCGGGTGGTACTGCCTACAAGATCGCGGATATACAGCTGCACCACTTCTCCGCCGGGCAACAGTCCGGTATTGCTGACATCGATGGAGGCCGTGATCATACCTTGCATATCCATGCTCGGCTGGCTCAGGGAGATGTCGCTGTAAGCGAAAGTAGTGTAGGAGAGTCCGAAGCCGAACGGATAGAGCGGTTCGTTGGTGACATCCAGATAGTTGCTGCGGAACTTTTCGAACCATTTGCCGTCGTGTAACGGGCGTCCGGTATTCTTGTGTGCATAATACAATGGTATCTGCCCTACGTTTTGCGGAAAGCTCATGGTCAGTTTTCCGCTCGGATTGACACGGCCGAACAGTACGTCACCAATGGCATAAGCCGCTTCGCTTCCACCAAACCATACATTGAGAATGGCCGGGACATGCTCCTGCTCCCAGTTCAGTATCAACGGGCGACCGGTAAAAAGCACTAAGACCACCGGTTTGCCTGTGGCTACCAATGCTTTCAATAGTGTCTGTTGCACATCGGGCAGGTGGAGATCTGTGCGGCTGCTGCTCTCTCCGCTCATTTCGGAGGATTCTCCAAGAGCGGCAATGATGACATCGGCTTTATTGGCGGTGTCCAGCGCTTCTTTCAATAGTTCGGCATCGGTACGATTGTCCCGGTTTAAGGAACGGCCGAACAGAGTGGCACGCTCTTCGTAAGCAGCATCGCTTATCAGGTTGCTTCCTTTGGCATATAGCAGGTTGATATTTGCACCGTTTTCCATCAGAGGAACGTACCAAGGTTCATTGGGTTGGTTGAGGGGCATTTCATCCATACGGCCCACCATTTCACGAAGTCCTTCAATAAGCGAGGGCGAACGGTCCAGTACGGCTGCCACGCTCCAAGTACCCGGCATGTTGGTCCGGGTGTCTGCCAACGGGCCGATTACGGCAATAGTACCGGTTGGCTTCAACGGCAAGGTCTGGTTGTCGTTTTTCAGCAAGACAAAACTCTCGGAAGCGATACGGCGGGCGGCATCCCGGTGAGCACGCGTGAAGATGTCGCGTGCCGGACGTTTCGGGTCACAATATTTATAAGGGTCATCGAATAGTCCCAATTTGTATTTCGCTACCAGAATACGGCGGCAGGCGGTATTCAGAGTCGTCATGGACACCTTACCCTCTTGAATGGATTTCTTCAGAGTGCCTACAAATCCGTCACTGACCATATCCATGTCCACGCCCGCGTTGATGGCGCGGGCAGAGACAGTCTGTAAATCGCCGATGCCGTGATCGGTCATTTCGGAAATTCCGGTATAGTCCGTGACGACGAAGCCGTTGAACCCCCATTGCCCGCGCAACACATCACTCATCAACCATTTGTTGGCAGTGGCAGGCACGCCGTCCACTTCGTTGAATGAAGCCATTACGCTGCCTACTCCTGCTTCGACGGCAGCTTCGAAAGGCGGAAAATACTCATTGTACATTCGCTGACGGCTCATGTCTACGGTGTTGTAATCACGTCCGCCTTCGGCAGCACCGTAGAGGGCGAAATGCTTTACACAAGCCATAATTTCATCGTTCCGTTTCAACTGGTCCGCGAGTTTTTCTCCCTGATAACCCTGTATCATGGCTCGGGCGATAAGTGACCCTAAGAACGGATCTTCTCCAGATCCTTCGGAGACACGTCCCCAACGTGGGTCGCGGCAGATGTCCACCATCGGGCTGAAAGTCCAGGAAATGCCGTCTGCACTGGCCTCGACCGCTGCGATACGGGCCGATTCTTCAATGGCTTTCATATCCCACGTACACGATAATCCCAATGGAATGGGGAAAATCGTTTCATATCCGTGGATAACATCCATGCCGAATAATAAAGGTATGCCGAGACGGGAGTTCTCTACTGCCAACTTTTGTACATCCCGGATTTTTTCCACTCCTTTTAAGTTGAAGAGTCCACCCACTTCACCGCGTTTGATTTTTCCGGCGATGTCACTGCTCTTTGCCTGTCCGGTGGTGATGTCTCCGGTAACAGGAAGATTGAGCTGCCCGATCTTTTCGTCTACCGTCATCCGTTTCATCAAGGCGTCGATGAAACGATTCATATCCTGTGGCGATTTTTGTGCTTGCATGTCACTGACACCTATACATGTTGCTGCAAGCAGAATACTGAAAGTTTTTATAAATCTGTTCATGGTTAATAATTCTCCAATGTGCCAATATGCCGATTCTCATTCGGCATGGTAGTTTAAAAATGTAATTCACGAATTGAATAATTTACTAATGAGCCGTTATGCTTATCGCCATCCGGCATGATTGCGCAGCCGATTGGTACATTGGCATATTGGCACATTAGCACATTATCAATAATCCGGATTCTGCACCAATACCCCTTTCGATTTATCTATCTCCGTTTGTGGAAGGGGTAGAAGGGCATTCTTGGGCTGGTAATTTGTTTTTCCGGCTTTATGCAATACCTCTTCGGCAATGCCCCACCGCACCAGGTCGTAGAAGCGGTCGAACTCCATTCCTAATTCCACACGGCGTTCGTGGCGGATGGCATCGCGGAGTACTGTTTGATCCAGTGATTCTATTTTGGGCAGGACGTCCGGATGATTACCTCTTGCACGGGCCCTTACCATTTCAAGGTCAGCGTTGGCTTCTCCGGTCTTTCCGAGTTCATTGGCGGCTTCGGCAGCCATCAGCACTACATCGGCATAACGGATGAGGCGGATGTTCACCCAAAAACCTTTGTTGGTGTATTCACGGCGTAGGGCAGGGTCAGTGTAGGCTTTTTTGTTGAAAGCCCGCCCCATGGCTTGCGATACGGGCGATTCGTTATACGGGGTATTGGTGTTCTCGGGAGTGATCGGGTCTGTCTCGTTTTTGCGGAAGTAAAGAAGGGTGGCGTCCCGGCGCGGGTCTCCCGGTTCGTAGGCATCGTATAATTCCTGGGTTGCCATATTCCATCCCCAGCCCAAGTCCCATTGGTTGGCACCGCGCACTCCTTGTACTTCGCAGAATTGGCTGCCTATGACATCACTGGCCGGTAAAGCAGCCGTGGCTGTACATTGCAGTTCGAAAATCGAACCGCCACTGTTTTCTCCTTCGTCCGTAAATATTTTATCGTACGGTGTGTTCAGATTGTAAAGGCCGGATGCCATTACATCATTGGAGGCGACATAGAGACTGTCCCAGTTGTTACGCATCATAAACGTACGTGCATGGAGCGAACGGGCAGCTCCCCAGGTGAGGCGTCCTAAAAAATCGGCAGTCCACTGTTCGGGCAGTAAGGCTTCGGCACCGGCCAGGTCCTTGTCGATTTGCTCATACAGCTTTTGGGCTGTCGTTTTCGGAACATTGGCTTCTGATGAATCGTTTACTTTGAACGTGATCAGGGGCACTTCACCAAAGGCGCGTACCAGGTTGAAGTAACAGTATGCACGGAAAAACAGGGCTTCTCCGCGGTTCCGGAGGTCTTCTTCGGTCAGCTTTCCGGCAACTTCCGCTTCACTTATCGATTCGAGTATGTCGTTACACTGAAAGATAATGGCGTAATTCTGATTCCAGTAAGCCCCGAGCTGTCCGTTGGTAGCCGTATACTTGAAGTCGTCATACATTTCAGCCACCTCCGATCCGTCACTGCTCGTACTGCCTTTCTCGGCGTCCTCGCTACGGAAACTGTGAATGGCAAACGCGGGAGTCCCTGTCGTAATATCAAATTTACGCATCATTGTGTAGACGTTGTAAATCTTACCGTTTACCAAGGCATTCGGAGCGTCATCTTCCGTGAATTGTCCCTGCGGGCTGCGATCCAGGAAATCATTGCAACTTGTCACCATCATTGCTCCGATAGTCAGTGACAAGGGGAGTATATACTTATATAGTTTCATATCAAAATATTTAGTTTATTAATTATCCCTTTTTCTTCTCTCTCTTTTTTTTCTTCATCTTCTTACTTACACTTCCCTCTACACACTCTCACTTCTCTTTTTTGTGTTAAGTTGATTCTGGACGTGTAAGCCGCCGGTGCGGGATGGCTGTTGTTGTCCACTCCGAGGCGATGGTCGAATCACTTCTTCTGTTTAGAAAGTCAAGTTGATTCCGAATGTGTAAACTGCCGGTACGGGATAACTGCCGTTGTCCACTCCGAAGGCGATGGCCGAACCACCTAATTCCGGAGTGTATCCGGTATTGTGTTTCCATGTTTTCAGGTTTTGCACGTTGAAGTACATTTTCAAGGCCTGCAAACGGACTTTGGAGATGAGTGCCTGATCGAAAGAGTATGCTAATTGCAGGTTGCGGATGCGGAAGAACCGTCCGCTCTCTACATAATATTCCGAATTTTCCCGGTTGATGGCATGTTTGGTATTCAATAGCGGTTGGCTGTTCGAGGTCCCTTCACCATGCCAACGGTCCAACCGTTGCTCCATGTAGTTGAACTGGGCGAAGTTGTAATTATCCCAGGTACGGTAAATCTGATTACCTCCTTGTCCCATCATTTCGATACTGAGATCCCAGTTCTTATAGGATACGCCCAGTGAAAGTCCGTAAGTGACGTCGGGAGTCGGATCACCGATCATCGTACGGTCCTCCGGAGTGATCTTGCCGTCACCGTTCACATCTGCAAATTTCAGGTCTCCCGGAGTAACGGCAGCCAATGTATTCTCGGGAGAAGCGTCGATATCCGCTTCCGATTGGTATACTCCGTCCACTTTGTAACCGTAGAAGTAGCCGATGGGGTATCCGGCCATTGTGTAACTTTGATTCTTGTCGCCGGCTATGATGGAGTATCCTTCCTGTACGAGGCTTTTTACCTTGTTGCTGATAGTGGTCAGGTTGGCACTGACGGAGTATCCCCAGTCACCGATCCGGTCGCGCCAGGTGGCGGCAAGTTCTACCCCGCTGTTTCTGATTTCTCCCAGATTACCGATGCCCGGAATGGTGCCGGCGATGCCCGGAACTTCCGCAAGCAAGTCCTTGGTATTCTTCTTGTAGAAAACCCCTTCAAAGTGTAACCGGTTGCGCAGCAGGTTGGTCTCGAACCCCACTTCCCAGGCTTCTACCTTTTCCCAGCGTAAATCCGGATTCGGGAGGTAGGCCAGTTGGTATCCCGGGTAGATAATGGACGGTTTACCGAAAACGGCGGAAAAGGCATTCTTCAAGAGCGGTTCTGCCGGATAGGCGGAACTTAAATTCTGATTGCCTAAAGTACCCCATGAACCCTTCAATTTCAGCATGTCCAGCCATTTGATATCTTTCATGAACGTTTCTTCACTGATCAGCCAGCCTGCTCCCACGGAATAGAAGTTCTGCCACTGGTTGCCGGTGTACGAGAAGGCGGACGAACCGTCCCGGCGGTAAGAACCGTTGAACAGATATTTCCCTTTGTAGTTGTAGAGCACGCGGGCGAGCATGGATACGGTGGTCCGTTCCCATTGCGTGCTTCCGTTGGTGGCGGTAGCCGCATCGCCGATGCTGACGAACCATTTATCGGGATCATCGGGGATCACCAGACCGACGCCTTGTTTCCGGGCTCCGTCGAGTCGGCTTAGTGAGTTGTAATAAGTCGTGAAACCGGCCGTAGCGGTAAGGTTATGTGCACCGTCGGCAAAACTGTTGGTGTATGTCAGTACATAATCGCTCTGTACCTTCGTCTCATTCTGCTTGAACTGGCTGACTTCCGTCTTGCCGGTTCCCAATGTCGAAACATCTCCTTTTACCGTCGGGTCGTATACCTTTATGACAGGCACATAGGTCCGTCCGTTGTCCGAAGCATAATCCATCGAGAAGGTGGCACGTGCCGTAAAGTGTTTCAGGAAATTCAGCTCTCCGTATACACTGCCCGAAGCCCGGTAGTTTTCGGCTTTGGTGGTATTGGCTTTTAACGCCACATCCACCATCGGGTTGTTCATCTGCGCTTTCTGGAATTCGGGCAAGGCGGCGTAAAGACCGTATTCTGCATTGTACACCGGTGCTATCGGAGCGGTGCGGATGGCTCCCAACACCTGCTTGGCATCAGCAGGCAACAGGCGCGCCCCGTTGAACTGGAAACCCACCTTGAAGTGGTCCGTCACCTTGTATTCATTGCTCGCATTGATCGTTACTTTGCTGAACTTCTCATGCTTGATGTTGCCCTGCTCGTGCGAATAGCCTACGCCCAAGTAGAAATTGTGCCTCTCTGAGGCGCCTGTGATACTGATGTTGTTGTTGGTGATAAATCCCGTCTGGAATATTTCATCCTGCCAGTCGGTATCGGCATTCCAATTGCTGAAATCGAAAGGCGGGTTTCCCTCGTTGGCGAGCTGTTCGGCATACAGCTCTTTGAATTGTCCGGCATTGGTCATGGCAATCTTGCCCGTCACTGATTTCCAGCCGAAAGAGGTGTTGATATTTACCCTTGTCTGTCCCTCTTTGGCCTTTTTGGTCGTGATGATGATGACACCGTTTGCACCACGTACTCCGAAGATGGCCAGTGATGACGGGTCTTTCAGGACTTCCATCGATTCGATGTCTTCCGGATTGAGGAAGTTGATGTTGTCGTTGAAGAGTCCGTCTACAATATACAAAGGTGTGTAGCCGTTGATGGAGTTTGTACCCCGGATACGGATCTCCGGATCGTCTCCGGCGCGCCCGGTATTGATGATTTGCACACCGGCTATCTTTCCCTGCAAGGACGATAGCGGGTTGGTGGCAGGTTTGTTGGCAATCTCTTCCCCTTTTATGTTGGTGATAGAACCGGTCAGGTCGCGCTTTTTGGCGCTGCCATATCCGATGACGACGGTTTCGGCCAGCATTTGCGAGTCGTCTTTCAGCACGACGTTGATTACGGTTTGCAGTCCTACACGGATGTCTTGTTTCTGCATGCCGACGTATGAGAATTCAAGTACGTTTTCCGGCATCACGGAGATGGAATAGTTGCCGTCGAGGTCTGTGACGGTTCCGCTTGCGGTACCCTGTATCAGTACCGAAACTCCGACCAGGGGCTCGTTCTGCACGTCGGTCACCGTACCCGTCACCGTTTTCGGCTGGGCAAAAAGGGAGGAAGCGGTTAGTAACAGACATGCCAAGGCAAGGACACTCCTTAGCCGGAAATTTTTCTTCTCTTTTTTAGGGAGAAGAGATTGTAAAGGTTTAGGTCTCATTGCATCAAATTTTACTATTATATGAACTACTTTATTAGAATGTCTTTTCATTCGTCCACCGTATCGGGTGACGGCAGAAATATTAAAGTGAACAAATAAGTAGTAAAAAAGATTCGGGCAAGAGTGTTAATGCTAATTTTTAACACAGAGGAGGAAGTACCTCTTTGGCGTGCTTCATGCAGTGGAGTATGTCTGCTTCTGTTCCGCAGAACGGTCCTGATTTCTCTATTTTCAGCGTAGACATTGCAGCGGCAAAACGTCCGGCCTCTTCGATGCTTGCTCCGGCCGCCCGGCGATAAAGATAACCGATGGTATAGGTATCCCCACATCCGGTGGCGTCTGTGATGGCGGCGGGTTCATACGCCGGAATCTGATGGAATGTCTTGCCGTCGAATATCACGGAACCCATACTGCCAAAGGTCAGCAACACCTCTTTGACGCCCCATTCATGAAGTTTCCGGGCTGCTTCCGTTACATCGTCATATCCGGTCAGTACTTTCATCTCGTGCTCGTTGACTTTCAGAAAATGTACATACTTCAGCGCTTCTCTCTTTTCCGCCCAGTCCACCGGATACACGCGGGTATCGCGTACTTCGCGGAGATAGCCCTGCGAATCGACGGCTACCAGCCCCTTTCCGGACAGGTATCTGATGACATCCACCGGAAAGTCATCGGCCAGCAGAGAACCCAAGTGATAGATATCCGCTTCAATATCTTTTAATTGTTGTGAGGTGAACGGGTCTGCTTTGGCAAGCACCCTTTGTGTGCGGTCGTTCTGGTCTTCTCCGTATATATTTTCGAAATAGACGGAATGCCGGCTGGGAAGGGCTGTCACATCGATGCCGGCATTGCGCATTCTTTCCACTACGCCCAATTCGCTTTCTCCTACGGCGGTAACCAGCGTATAGTCGGTATCATTAAGATGACGCATGGCGTATGAACAATAATAAGCGGTTCCTCCCGGCATGTAAACGGTAGATTGCGGGGTTACCACTTTATCCAGGGTGATATGCCCGATGCAACAGAGGGTCTGTTTCTTCATTATTCTGTTCCTTTTGTTGAATGAAAAAGCCCTCAAGATATTTCTTGAAGGCTTTTAAAAATAAACTTGTAAGTAATATGTGCGGATGATAGGACTCGAACCTACACGTCGCAAGACACCAGATCCTAAGTCTGGCGCGGCTACCAATTACGCCACATCCGCAAAAAGTATGGCTAAATCTCCTTTAGCGGTGCAAAGATAGGCATATTTTTTGTTTTCCCAAATGAAAGCGTAAGAAAAATATTTATTTCAGCAATTCCCGTGCCTTCTCTATGATTGTGTCGATGCCTTTCACCTCGTCTTCCAATAGCATGTCTATTTTTACATCCGGGCGGATCCCCCCTTCGGTCTGGTTCATGTCCCGGTCGAAGTGCGGGCTGGCAGAAAAGCGGACTGTCCAGCCGTTGGGCAGTTCCGATGAAAAAGGCATACCTGAGCCACCTCCTGTCTTGTCGCCCACAATGACTACATTGGGCAGGCACTTCATGTGTCTCACAAAATCGTTGGTGGCGCTGTACGAATGCCGGTTGGTGAGCACGGCTACCCTCTTTTCCCAGCGGATGTTTTTAGACGGTTCCAGATAGATGGCATAAGGTCTTGAAAAATCGTGATGTCCGGGTCCGGTCTTGTGCTGGATGTATCCGGTCAGTATCTTTTCATTGGTGAAACGGGAGGCTATCTGGGTCGAGCTCGTTGCGTTGCCGCCGGAGTTCTGGCGGACATCGAAAATCAGCGCCTTGCAATCGGCCAGGTAAGAGAATACCATATCTAAGTCACTGTTCCCGATCCCGTCGGTAAATGTCTCGTAATAGATATAGCCGATGTTGTCATCCAGGATCCTGTATTTGAGACTCGCCACCTGACGGTAATTCCGTCCCAAATAGCGGATGTTTTCGATGAGCGATTCGTTGAAGTTGGCCGGGGAGTCGGTCCAGAAGTCAAAATGGCTTTGATTGTCTTCGGAAGTAAGGTTGACATGCCCGTCCTTGAGTTCAGACAGCATGTCGTTCATGACATCGAATAATTCCTGGTCGCTCATCTCCGGATAGAGACGGTTGCGGTACTCCGCTCCGATGGCGTTCCAGTCGATGTCCTTATAATCGAAAAAGCAGTATCTCTCATCGATGATCTTCCATAGCTGGTTGAAGTTGCCCTCCGGATCATTACCGTACTCTTCTTCTCTGATGCAGGCCGTCAGCCCGCCCAGACACATCAAAAACAGCAGCCATCTGATCATTCCCTCTTTCATCTCTCATTCGTCTAATTGTAAATCGTCTAATCGTAAATCCCTCAATACGCTCTCACAGCCGGAGGCAAGGGAGTTCCGTTTTTATTCCGGATCAGGTACATGTCTTTCACGAATCCCACCATGAATACATGTGAGTAAGTGTGTGTCTGGATATTGTTGACGTCCGATTGTTGCAGGTCCGCCATGTAGCTGAGCCGCAACTTGGCATACCGTACCGGAAAATCGACCGACAATATCTGGCGCACGGAAGGTTGGTTGTGCAGTGAAGTGAATTGTATGACTCCGCCGGAGTTCCCTAACGTGAAGATCTCGTAATAAGATTGTCCGTAATGCGGTGAGAACATGACCCCTGCCACCGGCACGTTCACCTGATAGCGGAACGTCAGAGGATACTTCTTTATTTTGGCGTGCCAGATGGCCATTGCAGAAGCGTCCAGATTGATGAACGCCCTTACTGAAGCCGGGTTGTTTGTATTGCGCAGGTTGTATACGAATCCACCGTTGATGTCTGCCAGCGCACCGGTCAGCAGCTTAAAGTTCTCGGTGATACGAAACTGGTAATGCAGTCCGTAATTCCAATTCACCAGTCCGTTGAACGTGTTGTTGTTTTCTGCCCGGTTGTGCGTATATCCGATGTTGGCCTGAAAAAAGTTTTGTACGGATACGTTTCCGTTCAATAGCTTTGTCATGCGCATCGTCTCCCGGGAGATACGGAAATCTACTCCTTGGTACTCCTGCGGTGACAGGTAAGTGTCGTAGATGTTGGTATAACCCATCCCGTACGTGGTGGCGCGCATAACGTAGCGATTGGCCTGTTGTAAATCCGCTTGTGCATATATTCCATGGCAAAGAGCAAGCAGGCAGCAGCCGGTCAGCCCCATTCTTAACAATATGTTCTTTTTCATTGGCAACCCCAATTGATTTTAGATGAATCAGAACAGTTTCATCTGTCCCGTCATTTCGTCCAGTATGTCTCCTTCACTTTTACCGTGGTCCGGGTCCAGTATCTCCGGCTCTTCCTCATTCCCCTCTTCCTTGTCCGCTGCCGGAGGATCCGGGAAACGGGTAGGCTCCAGTTCGTTGATCGTTTCCACGGTATATGTGGTGATACGTTTTCCCTTTGCCTTAAAGCCTTTCACGGCAATAAACTCATCGGCGTCGATGATCATCGGATCGCGGAAACTGTCATGCCCTCCAAAGATAACCTCCAGACGCGGATAGTATTCGTCGGTCAGCAGAATCAGTCGGGTGGCTTTGTTGTCTCCCAGATAATTTTGCTTGCGGGCGGTGGTTTCAAAACAGAAGCGTTTCAGATACGGATAGTTCTGCTGGTCGGCATCATACAGGGCGGCTGTCCACACCTTGTTACCGTCGAATTTCTCGACGATACTTACATTCTTCTCATAGTGATTGCTCACATCGAAATTGGTCGTATAGAATTCGCCGTTGTTCAGAACCACCAGGATGCTGTCGTCGCTTTGGAACTCTCCCAGATATTCGCCTCTGCCGTCGTAGTTAAGGCGCAACACATCCCGGTCGAACCATACTTTCCGTCCACCCAAAGTAGACCCTCCCCGTTGCTTCAGGGTTATTTTATGTATTGGCAGACGCGTCAGGATAACGCCCTGCGCCTGACGGTTCTTGATACCCACTTCGCTGAAGTCGCGCTCGAAGATGATGCGGCGTACGCGCGGATTGGGTTTTAGAGTTACCTTTATGATTTCGGCCTCTCCGTTAGGGTTGGCGCTGAAATAGGTAATCCGCGATTCCGGAGTCCCTTGGGTGACATCGTATTCACGGTCGCGTACGATGGAGGTCACGGCAAAGCGTTTGATGTAAGTCGTCCCCTCCTTCCCATCGCGGTAGGCCACGTTGTAGATGGTGCGCTTGTCGTTCTTCTTGAATACATTGATGTACAGCACGTTCTTACCTACGAATTTCTTGTCGGCAACCGGCGTTATCATGTATTTCCCATCCCGGTAGAAGATAATCACGTCATCCAGGTTCGAGCAGCAGGCCACGAATTCGTCTTTTTTCAGAGCCGTGCCGATGAATCCCTCTTCCCGGTTGATATACAGTTTCTCGTTGGCTTCTATCACTTTGGTGGCTTCGATGGTGTCGAAGTTGCGCAGCTCTGTCCGTCGGGGGAAGTCTTTGCCGTATTTGTCTTTCAGCATCTGATACCAGTCTATCGTGTACCCCACGATGTTGTCCAGATGCGCATCTATTTCGGAAATGTCCGATTTCATCTTGGCGATAAGCTCTTCCGCCTTGTCGGTGTTGAATTTCAGGATGCGTCCCATCTTGATTTCCATCAGTTTCAAGATGTCCTCTTTGGTTACCTCCCGGACGAACTGCGGATAGAAAGGTGTCAGCCGCTTGTCGATGTGCTCGCATGCGGCGTCCATATCCTTGGATTGTTCAAATTCCTTGTCTTTGTAGATACGTTCTTCGATGAATATCTTTTCGAGCGAGGCGAAATGCAGGCTTTCCTGTAATTCTCCCTTGTGTATTTCGAGTTCCCGGCGAAGAAGAGAGAGCGTGTTGTCTACCGATTTTTTCAGTACATCGCTGACTTTGAGGAAGTGCGGTTTGTTGTCGTCGATGACACAGCAGTTGGGCGATATGCTTACCTCACAGTCGGTGAAGGCATATAGCGCATCTATCGTCTTGTCCGAGGAGGTGCCCGGCGCCAGGTGTACCAGAATTTCTACGTTGGCCGATGTGTTGTCATCTACCTTGCGGATCTTTATCTTCCCTTTATCCACCGCTTTCAGGATGGAGTCTATCACCGTGGTGGTTGTCTTTCCGTAAGGAATCTCTTTGATAGCTAAGGTCTTGTTGTCTATCTTGTCGATTCGGGCACGTATCTTTACCGAACCGCCGCGTTCTCCGTCGTTGTATTTGGATACGTCGATGGAGCCGCCTGTCTGGAAGTCTGGATAGAGCTGGAAGTCCTCTTTGTGCAGATAGCTGATGGCGGCATCGCACAGCTCGTTGAAGTTATGCGGCAATATTTTGGAAGAGAGTCCGACGGCAATACCTTCCACACCCTGTGCCAGAAGCAAGGGGAATTTTACCGGCAGTGCGATCGGCTCTTTGTTTCGTCCGTCATAAGACAGTTTCCATTCGGTTGTCTTGGGATTGAACACTACCTCGAGTGCGAATTTGGAGAGGCGTGCTTCGATGTAACGGGGAGCTGCCGCACCGTCACCGGTGAGGATGTTACCCCAGTTTCCCTGGCAGTCGATGAGCAGGTCTTTCTGTCCCAATTGCACCAACGCATCTCCGATGGAGGCATCGCCGTGCGGGTGAAACTGCATGGTGTGTCCTACGATGTTGGCGACTTTGTTGTAGCGCCCGTCGTCCAATCGCCTCATGGAGTGCAAAATACGGCGTTGTACCGGCTTCAGTCCATCCATGACGTGAGGCACGGCGCGTTCCAGTATCACATACGAGGCATAGTCCAGAAACCAGTTCTGATACATGCCTGTCAGTTGATGTTTTACGCTTTCGTTATGTGAGTCCGCCGGCTTATAGTCCGAATGTCCTTCGTTTCCTTCCGGAAGTTCTTTGTCCAAGTCGTCTTTCGATGCTTCAAAATCTTCGCTCATATTGGTTTGGGAATTGTCTGTTCAAGATTTACTGAATTCTCAGTTGCAGGCAAAAATACGAAATTTATCGGGAAAAAATGCAAATCGTTCCAAAAAACAGAAGTAAGCCCCGTAAGCTTGGACAAATGTAATATCGTATGCGGCCGCTTTATGGCATTATGGCTGCCGGCATTGCCATGACCCCACTCCGGAAACGGTAAATAAGATAAATTAATATCCCCGACACCCTACTTATAAGATAAATGGCTATCTTTGTGGCGCTTTTTAGCTGAATAATGATTTCAAATTAATTAAAGATACAACAAAAATGGCACAAGAAGACGTTTTTAAGAAACTCGTATCACATTGCAAAGAATATGGTTTTGTATTCCCTTCAAGTGATATTTATGATGGACTGGGAGCTGTATATGACTATGGTCAGATGGGTGTTGAGCTCAAAAACAATATAAAGAAATACTGGTGGGACAGCATGGTGTTGCTACACGAAAATATTGTCGGTATCGACTCTGCTATTTTTATGCACCCTACTATCTGGAAAGCTTCCGGACACGTCGATGCGTTCAACGATCCGTTGATTGACAATAGAGATTCAAAGAAACGTTATCGTGCGGACGTGCTCATCGAAGACCAGCTTGCCAAATATGATGAGAAGATCAATAAGGAGGTAGCTAAAGCCGCCAAGAGATTCGGTGATGCTTTTGATGAGGCACAATTCCGCAGCACAAACGCCCGTGTTCTTGAGCATCAGGCCAAGCGCGACGCTCTTCATACCCGCTTTGCGAAAGCGCTGAACGATAATAATCTGGACGAACTTCGCCAGATCATCATCGATGAAGAGATTGTCTGCCCGATCTCCGGAACGAAGAACTGGACGGAAGTGCGTCAGTTCAACCTGATGTTCTCCACGGAAATGGGTTCTACCGCAGATGGCGCCATGAAGATTTACCTGCGTCCGGAGACGGCACAGGGTATTTTTGTGAACTACCTCAATGTTCAGAAGACAGGCCGTATGAAAATTCCTTTCGGTATTGCACAGATCGGAAAGGCATTCCGTAATGAAATTGTGGCCCGTCAGTTCATTTTCCGTATGCGTGAGTTCGAACAGATGGAGATGCAGTTCTTTGTAAAACCGGGTACCGAACTGGAATGGTTCAAGAAATGGAAAGAGATCCGTTTGAAATGGCACAAGGCTCTTGGCTTTGGCGATGATCACTACCGTTATCACGATCACGATAAATTGGCGCACTATGCCAATGCCGCTACCGACATTGAATTCCTGATGCCGTTTGGCTTTAAAGAAGTGGAGGGTATCCACTCCCGCACCAACTTCGACCTTAGTCAGCATGAGAAATTCTCCGGCAAGAGCATCAAGTATTTCGATCCGGAATTGAATGAATCGTATACTCCGTATGTAATCGAGACATCTATCGGTGTGGACCGTATGTTCCTCAGCGTCATGAGTGCCGCATATTGCGAAGAGCAACTTGAAAGCGGTGAAAGCCGTGTCGTATTGAAACTGCCTGCCGCTCTTGCACCGGTGAAATTGGCTGTTATGCCGTTGGTGAAGAAAGACGGACTGCCTGAAAAGGCCCGTGAGATCATTGACGATCTCAAGTTCCACTTCCACTGCCAGTATGATGAAAAAGACAGTATCGGTAAACGCTATCGCCGTCAGGATGCCATCGGTACTCCGTTCTGCGTAACTGTCGATCATCAGACATTGGAAGACAATTGTGTAACTTTGCGTAATCGCGATACGATGCAGCAGGAGCGTGTGGCTATCTCTGAACTGAATAACATCATTGCCGACAGAGTAAGCATTACTTCGCTTTTGAAAACAATCCAATAAAACCTTGACGAATGAATAAAAAAATCTATTTATTACCAATTCTTTTACTGGCCTTGGCTTTTGTCTCTTGTGAGGAAACCAAAGAGGTGAGCATCTATGATAACTGGCAGGAACGCAACGAAGCGTTTATTGATTCCTTGTATAATGAATTCATGACGAACCGGGAAGCAAGCGGATTGGACACTATTCATTTGTTGAGTGCTCCGGAAGATTATATCTTTTATAAGGAGAAGACTCCGGTAAAGGATACGCCGGCGGAAGGGGCTGATAAGGACGAGTACATCGAGGGATATGTATCGGAAGATATCCAGCCTTTCTACACGGATAGTGTATATATGTACTATAAAGGTTCTTTGATTATTGGTACCAGGTTTGATGGCTTTAAGGGAGAAAACCCGACGGCTTTTGACTCGCCGAGTAAGTTCAAAGTGAAAGAAGTTGTTACCGGTTGGACTGAAATACTTCAACGCATGAGTGTGGGAGAACGTTGGGAGGTTTATATCCCTTGGAAATATGGGTATGGTTCCAGTGGTGACGGCAGTATTTTAGGATATTCGACTTTGATATTTGATATGCAATTGTACGGTATCGAGAATCGAAGTTCGAATGCGCTGTCGATCTCGGATTAAGTGAGTAAACAGATACTCCCTATTCTTGTAAGATAAAGGAATAAGGGGATAATACGAAGATAGATTTTTTAAATTTAAGGTTCGTTGCTTATAGTCGTCCCTTAGGAAGCTATTGCTACATTGAGTGTCAATGTAGAATTGGTTTTCTAAGGGACGACTGTTTTTGTTATGGGGATTGGTTTATAAGGAAGAACTACGTGTTTTTCTGTGTTTCAAGAGGCAGTTTCAAAACAGGAGGGGTGTGTATGAGTTTCCAGAAGGTTATGTCTTGACTTTGACCAGGGACAAAAAAGAAAAGGTTATCGAAATTTTCGATAACCCCAAACTGAAGTTCTCTCCTGTTTTACCTAAGGCTTTTACAGAGAAAAGTCTTTATATGCTTACCACTATACTGAAAAAAACTACATAAACAACTATTTGAAGTGGTTTCTTCTTGACTTTACGTTCTTCTCCAAATCCGCCATCTAAATCGCTTATTTACAGCTTTTATACTGCATTTTGCTCTAACTTCCATTTTAAATACTTATTTTTGGCCAAACTCTTAATTCTGAATACATGAAACACTTGCCGGTCTTTATTTCCCTGCTCTTCTTTGTCGGACATTCGTTTGCTCAATTACCGATACCCACTCCGGAAAAGGTACGGAACACAGGCGGAACATTCCACTTAAAAGACAAATGCCCCGTAGTATATGCCGCTGATCCATCGGCTGTTTATCTTGAGTTGCTCCGAAAGGATGTATTGGATGCTGCCTCCATACGGCTGTCTGATAAGAAACAGAAAGCGGCGGTTTGCTTCGTTTCTGATTCTTCCCTGCCTTCCGAAAGTTACAGAATTCATATTACGCAAAGGCGGATAGAGATACGTGCCAAAGACAATGGCGGCTTTATTTATGCCGTACAGACCTTGCGGCAATGGGTAAATCGGGATCAGGGGCATCCCACGTTTGTTTGTGCCGAAATAGCAGATAGTCCTCGTCTGAATTGGCGCTGTTTTATGCTCGACTCCGGACGGCAGTTTCAAAAAGTATCGACTGTCAAGAAGTATATAGATATGGCCTCTTTGCTGAAGATGAACCGTTTTCATTGGCATCTGACGGAAGGATTAGGCTGGCGGATTGAAATCAAGCGTTATCCGGAGCTGGTGCAGACCGGAGCTTTTGTGGGAAAGGGAATCGGACAGCAGGGCTTTTATTCGCAGGATGACATCAGGGAGATCGTGCGATATGCGGCGGATCGGAATATTACCGTTGTTCCCGAAATAGATATGCCCGGACATGCCGAAGCAGCGCTTTCCGCCTATCCGCAATTGGGATGCTTCGGTACACCGGTGGAAGTTCCGGAAAACGGATTCACCCAAAACATATTTTGTGCAGGCAAGGAAAATACAATCTCATTTCTGAAGGCCGTATTGGATGAAGTATGCGAGCTGTTCCCTTCGGCATATATTCATTTGGGTGGTGACGAAGCCCCTAAAGGAAACTGGAATAAATGTCCGGATTGTCAGCAGCTTATCAAAGAGAAAAGGCTGATGAATAGCCATGACCTTCAGTTGTGGTTCTCGTCCGAGATGGCCGGTTATCTGAAAACCAAAGGGAAGAAAGCTGTCTTTTGGGGAGATGTGGTTTATGAAGACGGTTGTCAGTTGCCGGATAACGTAGTCATACAGTGGTGGAACTGGCGCGGCCACAAAGATCTGGCATTAAAGAACGCTCTACGAAACGGGCATCCGGTCATCTGCAGTACCAATTACTACATGTACCTCAATTTCCCGGTTACTCCCTGGAGAGGATATAATGAAGACCGCACTTTCGATTTGAGGGATGTATACCTGCATAACCCTTCTTACCTGCCGGAAGAGAACCCGCTGATATTGGGCATGACTTGTGCACTCTGGACGGATTATGGAGTAACGGAGGATATGATAGACCACCGTCTGTTTCCGCGCATACTGGCTGTGGCCGAGCAGATGTGGCATAAGGGCACGCTATGCAGCTTCGATGTATTCTATAATAATGTATTGCAGAAGGAAAGCTGGTTTAACAGGCAAGGCTTTCAGTTCGGTCCGGCGTTGTAAGCATCCTATTCATCTCTTCCTGTAGCCGACTGTGGCAGTTCTGACATTACCGGACATGATAAATGTGCAACCGATGCAAAATAATTTCTTTCAAGTGTAATGTGGATTACATATTTGTTTGCATCTTTTTCACTTCTTTGCGCAAACATTCTTCATGTCCTTATGAAAGTAAAAGAAATTATTCATTGGTTACTTCCTTCCAGACGCCGGAAGATGGCTGTCATAGCCTTGTCCGGGCTGATTGTTGGCGGAGGGCTGCTTTTCTTGTATATGCTCCGGGCGCATACCTATCTGGGCGATGAACCGGCAGCTTGTGTCAATTGTCACATCATGGGGCCTTACTATGCGACCTGGATGCATAGCTCGCACGGGCGTGACGCTACGTGCAATGACTGTCATGTACCGCATGAAAATCCGGTAAGGAAATGGGCATTCAAGGGAATGGACGGCATGCGTCATGTGGCGGTTTTCCTTACCCGGGGCGAATCTCAGGTGATACAGGCCAATGATGAGAGCGCGGGAGTGATTATGAACAACTGTATCCGTTGCCATACGCAGTTGAATACCGAGTTTGTCTCTACCGGACGTATCGACTACATGATGTCTCAGACGGGCGAAGGCAAGGCTTGCTGGGATTGTCACCGTGATGTGGCGCACGGGCAGAACAGTCTTTCCACCACACCGGATGCACTGGTACCGTATCCGGAATCACCTACACCGGAATGGTTACGTAAAATGATAAATAAAAAATAAAAGATAGCACAATTATGGAAAAGAAATTAAAGTCATGGCAAGGATGGTTATTGTTTGGTGTAACAATGGCGGTCGTGTTTGTATTGGGACTGGTAGTCTCTTCTTTGATGGAGCGCCGGGCGGAAATAGTCAGCGTGTTCAATAACAAGCGGGTGGAAATCAAAGGTATCGAAGCCCGTAATGAGATCTTCGGAGAGAATTATCCGCGTCAGTATGATACGTGGACACAAACGGCACAGACCGATTTTGAAAGCGAATTCAATGGCAGCGAAGCAGTGGATGTACTGGAAAAACGACCGGAAATGGTCGTACTTTGGGCAGGATATGCTTTCTCTAAAGACTATACGACTCCGCGCGGACACATGCATGCTGTCGAAGACATTACACGCTCTCTCCGCACAGGGGCGCCGACGGATCCGCATACCGGTCCGCAGCCTTCTACCTGCTGGACTTGTAAGAGTCCCGACGTACCCCGTATGATGGAAGCTGTCGGCGTGGATGCTTTCTATAATAACAAATGGGCGGCTTTGGGCAATGAGATTGTCAATCCCATCGGCTGTGCCGACTGTCATGAACCGGAGAATATGAAACTGCACATCAGCCGTCCGGCTTTGCGTGAAGCATTTGCCCGGCAGGGAAAAGACATCGACAAAGCCACCCCGCAGGAAATGCGTTCGCTGGTATGTGCCCAATGCCATGTGGAGTACTACTTCAAAGGCGATGGCAAGTACCTGACATTCCCGTGGGACAAAGGATTTACCGTAGAGGAGATGGAGGCTTATTATGATGAGGCTGATTTTGCCGACTATACACATACATTGAGCAAAGCGCGCATTTTGAAAGCGCAGCATCCGGACTATGAAATTGCGAATTTGGGTATTCATGCGCAGCGTGGCGTGTCTTGCGCCGATTGCCACATGCCGTACAAGAGCGAAGGCGGTATGAAGTTCAGTGATCACCACGTACAAAGTCCGCTGGCAATGGTGGACCGTACATGCCAGGTATGTCACCGTGAAAGCGAAGAGACCTTGCGTAACAATGTTTACGACCGTCAGCGCAAAGCGAATGAGATCCGTAACCGTCTGGAACAGGAATTGGCGAAGGCGCATATTGAAGCGGAATTCGCCTGGAAGAAAGGAGCGACCGAACCGCAGATGAAGGAAGCGTTGGCACTGATCCGCCAGGCGCAGTGGAGATGGGATTTCGGCGTTGCCTCTCATGGTGGCTCTTTCCATGCACCGCAAGAAATCCAGCGTATTCTGGCTCACGGACTCGACAAGGCATTGTTGGCACGTCTCTCCATCTCCAAGGTCTTGGCCAATCATGGATTTACAGGTGAAGTGCCCATGCCGGATATCTCTACAAAGGCAAAGGCGCAGGAGTATATCGGTCTCGATATGAAGAAAGAACACGAGAACAAAGATAAGTTCATGAAAGAGCTTGCTCCGCAATGGCTGAAAGAGGCTAAGGCAAATGGCAAACTGGTTGCAATTTAATTGAACCTTTCCAATAGCGGACTTTCAATAGCAAGCGTTCAAGACAAGTTTCAATAGTACGGCTTTAACAGCAAACTTTTAACTGCAACTTTTCAACTTTTCAACTGATGATGTGGCAAAAACCATGGGGATATAAAGAAGGGTTCGCTGTCTGCGGCGGACTCTTTCTTATCGGTACTTTCTGGCAGATACTACTTGGGAAGTGTACGCTTTCTGTGCTTGCATGGCCGGTAAATATATATGTGGGAGTAGGTTACCTGCTTCTGTTGATAATCCTGCACGTCTTCTTTCGCAAGTTTTACTTTGTCCGTTGGATGAGCAGCCCTCAGGCGGCAGTCACATCCATGATCTCTCTGGTCGTGATGACGGTCATAATGGGACTTGTCCGCCAATTGCAGCCGGAGGTTATGGTAACGGGCATTGATGCCTGGTTAGGATTCTCGCAGATGCTTTCCGCCTGCTCTTTCGTATTGCTTTTTCTGTGGTTTGTCACGTTGTTGGGAATGGTGATTCTCCGCCGGATACATAATCGGTCATGGCGTGATATTCCGTTTTTTCTCAATCATGCCGGACTTTTTCTGGCATTGACCGGTGCCGTATTGGGAAGTGCCGATTTGCAGCGGCTTGAAATGACTGTCCGGACAGGCAAAGCCGAGTGGCGTGCGTTGAACCGGCAGAAAGAGATGGTGGAGCTTCCGTTGGCAATCGAATTGCATGACTTCACCATAGATGAATACCCGCCTAAATTGATGCTGATCGATAATGAATCGGGGAAGGCTCTTCCGGAAGGGAGACCGGAGAATATTCTGATAGAGGATGATTGCAATGAAGGGACCTTGTCGGATTGGGAGATTAAGATAGAAAACAAGTTGCCGATGGCTGCCGGTGTAACGGCCGGAGATACAATGAAATTTGTGGAATTCCATTCAATGGGAGCGACTTATGCACTTTATGTGAAAGTCAGGAATACAAAAGATGGCGGGCAATGCGAAGGCTGGGTGAGCTGCGGCAGTTTTATGTTCCCGTACAAGGCACTTCGGCTGAATCGGGAAGTAAGCCTTATCATGCCCGAACGCGAACCGAAACGTTTCGCTTCCGAAGTGACTGTCTACACACAGTCGGGAACACAAGTGGAAACGACGATTGAGGTGAACCGCCCGTTGGAGATGGAAGGATGGAAAATTTACCAGTTGAGCTATGATGAGGAAAAAGGGCGCTGGAGTGATATCAGTGTGTTCGAGTTGGTCAGCGATCCTTGGTTGCCTGTGGTCTATACCGGTATATGGATGATGATAGCCGGTGCTGTCTGTCTGTTTGCATCATCACACAAAAGAAAGGAGGAGAAGGCATGAGTTGGGATTTGTTCGGGCTGTTTGCAGCAGTCTCTCTTTGTCTTTGGGCGGTTGGGGCCGTTAGCGCCTGGAAAGGCAAACCGATGAGCAGGGTATTAGGCTTTACGTTGGCAGGGTTGCTTGTCTTCTTCAGCTTTATCCTGGGTATGTGGATTGCGTTAGAGCGTCCGCCGATGCGTACGATGGGGGAAACCCGTTTGTGGTACTCTTTCTTCTTGCCGCTGGCAGGCATTATCACCTATGTCCGCTGGCGTTATAAGTGGATATTAGGCTTCAGCTTCGTATTGTCATTGGTATTTATCTGCATTAATCTTTTTAAACCCGAAATTCATAACAAAACGCTGATGCCGGCTTTGCAAAGTCCTTGGTTCGCACCGCATGTCATCGTATATATGTTTGCCTATGCCATGCTTGGGGCAGCTGCGGTGATGGCGGTTTATCTGCTATGGATAAAGAAGAAACCGGCGGCCGAACGGGAAATGGAACTTTGCGACGAGCTGGTGTATGTGGGACTTTCGTTTATGACTTTGGGGATGCTTTTCGGTGCTTTGTGGGCAAAAGAGGCCTGGGGACACTACTGGAGCTGGGACCCGAAAGAGACATGGGCAGCCGCCACGTGGATAGGGTATCTGTGTTACATCCACTTCCGGCTTCATCGACACAGAAGCCATCGCAAGGCGCTTGTCGGATTATTGGTCTGCTTTCTTTTACTTCAAATGTGTTGGTATGGCATCAACTACCTGCCTTCGGCACAAGGAACGAGCGTACATACTTATAATTTAAACTGATATAATATGAAACTGACTGCTATTATTTTTACCGGATTGGCTTTGTGCGCTTCTACTGTCTGTGCACAGGAAGAAAAGAACGAATTTAGCATTGATGCACAACTGCGTGCCCGTGGCGAATATCGCAATGGCGTACTTAGTCCGCGTGCCGACGGGCAGCTTCCTGCCTTTTTTATAAACAACCGTGCCCGTTTTTCACTCGGGTATAAGCGGGAACGTCTGCAGATGAAGTTTTCGGCCCAGCATGTAGGGGTGTGGGGGCAGGACCCTCAGATCGATAAGAACGGGCGTTTCATCCTTCATGAGGCATGGGCAAAGCTGGACTTGGGCAAAGGGCTCTTCGCACAGCTGGGGCGTCAGTCGTTGGTGTATGATGATGAGCGTTTGCTGGGCAGCCTCGATTGGAATGTGGCAGGACGTTTTCATGACGCGTTGAAGTTGGGATACGAGGCAGGGAAACATAAAATGCACCTGGTCCTTGCTTTCAACCAGAACGATGAAAAGACGATAGGCGGCAGCTTTTATAACCCTTCGAATGCACAGCCCTATAAAACCATGCAGACCTTGTGGTATCATGGCAAGTGGGCCGAGGACTTTGATGCCTCTCTGCTCTTCATGAACGTGGGCTATGAGACAGGAACACCCGAAAAAGGAAGAACCAATTACATGCCTACCACCGGAACTTATCTCACTTATACTCCCGGCAACTGGACACTGAACGGAAGCGCTTACTATCAGTTCGGCAAAAGAAAAGTCGGTGAGGATGTGAAAAAGGTTTCCGCCTATATGTTCGGTGTGAAAGCGGGGTATAAAATCAACCGGCAATGGTCTGTCGGCATATTGACCGACTATCTGAGCGGTGATCCGGAAAGCAGCAAAGCCTCTACGTTCGATCCGCTTTACGGTACACATCATAAGTTTTATGGCGGCATGGATTACTTCTATGCTTCTGCTTACAACAAGGGGTTGTGGGATAAGCAGTTGAGCGTTGATTTCAAACCGAATCCCCGTTGGGCACTGTCGTTGAATTATCATCACTTCTCTACGACTTATGACGTAACGGTAAAGGATGATAAAGGGCGTAGTCTCGGATCAGAGTTCGACCTGCAGGTAGATTACACCGTGATGAAAGATGTGAAACTGACCGTCGGTTACTCCACCATGCTCGGAACGAAATACATGGATGTGGTGAAAGGCGGCAGCCATGACGCCTGGCAAGATTGGGGATGGGTCTCTCTTAATATCAACCCGCGTATTTTCTTTACTAAATGGTAGGAATGTAACTGAAAAAGAACTATTTTTGCCATATAACCAAAGAGTAATGTTGTGGTAAGAATCGATTTTACAGATGAGTATAAACAACTGCCATGGCAGATACCTCTTTTCCGGGACTTGGATATGAATGTGAAGCGTCGTTTAATGGACGAACTTGATGTTGTATTGTACAAAGTGTCCCGAAAAGAGGTGGTGCTGCAACAAGATACGCGTTGTAACCATTTGTATGTGTTGCTGAAAGGTGAATTGGAGGTTAATATCATCGATGTAGCCGGCAATCAGGTAAAGGTCGAGGAGATTATCGCTCCCCGCGCCTTCGCTACTCCGCATCTGTTTGGCGGGAATAATATTTTGCCGGCCACTTTTACTGCAAGCAAGGAGTCTGTTCTTCTGATGGCTACCCGCTCTTCGGTTTTCAAGCTGCTAAGCTCCGTGCCGCAGCTTCTTCACAGCTTTCTTTGTGTGACAGGCAACTGTAACAAATGCACCATTACCCGTTTGCGTATTCTCTCTTATAAAAATCTCCGCAGCCGTTTTATTTATTATCTCATGGAGCATTGTACCTCCGGCTATACGGCATTGTTAGAGCATAACCAGGCACAATTGGCCGAGTATCTGGGAGTTACCCGTCCGGCTCTCTCGAAGGAAATCAATAAGATGATAAGGGAAGGGCTTATCTCTGCGGATAAGCGGGAGGTTACACTGCTGGATGTGCAAGGGCTGATGGATATTCCCCCTCGAACCTCTTCCGAGAAGTAGCGGGATGGATATTCTTCATCGAACCTCTTCCGATAGGATAGATGAGGCAGCTTAACGGGAAGAGGGTGGAAAACATGTAGCATCTTTCAGAAAAAGACTTAACGTCCTTCGGAAAAAGACTTAGCATCTTTCAAAAAAACATATAGTATCTTTAAAAAAAAGACTTAATGTCTTTTCATGGGCATGAGATAATGCCTTTATCCGATCTGTTTTTACCCCTTTCACCTCCTTCACCTTTTTCCATCAAAGTCTTTATCCATCGCAGATACAGGGTGAAAGCCCGCTCGGAACGGTACTTATGAACCGTGAATACGGTTTTCACGGATTATGGGCACAGTCGTCACCGACAGTCTGTACGGTGCTTGGCAAGACGGAGTGCCCTTTCACCCTCTATTGCCGATGAATAAGCCGATCGGGCAAAAAGGTGAAGGGGGTGAAAGGGGTAAATTTATCTCCAAAATGACTCGTTTTACGGAATTCCGCTACTTTTCGCCTTTCATGGAATTCCGGTGTTTCCGCCTTTCATGGAATTCTGCTACTTCCTGCTTTCATGGAATTCTGCTACTTCCTGCTTTCATGGAATTCCGCTACTTCCTGCTTTTAACGGACTTCCGGAACTTTCAACTTATCATGGATTTTCGGTAGTTCCCGCTTTGTAAGCATCTACCGCTTTTTTGACAGAACCATGCATCAGCAGCAATGTTTTTGCCTGATCGTAATCCAGTCCGAGTTCCTCAACAATCATGCGCGTGCCACGGTCTACCAGTTTCTGGTTACTAAGCTGCATATTAACCATTTTATTGCCTTTTACACGTCCTAACTGAATCATAACGGAAGTGGTAATCATGTTCAGAATCATTTTCTGACCGGTACCCGATTTCATGCGGGAACTTCCGGTCACATATTCCGGACCGACAATCATTTCGATGGGGACATCGGCTTCTGCGGCCATCGGAGAATCCGGGTTGCTGGTGATACAACCGGTCAGAATGCCATGTTCCCGTGCGGCATGCAATGCTCCGATAACGTAGGGGGTGGTACCTGAGGCAGCAATGCCGATCACGGTATCCTTATCGTTAATGTGGTGTTCTACCAGTTCTTCCCATCCCCGTCGGGTGTCGTCTTCAGCGTTCTCTACCGGGTTGCGGAGAGCGGTGTCACCTCCGGCAATCAGTCCGATGACCAATGTCGGCGGCATACCGAATGTCGGTGGAATCTCCGAAGCGTCGAGCACGCCCAAACGACCGCTCGTGCCGGCTCCCATGTAGAAAATGCGTCCCCCTTGTTTCATGCGCGGAACAATCAGGCTTACCAACTTTTCTATTTGCGGAATCGCTTTCTGTGTGGCAAGGGCTACTTTCTGATCCTCTGTATTGATGTCTTCCAGAATCTCCCGGATAGACTTCTTCTCTAAATCGTTGTAGAGCGAAGGTTGCTCTGTTATCTTGATGAACATGTTGTGATTTATAAATAATAACTGATGAATAATAATTGATAATAACCGATAAATACCGTCTGAATACTGATTGATAAATGATGCTTTACGACTGATGAAAAGTCATGAGCCCTTGCATGGGGCTTTTGACGATGGTTGTTATCTGTATCCCCCATTCACGGGCGGCTTCGCGCAGCACGTCCTGGTAGTGATAGGCCACGGAGCCGATGAAGTGAATCGGATGATTCCTGTAATCGTATTGCATGACGTTGCGCTGGAAGAAAGCCTTGAAGCTGCCGAGAACCAACGCATGTACAGAGGGTTCCTGAATGTTTTCCGCCAGAAATGGAGAAAGACTTGCCAGGAAACGGTTGGGGAACGGCTGCCGGTACACCCGGTCGATGATTTCGGGAGGGGTCAGTCCGGTCTTATGCAGGAATTTCTCTTTCAATTCCGGGGTCATCTGGTTTTTCAGTATGTCGCCTACCAGGAGCTTCCCCAATACGGCACCACTGCCTTCGTCGCCAAGAATGAATCCCAACGGCGAAACGTTGCTTACTATTTTTTCACCGTCGTAGAAACAGGAATTGGACCCCGTGCCTATGATACAGGCAATGCCCGGTTGATGTCCGCACAGTCCACGGGCCACGGCAAGCATGTCCGTGTTCACTTCAATGCCGTTGGGGGCATCGAGTTGTGCGGAGAGTGCATGGTGCATCATCGGCACCTTATCCGGAACACAGCCGGCGCCATAAAAATAAACAGCATCGGGCACGTTCGTTCCTAAATGAGGAAGCAGTGCCGTAGCAATCTCATTCTCTATCTCTTCCTCAGATTGAAAGAAAGGGTTCATCCCTTTGGTAACGATTTGCCGGACGAGCTGTCCTTGCTCTACCATACACCAATCGGTCTTTGTAGAACCGCTGTCTGCTATTAATATCATATCTTTATATATATTTTTTTCTTATACAATACGTAACCGATGCTCCAGTTGATAGCGATAAAGAGGAGCGCAAATGCCAGTGAACCGGGATAATCGCCCAAGAACGGTTGGAGAATGGCTTTGTAAATATAGCTATGCAAGTTGGTAAGCGCCCCTTCGAACGGAACACGGAGGTTATCCGATAAAGAGGCAAGTATACCGGCCATGACATAGATGAAAAGCGGGTTTACACCGAACGATTCGAAGAAACGGCACCAAGACTTGTAGCCTTTTACGTCGATGATCCAGATGAGTAATGCCAGAAAGCTGGAACCCAATCCACAGGTGACAATGGCGAAAGTGGGCGACCATATTTTCTTGTTGATGGGGCATCCGTAGCTGAGCAGGAAGCCCAGGAATGTCAGGATTGTTCCGATGAGGAACAGCCGCTCGAGTTTCTCGTTGATGTCTTTTACCTCCATCAGCAGTTTGCCTACACAAAAGCCAATCAATACGTGGGCGATGGCAGGGATGGTACTTAACAACCCTTCCGGATCGATCCCGTTGTCGTTGTACATGTGCGCTTCACCTAACACGGCACGGTCTACGACTGAAAGTATATTGGTACTGTTGTACTCGAATCCGTTACCGGTGACGAGCAGGATGAAGTAACCTGCCAGCAGGGTCACAATCAGGTAGGGGATGTACTTGTGTTTCAAGGTCAGGGCAACGATGGCCGTCGCTCCATAGCAGAGTGCCAGGCGCTGCATGACTCCTAAAATACGGATGTGGTCGAATGTCCAGACGGACTGTCCGAGGCGGGAGAAGAACGGGATATCCTCGGTCGACAAGGAGCACCAGGTGCGGCAGAACATGGAGAACCATGCAAGCGCCAATCCGATGGCGAAAATAACGATGGTGCGCTTGAGAATTTTCAGAGCGGCGGAGCGGCTGAATTCAAAATTGTATTTCCTGAGAGAAATGTAGGTCGATATTCCCATGATAAACATGAAAAAGGGAAATACGAGATCGGTCGGCGTCAAGCCGTTCCATTGGGCGTGTCTCAATGGTGCGTAGACATACGACCATGATCCGGGGGTGTTCACCAAAATCATTCCTGCAATGGTGATGCCTCTCAGTATGTCGAGGGCTAAGAGGCGTTTACTGGTTGTTTTATTCATTTTAGGTAGTTTTTATGTGTTAAGTTTTCAGTTTGAACGACGGGGGGTGGTACATTCGTCTACGAGGTAGGCGATGGATACGTAGGTTACCCCTGTGTGGGTAGCCAGCCCTATTTCGCAGGTGCGGCTGTTGGAATATCCGGTCTGTACGCCTGCCTTTTCCAGTTGGGGGCGTAGCTTACGCAGTGCATAGCCGTTCACCTCCGGATGTGTGAATCCTTTGTCTCCTGCAAAGCCGCAGCATCCCACCTCTTCGGGCACGATCACCCGGGTGGAGCATAGCCGTGCCAGAGAAAGGAGGGTGTCCGCCAATCCCATCCGGCGCATGGAGCAGGTGATGTGGATGGCTACCGGGCGGTCGACCGGGCAGAATTCCAACTTGTCGCGCAGGAAGGTATAGATAAACTCGGCCGGTTCATAGAGCTTCATCTTCCGGATGGTCTCACGCATGCGGTGCAGGCAGGGACTTTGGTCGCAGAGCACGGGGTATTTTCCCTCTTCGGAAGCCTCCCACAAGGCTTTTTCCAGTTCCGCCGATTTACGGTCGGCAATATCCGGCATGCCTTTGCTCTCCCAGATTGTGCCGCAGCAGAGTTTCTCCATCTCTTTCGGGAAGATCACTTCGTATCCGGCCTTTTGCAGGAGCGATAACATCTTGTCCACGAGTGGCTGTTTCTCTCTGGATTTCTTGGGAAGTCCCATCGTCTGATTGATACAGCTCGGAAAATAAACGACCTTGTTTACCTGAAAGTCCTGTCTCTGTTGGGAGTTCTCCCTTTTCTTGTTGCTCTTGTTCTTGTAGCTCTTGGGCATGAAAGGAGTCCATTGCGGGATACCCAACAGATGATGCATTCCCGTCGTGAGGGTAAGCATTGCCGATGTGCCTAAAACGGTGTGCGCTGCATTGGCTAAGGTCAGCATAGGCCGCAGGCTGCTTTTTATACCGGCAAAGTGGTTGGCGGCAAAGTTGCCAATGGAGTAGGCGAAGCTGCCTTCCGGTAATTCCTGCTGACGGATATAATGAGTCAGATCGCCCGTGTTGATTCCCATCGGGCAAGAGGTAGAGCAGAGACCGTCGCCGGCACAGGTCTGATTGCCGGGGTAGCGGTATTGCTTCTGCAAGGTTGCCAGTCTTTGGGGATCTTCACCGCTGGCTTTGAGGCGGGAGATTTCGCGCTGCAGCACGATGCGTTGGCGCGAAGAAAGGGTGAAACCGCAAGTCACGCAGTTCACTTCGCAGAAACCGCATTCGATGCACTTGTCTATCTTGCTGATGTCCGGCGTGCTCTTGCTGCTATCCGATGTGCTTTTACTGCTATCCGGTACACTCTTGCTGTTGCCCTCCGCTTGCCGATGAGAGCTGCCTAATAGTGGCAACGGCTTGAAATTCTTGATGTGGCAGTGAGGATCATCGTTGAAGATAACTCCCGGATTGAGTATATTCAGTGGGTCGAAGAGCGTTTTGACGGCTTGCATCAGGCGATACGCTTTCTCTCCCCATTCGTATTTTACGAACGGAGCCATGTTGCGTCCGGTGCCGTGTTCTGCTTTCAGCGAACCGTCATATTTGTCTACTACCAAAGTCTTGACGTCATTCATCAGTGCCTCGTAGCGCTTGACTTCTGCCTCCGTACCGAAAGACTGGTTGATGATGAAATGATAATTACCTTCGAGGGCATGCCCGTAGATGCAGGCGTCATCGTATCCGTGGCGCGCTATCAGCTGTTGCAGGTCGGCGGTCGCCTCGGGCAGATCCTCGATGTGGAAGGCCACGTCTTCGATGAGGCTCGTGGTTCCCGGTTTCCGGGTTCCCCCTACGGAAGGGAATATGCCGGAGCGGATGGCCCAGTATTTGGAGTATTCCTCCGGCTTGTCCGTAAAGTGAACGGGGGTGTAGGTATTGAAAGGTTTCAGCGCTTCTTCTATGACGGTGATATTGGCGGCCAGCTCTTCTTTGCTGTGCGCTTTGGTCTCTGCCAGTACGGCGGTGAGGCCTTCGCCTGTCGGGTCATCGACCGATGCCAGTGATTTCCAGTCGAGCAGCTCGGCGCCTTTCACAATCCATTCCTTCTTTTCGTTGGTCAGTCTCTTCAAGGCCACTACCGCCCGGCATGCCTCTTTGATCTCCTGGAAATAGAGCATGGCGCTGGCCTTGTACGGATAGTCGTATTCAGTGCGCATGGTGACTTCGGAAAGAAATGCCAGCGTTCCTTCCGATCCCACCATTAAGTGGGTGATGATGTCGAACGGGTCGTCGAATGTGACGAAAGGCAGTAAGTTCAATCCCGTTACGTTCTTGATAGAATATTTATAGCGGATCCGGTCGCTGAGTTCTTTGTCGGCACGGATCCGGTCGCGCAGCGATTGGATCTGTTTGATAAACTCTCCGTGCGTCATTAGGAATTCCTGTTTGCTGGCATCGTTGCCGGTGTCGAGCAGAGTGCCGTCTGCCAGTATGATACGGGCAGACAATAGCATCTTATCGCTGTTGGCATGCGTTCCGCAATTCATACCGGAAGCGTTGTTCATCACGATGCCGCCTATCATGGCACTTTTTACCGAGGCCGGATCCGGGGCGAATTTACGTCCGAATGGTCGCAGCAGTTCGTTGACACGCTGTCCGATGATGCCGGGTTGCATGGTAATCCGGTCGTGGTCGGGAGAGATGCTGTATTTCTCCCAGTTCTTTCCGGCTATAATGAGAATGGAGTCGCTGATGGCTTGTCCGGACAGGCTCGTTCCGGCTGCCCGGAAGGTCACCGGTAACCGGTGCCGGGTTGCCGAACGCAATAAATCCGTTATCTCCTGTTCGTTGGCCGAACGAATGACAATCTGGGGAATAAGCCGGTAGAAACCGGCATCCGTTCCCCATGCCAGCCGACGTAATTCGTCAGTGTAGATTCTTTCTTGCGGGATAAACCGTGAGATTTCCTGCAGAAAGGCCTGGTATTTATTCTTCTTATCCATTTTTATTTATATAAACAATCATTTTCTAAACAATCATTTTCAGACAATTCCCGGAAGCATGAATACTTTTTCAGTACCGGGCATCAGCACCGCTCTCTTTTTTGCCATAGTCCGGATCGATCTTGATAAGTGCGCAAACGGCTATGGTGGCGGCACAGCAGATCATTACCCAGATAAAGAACTTCTCGTATCCGATGATCTCCTGCAACCACCCCGCCATCATACCCGGCAACATCATGCCCAGCGCCATGAATGCGGTACAGATGGCATAATGTGCTGTCTTGTGCTCACCGTCGGAATAATAGATCAGGTAAAGCATGTAAGCCGTGAAACCGAATCCGTATCCGAACTGCTCGATAAATACGCAGATATTGATTGTGAGAAGATCCTGTGGCTGGAAATATCCCAGATAGACAAAGGTAATGCAGGTGAGCGAGATGCTCCATGCCATTGGCCATAGCCATTTCTGCAATCCGCCTTTTGCCGCGCAGATGCCGCCGATGATTCCTCCGAGAGTGAGTCCGATGATGCCGATGGTACCGTATACCCAGCCTACTTCGGCCGTGCTCAGTCCTAACCCGCCTTTTTCAATGGGGTCGAGCAGAAAAGGGTTGATGAGCTTTACCAATTGTGCTTCCGGCAAGCGGTAGAACAGCATGAACAAGATGGCAATTCCGGCTTGCGGCTTGCGGAAGAAGCTTGCGAAGGTGGCAAAGAACTCTTTGAACAGGTTATTGGCAGTAACATTGCCCACGGCCGGCTTGTCGGATGCCGGATGGGGCAACAGGTAGCTGTGGTATAGATAGAATGCGATGAAGAGCCCTGCGAGGATATAGAACGTGATGCTCCACGCCATGGCTATGGTGGAAGTGCGCTTTTCCAGTTCGCCGGCCAGTACGACCAGAAGCCCTTGTCCGGCTATTGTGGCAATCCGGTAAAAGGTGCTTCGGATGCCGACATACATTGCTTGGTCCCGGACGCTTAATGCCAGCATGTAGAACCCGTCGGCGGCTATGTCGTGCGTGGCCGAACTGAAGGCAACCAGCCAGAATATGGCGAGGGTTGTCCGAAAGAAATCGGGCATCGGGAGGGTGAAAGCGATGCCGGCAAGTCCTGCTCCCACCAGGAGCTGCATGGTCACTACCCACCAGCGTTTGGTTTTCAGCAGGTCGATAAAGGGGCTCCAGAATGGCTTGATAACCCAGGGGAGGTACAGCCAGCTGGTATATAGGGCGATGTCCGTGTTGGAGATGCCGAGCTTTTTGTACATGATGACAGAGATGGTCATCACGGCTACGTAAGGCAGACCTTGTGCAAAGTACAGGGTCGGTATCCAGGCCCACGGAGACAGTTCTTTGTTTTTCATGATACAGGTCTGTTTAATATAATTTCTCAATAGCGGCACCGGTATAATAGTGCAGCAATATTTCGTTGTAAGTATACCCCTGTTCGCCCATAACGGCGGCACCTATCTGACAAAGTCCGACGCCATGCCCCCAGCCGGCACCTGTGAGAATGAATTTTCCGGGGATGCCGTCTTTAATTCCGGCTTTGTCCACGACGAACGCCGAACTGTATAAATGCGAAGGAGACAGGGTTCTCCGGATTTCCAATTCCTTGCCGATGATGAACGTCCTTTTCGTTCCGATGATTTTCAACTTGGAGATACGGGCGGAGGTGCCGCGTTCGATAGGAATCAGGTCTATGATCTGTCCGTAGTCGATGCCGGAACGTTGGAGAATCAGTGCGGCAAGCTCTTCCTGCGTATATTCCACTCTCCAACGGTAAAAATCGGTGGTCTCCTGATCGTAATTGTTCAATACCTGACTGAGTATTCTCTTTTCTTGGGTATGGCAGAAGGCTTCCGGATAGTTTCGTATCCACTTCTCTGCTTCCGAATGGATGCGTAAGTCGGGGAGGAAAGTCGTTTTTTGGCTGTCCCGCCGTCCGACAAGGTAGGGGTGTCTTACATCTTCCCAGCAGTATTGAAACTCTTCGAGGGCTCCTCCGCAACATTTTGAGAAGCGGGCATCGCAGATTTTGTTGTCGAAAGTCAATACCTGCCCCCGGGTGGCTTGGACCGCTTGTGCCACGTTTTCAGTGGTTGCCCGGGTTATTCCTTGGTAGCGCTGGCAATGGTCGTCGGCGCATACGTCAAAGTGTGCGTGATCTTCCCGGTCGTACCATTTGATTCGTTCCGTCTTTACCTGTTCCGGTTCTTCTGTTTCTGTATTCGGTTGCCCGGGCTTTTCATTCTCCGCTTTTAGCTGTTTACTCTTTTCTTTTTTAGCTTCCAACTGATAGAGCAACCAGCTGCGTGAAATGACGGCATGGGCTTTCAACAGCTCCGGAGAGGCGGTCGCACTCATCTCCGAGGAGATGACACTGGTTAGATAATCTTCTATGCGGATGACATTGATGGCAGTTATCTTTTCATCTTCTACAATGAATTTCAGTGCTCCGTGAAAACGTTGGTTCTCTTTGCGTTCCCAATGGAAATGGATGCCGATTGTTACATCTGACAGTTCGAAAGAACCGGTCTCTTCCTGCAGAGGTTCAAACAGCAATTCATCGTAACGGTTGTTTTGCCAGAGAATCTTTCCGTTGTCAAAAAGAACAGATTGCTTTCCGGCAACTTCTTTATCATTGACGCATTTAGAAACTCTTTCACCGTTGACACTTCCGAGAACTTCTTTATTGTTGGCGTTTCCGGAAACTCTTTCATGGATGACGCGATAAGGCTCCGGAAAAGTAAACTCTATTCGGGTCTCGGACAGGATGCCGACATGTATCTCAGGCTCTTTCATCATTGTTCTTTTAGACGTTTATAACTGTTCCTTTATCAGTTCACAATTGCTCTTTTATACGTTGTCTCAGTTTGCGAAACTCTTCCTTGCCAAGACAGACCTCTTCGAGTATGGATGCGACATCTGCTGCCGTCAGCTTTTCAAAATCTTTTTCCTGCGGAGTGATGAATACACCTCCCATATCTACGGATGCCGGACTGATGAGGATATTGGCATCTCCGGTTGCCGCATAGCAGGCCGGGCGGTGCTTGGCGCGTGGAAAGATACAAACCGTCCATCGGCTGTTCTCTGTCCATGCAAGAATGTTCATCATGGGTTCGTCTTCTCCCGGTTTGAGTTCCATGGCGTTGTATATCACGTTGAACAGTGCGATGGCGTCTTCCCGTTTTCCGGCGTCTATCATCAAGGTTGCCCGTGGTGCGTCATCCAAATAAGAGAGAGAGGCTGTCTTGTGGGCGATGATCTCTCCGGCTTTCTTGTTTCTCCACTCTTGTTCGATCGGGAGAAAACCTTTACTTCCGGCCTGAAAATGAGCATGGTCGGGAGCAGAGGCACCACACCAGGGACCGTTGTAAAAAACGATATATTCTCCGGCAACAGCCGCCAGATCGAGCATGTCTCCGAAACGTCCTTTTATACGTTGGTCCACGTGCTCTGATGTCGGAATGGTGAGGTGCTTCGGGAATATCGGAAACGGGTTAACCAGTATCTGATAATTATCTTTGAATGGAATTCCTTTTTGCCGGGTCGGACGGTTGGCGGGGCAAAGAAAACATTTCCGCTCCTGTATGGATCGGGCATCGACTTTGGCGGCCGAAGAGACAATGCGTGCGGAATTAAACTGTACTTTGTAACGTATCCCGTTTACATTCAGTTCTTTGGTCCTTACCCGGTCCAATGCGGCATAATTGTTCCTTGCCAGCTCCCACGTAGCGAGTTGGTCGGTTAGCAAATGTTCTATTCTTTGTTGGGTATCCATTTTACTGCTTTCGGTTTGGTGTCTTTCTTGCTCTTCCTGGTTTGGTATCTTTCTTGCTGTTTCCGGTTTGGGTATCCTTCTCCCTTTCCCCGGTTGGAGTCATCTGTCTTCCTGTTTCGGGCAGCGGTTCATGGCGATGCGCGCCTGTAATTCCCAAGTACGGATCCGGTCTTTATACAAGTTGTGTCCGTTCATTTTTACAATATCCAGCGAAGCGTCGGAGTTATCGTCCCAACGGCGGCACAGATATACTACTTCGTAGACACGGCCTATCTGATACCGGCGGGAGAGGTTGAGCCCGAGGGCATAATCTTCTCCATAGCTGGTGTTGGGGAGATTGAACTCTCGCAGCACCGGTGTGTAAAAAGCACGTGGAGCGCCCAGACCGTTAATACGCAGGGCATTGTTGCGTCCATTTTCGGGTGTCCATTCTTTGTGATCGATGATGCCCGGGGCGATCCTGTTCAGGTGGAAATCCGTCATCATGTAGGTGCCTACCACCATTGCACAGTTTTGTTCGTAGAATGCACGGATCATTGTCTTTAGGGTATTTTCGTCCTTATACACATCGTCACTGTCCAATTGTACGGCGAATTTTCCGCATTTGTCATGGTGCACTCCGAGATTCCAACAGCCGCCGATGCCTAAGTCGTCGCGTTCGGGCAGGATGTGGATGAGGCGGTCGTCGGATGCGAATTCACGAATCGCCTCTGTTGTGCCGTCAGTGGAGTGGTTGTCGATGACGATGAGGTTGAACTTAAAGTCTGTCTTCTGGTTTAATACCGAACGGATGGCATCTCTGATGGTACGGATGCGGTTGCGTACCGGAATAATGACAGAGGCTTCGTACTCAAAACCGGCATTGTCGAATTCTATCTTCCGGAAGTTGGGTGCCAGATAGCCGCCTATCTCTTTCAGATGCTCGGTGCAGGCCTGCTCCATCTCGATTTGTACTCCACGGTTTTTGGGGTCTACGTAATCGAATATTTTCTCACCGCTTTTTCGGGTATCGTTTTCTACTTCCGAGTAAAGGTACTCGTTGATGTGGACCAGTGATTCTTTTTGCGAGAGTTTCAGCCGCAGGTCGTACAGCCCGGCAAATCGGTAGTCGGCTTTCATGCGGGCGGCGGCTTCCTGCAGGGCGCTTGCTCTGTACAGCAAAACCGATCCGAAGTTGAAATCATCGCGGAGACTGCCCAACTGGTAATCTATCACGGGTGCATCTTTCCGGATCCCTTCTGATACTTGGTAATGATCGGCGTATACCATGCCGGCACCACTGTCTTCTGCTATGCGGACCATGCGCTCGAGAGCAAACATGCCCAGTTGCAGGGTGGTGTACTTCGTATAAAGCAGGGTGTAGCCGGCATTGGAGTGGGTTGCCATCGCATGTATGGTGGCAGTGGCATTGAGTGCCGGTACATGCAGAAGCCGGCATCCCCGGAGAGGGACAGCCGTGGTTTCCGTCGTTAACAGGTATATCTCTTTTACCAAGTCTGATGACTTCAAACCCTGTATGGTCTTTTCGGCCTGTGCCGCATCGGCAAAAGGAATGAAGCAGTTGATCGTAGCCTTCATATTCAGTCTCTTGTTTTATTTTTCTTAATCAGTAGGCAAAGTCCTATAAAAGTGAACAATGCGTTGAATATCAGCAGTTCGTAGCTGAACTGGTATCCGTTGAACCATTTTTCCGAATTCTCCTGCAAAATAAAACAAAGAATGGGAGATGCAATGGCTACTATGGGGATATATTTGTCGCGGACTTGTTTCTTGGTGAAAATACCAAAAGCAAAAAGCCCTAAAATCGGACCGTAGGTATAACTGGCCAGAATGTAGACGGCATCGATTACACTGGTGTTGTTCAGCAGGTTGAATACGAAGATGACAATACCCATGGTGACAGCCATGCCGATGTGTACACGTTTGCGTATCTTCACCAGTTCGTTCTCTGCCTTGTTTTTTGCTCCCAGTATGTCTACTGTGAAAGAGGTTGTCAGGGCAGTCAATGCCGATCCGGCTGCCGAATAAGCGGACGAAATAAGTCCGATGATAAACAGCACGCCCACTATGGCGGGGAAATAACCGCCGGTAGCTATCATCGGGAATAATTCATCGCTCTTTGCGGGGTTCTCGATGCCGTGTTGTGCGGTAAATGTGTATAGCAGCACTCCTAACATGAGGAACAGCAGGATGATAAAGAACTGGGAAATGCCGCTGGTGATCATATTCTTCTGTGAATCTTTGAAATTCTTACAGCTTAAATTGCGCTGCATCATATCCTGGTCCAACCCGGTCATTGCAATCATTGTGAACACACCTGCCAGAAACTGCTTGAAGAAGTAGCGCTTGTCATTCACGTCATCGAAAAAGAACATACGGGAAAGGTCATTCTCGGAGATGGCGGTCAGCATGCCCCCGAAGCTCAGCTTAAGATCGGAAGCGATGTAATAGATGCATAAAACCACGGATACAACCAGACAGAAGGTCTTCAGCGAATCAGTCCATATCAATGATTTTACGCCGCCGCGGAATGTGTAGAGCCAGACAAGTGCTACGGTGATAGTGACATTCAGAATAAACGGAAGATGGAACGGCTCGAACACTAACAGTTGCAGGGTAAGGCAAACCAGGAAGAGCCGCACGGCCGCTCCTAACATTTTGGAGATGAAAAAGAACCAGGCACCGGTCTTGTAGGAAGACAGACCGAACCGGTTCTCCAGATATTCATAAATGGATACCAAATTCATCCGGTAGAAAAGCGGTATCAGGACAAAGGCAATAATGATTTGTCCTGTGACGAAGCCGAGCACCATCTGCAGATAGGAGAATCCGCTGGCAGCTACCATGCCCGGGACGGACACAAAGGTTACTCCGGATATGCTGGAGCCGATCATGGCAAAGGCCACTACATACCAGGCCGATTTACGGTTTCCGACAAAGAAACCTTCATTGTCGGCTTTCCTGCCTGCGATGTATGAAACCGTAAACAGGATAATGAAATACGCTACGATTGTGATTAAAATAGAAACTGGAGTCATGCGGTCATTTATAATTTAATGATTGGTGATTCATGAAGGGGAGATTGTCTTTTCATAATGTGTTATATCAAAGGAGGTTCTTTGTCTGCAAAGATAATGTATGATTTAATATTGAAAACATATATTTTTATATTTTTAGAATTATAATCAATATTTTGCACGCCTATGCTTCGCGTTTGAGGAGGTGACAGGTAGGTGGAATGTGTATTTCCGTAAGGGTGGCCGGTGTGGCAGAAGCTATTGGGACCGGGGCGGTTATGCCGGTTCGTTTACAGCTCTTCCATGTTCATAGAATGAAACTCTATGAGTCCGTTCATGGGTGTTTCCTCTATGATATTCAATTCGACTCCAAAGCCTTTGGCCACTTCCCTCAGTATCTCGGAATAATGATAGGCGACTGAACCGATAAAACGGATAGGGTAGCTTTTATAATCATATTGGCATACATTGCGGGTAAAAAAGTTCCTTAAATTATTTATCAGTAATTCGTAGACATATTCATTATCCAGATAATCTGCAAGAAAATAAGAAATGGTAGCCAAAAAACGATTGGGGAACGGCAGGTTGTAGACTGATTCCATCGCATCGTCTGCTGTGATACGAAATTTGTCGTAAAAATCAGCCGTGATATCTTTGGGAGCCAGTCCTTTTAATGCATCGGAAAGAAATAGCTTGCCCAAGACAGCCCCGCTGCCTTCATCGCCCAGGATGTAACCGGCGGCTTTTACGTTTTTAACAATGATTTTGCCGTCATAAAAACAAGAATTGGAACCGGTGCCTAAAATGCAGGCTATTCCTGCGTCGCATTTGAACAGGCCGCGTGCCGCCGCCAACAGATCGCTTTCAACTTGAATCGGGGTCTTGAACTGTGCAACCAATGAAGCTCCCAGGATATTCTTCTTTTCGTTGGAGGTACAGCCGGCACCATAATAATAAACCTGCTCCAGTTTTCTTTTGAAGAAAGATGGGGGGAGTCCGAGCCTGACGCTCCGGCTTATTTCTCTTCTGGTTTGGAAAAAAGGATTCAAACCTTCCGTGAAAGCTCTTTGGATAAGATGATTATCTTCAATCAGAGCCCATTCTGTCCTTGTAGAACCACTTTCTGCGATAAGTTTCATTTCCCGACTTGCTTTTTAGATTTGGATACAAATATATGATTTTCTTTGCAATGCTCCATTCTCATACTGAAAGAAAATCGCAGTAGGGTACTTAATGATTTTGAGGACGGTTGCGTCGGGCTGGAACTGTCGGTGTGCTGTCTGCCACAGGGAGGTAGGGTATGTGAATAAGAAAGTCACCTCTGCTACAGAGGTCTGTGACAGAGGTGACTTCGGATGAATAATACTTTCGGATAAACAATACCTTCAGCCGGTGTTCTTATCCTACATTCTTTTCTTTAATCAGGTATTCGGCAATCTGCACGGCATTCAGTGCGGCGCCTTTCTTTATCTGATCGCCTACAATCCAGAATGTCAGTCCGCAATCGTTGGTCAGGTCTTTGCGGATACGGCCTACATACACAGGGTCTTTACCGGCAAGGAACAGCGGCATCGGGTACTCCTTCTCGGCCGGGTTGTCTTTCAGGACAAGACCCTCGCCTTTGGCAAATGCCTCGCGGGCTTCTTCTACCGAAACAGGACGCTCGGTTTCCACCCAGATGCTTTCGGAGTGTGCTCTCAATGCCGGAACACGCACGCAGGTAGCGCTGACTTTGATGTCCGAGTGCATGATTTTACGGGTCTCATTGTACATCTTCATCTCTTCCTTGGTATATCCGTTTTCTGTGAATACGTCAATTTGAGGAATCAGGTTGAATGCCAATTGATAAGCGAATTTTTCTACCGTAACAGGTTCGTTAGCGAGTACCTGGCGGTATTGTTCGTAAAGTTCGGCCATAGCTGCTGCGCCGGCACCGCTGGCTGCCTGGTAAGTGGATACATGCACGGTTTTTATGTGTGAGAGCTGTTCGATGGCTTTCAATGCAACTACCATTTGGATGGTGGTGCAGTTGGGGTTGGCGATGATACCGCGCGGGCGGTCCTTGGCATCGGCGGCATTCACCTCAGGTACCACCAAAGGTACATCGTTGTCCATGCGGAAAGCGCTGGAATTATCGATCATCACAGCACCGTATTTGGTGATGGTTTCTGCGAATTCCTTAGACGTACCTGCACCAGCGGATGTGAAAGCAATGTCTACCCCTTTGAAGTCATCATTGTGTTGTAAGAGTTTGACCTCGATCTGTTTACCGCGGAAGGTGTATTTGCTTCCGGCACTGCGTTTAGAGCCGAACAAAACTAACTCGTCCAACGGAAAATTTCTTTCATCGAGCACGCGCAGGAACTCTTGTCCTACGGCTCCGCTTACGCCAACAATAGCTACTTTCATCTTTTTTTTCGTTTTAATTGAATATTGATTTTCCTTTTCTATTCTTCCGAATAGTAAATAATTGGCTGCAAAATTATAACATTCTGCCATATAATTGATAACTTTTTTGTTATTTTGCAGAGAAAACGTAAAACTTGGATATATGGAGTGGCTTGACCTTGACTTTAACCTACCTATAACGGACCCTACATGGATATTTCTCCTTGTACTTCTTATTATCTTGTTTGCTCCGATGGTACTGGGGCGCCTTCGCATTCCTCATATTATCGGCATGATTCTGGCGGGAGTGATGATTGGAGAACATGGATTCAATATATTGGCACGCGACAGCAGTTTTGAACTGTTTGGTAAAGTCGGACTCTACTACATCATGTTTCTTGCCGGACTGGAAATGAATATGGGGGACTTCAAGAAAAACCGGGGAAAAGCTGCGGTGTTGGGGTTGTTGGCTTTTGTCATCCCGATGGCATTGGGGTTCATTACCAATATGACCGTATTGAAATACGGTTTTATCACATCGGTTCTGCTGGCCAGTATGTACGCTTCTCATACGCTGGTCGCTTATCCCATCGTCATCCGTTATGGGGTATCACGGCATCGCAGTGTCAGCATTGCTGTGGGGGGCACGGCAGTAACGGATACCCTGACTTTGCTGGTTTTGGCTGTTATCGGCGGTTTGTTTAAGGGGGAGTCTTCGGAGATGTTTTGGTTGTGGCTGGTGGTGAAAGTCATTTTCTTGGGCTTTCTGATTATTTTCTTCTTTCCGCGCATCGGCCGCTGGTTCTTCCGCAAGTATGACGACAATGTGATGCAGTTTATATTCGTTCTTGCCATGGTCTTTCTTGGAGCGGGACTGATGGAATTTGTCGGAATGGAAGGTATCCTGGGAGCGTTTCTTGCCGGCTTGGTCTTGAATCGTCTCATACCGCATGTATCACCGTTGATGAATCACCTCGAGTTTGTCGGGAATGCCTTGTTTATCCCTTATTTCCTGATCGGGGTGGGAATGCTGATAGATATCAAAATCCTTTTCGGGCATGGAGATGCTTTGAAGGTGGCTGTGGTGATGATTACGGTAGCCTTGATCAGCAAGTGGATTGCTTCGTGGCTGACTCAGAAAATATACAGGATGAAGGCGATCGAACGTGAACTGATGTTCGGACTCAGTAATGCCCAGGCGGCTGCAACCTTAGCGGCCGTATTGGTGGGATACAATATTATTCTTCCCGGTGGCGAACGGTTGCTGAACGAGGATGTGTTGAACGGAACGATTGTCCTGATTCTGTTCACCTGCATCATCAGTTCGTTTGTCACGGAAAGAGCGGCGCGTAAACTGGCTATGGATGAAGCACAGCTGGATGCGGAGGATAAGAAAAATATTCCGGAGAAGATTCTGATACCGGTGGCGAATCCGGATACAATCGAGGAACTGATAAATCTTTCTCTGGTGATTCGTGACTCTAAACAAAGGAACAATCTGATGGCATTGAATGTAATCAATGATAACAGCAGTTCCGAACATCTGGAGGCGAGAGGAAAGAGGAATCTGGAGCGTGCGGCTATGATAGCGGCATCAGCCGATGTCTCTTTGGCGCAGATTAGCCGGTACGACTTGAATATCGCTTCCGGCATTATCCACACAGCCAAGGAGTATGAGGTGACAGATGTGATTATCGGATTGCACCGTAAAGTCAATATTGTAGACTCTTTCTTCGGTAGCCTGGCAGACAGCCTGTTGAAAGGATTGCATAGGGAGGTTATGATTGCGAAATTCCTCATGCCGGTAAATACCTTACGGCGCATCATCATTGCGGTGCCTCCTAAGGCGG